>JANMPI010000530.1:0-2180 GCA_031369785.1 Acidobacteriota bacterium
GCCGAGGACGATCAGGGGATCGCCGGGGCCGCGATCCGCCGCGCGCAACGGGATGCCGGACATCTTCAGCATCTTCAGGACGTGGACGTAGTCGTTCTCGAAGGAGACCGAGAACGCCACCACGTCGAACTGGCGGAGCGCCGCGCCGGAGTCGACCGTGGTCAGCGGCTGGCCGGTGCGCTCGAGCTCTGCCGTGTCGACGTCGTCGGGGAGGAAGGCGCGCTCGCAGACGACGTCGGGCATCGCGTTCAGCATCTGGAAGATGCTGTGGAACCCGAGGTTCGACATCCCGACGGTATACAGGTTCGGGTAGCACAGAGCGACGCGGAACGTCCCCGTCCGCGAGACGGACGTCAACGGGACCTCGGCATCGAGGTAGCGCTGGTGCCGTTCTCGCAGTTGGCGTGACATGAAGGTTCGCCCGCGGAGTGCGGGTCGACCATTATAGCGCTAAATCCCCGCAAAACCCGGTGCTTGGTCCCCGCGCAGGCTACGATGGCGGATGCCCCTCGGACGCCGTCAGGCGGACCGGATCCCCGCCGAGCGCCGCGAAATGCTGCGCCTCGAGCCCGCGGACCAGGCACGTCGGGTGTGGTCGGTGGCGGAGAAGGGCCTGTTCATCCTCGCCTGTCTCTACACGCTCCGCGCCGCCCGCGATTTCCTGCTCCCCCTCGTCATCGGGGTGATGCTCTACTTCCTGCTCATTCCGCTCGTCCGCAGGATGAAGAGGGCCGGCCTGCCGGATGCCGCGGGCGCGGCGGCGGTGGTGCTCACCCTCCTGTTCGTGGTCGGGCTCGGCCTCTACGCGCTCTCGTGGCCCGCGAGCACGTGGATGGCGCGGGCGCCGGACGGGCTCCGCCGCGTCGAGACGAAGCTGAAGCCGCTGCTGCACAGCGTCGAAAAGCTCACGCGGACGGCCCAGCAGGTGGAAAAATTCACGAGCGGGGCCACCCCCGGCGAGGCCCCGGAGGTTCAGGTGAAAGAGCCGGGCATCGGCAGCACCGTCCTCGGAGGAATGTCGTCGTTCCTCGGCGGATCGGCCATCGTGCTGACCCTCGTCTATTTCCTCCTCGCCTCCGGCGATTCCGTGCTGCGGAAGATCGTGAAGGCGTCGCCGCGGCTCGCGGACCGGAAGCGCGCCGTCGACATCGCGCAGGAGATGGAGGAGCAGATCTCGGCGTACCTGCTGGTGACGACGCTCATCAACGTCGCGATGGGCGCGGTGGTCGCGGTGGCGCTCTGGCTGATGGGCATGCCCAACCCGGTGCTCTGGGGCGTGACCGCCGCGGTCACGAACTTCATCCCCTACCTCGGAGGGCTGATCTGCACGGCGGTCATTGCGCTCGCCGCCATCCTCGCCTTCGACGACGTGTGGAAGGCCTTGCTGGTCCCGGTCGTGTTCTTCGTGATCAACACGATCGAGGGATACGTGGTCACGCCGGTGATCATGGGGCGGCGCTTCACGCTCGACCCGGCGCTCCTCTTCGTGGGCTTGCTGTTCTGGTGGTTCGTGTGGGGCACGCCGGGCGCGCTGCTCGCGGTTCCGATGATGGCCGCGTTCAAGATCTTCTGCGAGAGGGTGGAGAGCCTGCAGCCGATCGCGGCGTTCCTCGGCGACGACGAAGAAGAAGAGCCGATCGGGAAGGCGGCCGACGGCGAAGGTATCGAGGCGGGGGCGGACGCCGGACACGGCGCGCGCACCGCGCCCTAGTTCGTCCGGCCCACGGCCATCCGCGCCAGGACCTCGGCCCGTCCGCGCTGCGCGCGAGGGTCACGCGGGTCGATGGCCAGCACGCGGCCCCACGTCTCGAGGGCGGCGGCGTCTTCGTGAGCGGCCATCTGCGTGAGGGCGAGGTTCCCCAGCGCGGGCAGGTCATGGGGGTGCTCGGCGAGCAGGCGGCGCAACGCCGCGCGTGCCTCCGGGAGACGCCCCCGCGCAAGCTCCGCCGTGCCAAGGCCGAAGAGGGCCTGCGGATTCCGTGGCGCGAGCACGAGCGCGGCCGTCGACTCCTCCTCCACGCCGGGCCAGAAGGACCGGGACTCGGCGGCGATCATCTTCCGGACGTGGCGGTCGGCGGCGATGGCGTGCCACTGGTGGATGGCGACGACCACCGTCGCCGCGGCGGCCAGAGCGGCCAGCGCACGCGCGGCCACGCGCCCCGGGCCCGGCTGAATCCCGG
>JANMPI010000549.1:0-1805 GCA_031369785.1 Acidobacteriota bacterium
CTCCACCTCGGCGCGCAGCCGCCGGACTTCATCAACCAGCCGCGGCATGTCGGCGCGCGCGGCCTCGAGAAGACGCGTGACCGCCTCGCCCGCGTCCGCCGGCGCATAGAGGTGAAGGTCGCCAGCGCCGCTAGCACCGCGCAGGGTGAAGTGATCGACGTCACCGTCCTGCTTGCGCCAAGCCCCCGCGGGCGCCGCCTCGGCGCGCGTCGCCAGCTCGTCGAGCTCGGCGTTTGTTGGTGGTCGTGTCGGCATGTGGGTGTAGCTTAGCGTTGCTGGTCGCGAACTCGTTCCGGAACGAGTCGATTGAAACAGCGGGAGGTCTTGTGGGAGACAGCGGCCTGCCGGAATTCAAGATCCTCTGGGTGCTTCTGGGGTGTCCCGTCTACCTGCCGGCCATGGTACTGCAGGCTTCATACCTCAGGCGCCGACGCATCTCGTGGTCACAGCGGCGGACACTTCTCATCGTCGTCGGCACCGTCGCGAGTGCGTGCGTCCTCGGCGCTGCCCTTCGCGAGGGGTTGCCACCGGAGCTGATGGGGTGGCGCGGCAATTCCGGAGACTGGCCGTACATGTTTCTCGGAGTGTTCTTCATACCCGCACTTCTCGCCACAGCCGCGATCTTTCCGGCTTTCACGTGGGCGGCCCTGCGCTCCACCCGGCCAACGACCCACTTGAAGGATGATCCGGGTGCTCATCAGCGGCTATGAGCTGCTGATCACCCGGCGCGCTTCGGCCTCGGCCTCCTCCAGCGTCGTGACCGCGCCGTCGAGCTGTCGCTCGTAGACGGCGCCGAGGATCCGTCCGACCTCCGGCCCCGGTGCGACGCCCATCGCCAGCAGGTGGCGCCCCATCAACAGGGGCGCCGGCGGCCGGACCGCCACTTCCAGCTGCTGCACGCGGGCGAGGAACCACTCCATCGCCACCGGCGGAAAAGTCCCCGTCCGCCCGAGGCAGTCCGCGCGCGCGACGCGGTACAGGAGCGCGGGCTCGCACTTCCTCGCCAGACGCCGGATCGCGCCGTCGGTGACGCGCTCGCGGTCGTCGTACAGCTGGCCCGGCTTCAGGTGATTCCCGACCAGCCCCAGCACCTGCCCGCGCACGTCGTAGCCGTGCAACGTGTGCACTCCCCATCGCTCCATCAACGATAGAGCGAGCGGCACGCCGGCCTCCTCGTGGCCGAGCGATCGGATGCGACCGTCGATCTCCTGCGTCGTGCCCGGCTTGCCGAGATCGTGAGCCAGCGTGGCCAACATCACCGCGAGCGCGCGCGGCCGGTCGAGGTCGCCGACAAGGGGCGCGGCCTGGTCCATCGCGAGGAGGGTGTGCGTCCAGACGTCGCCTTCGGGATGCCACTCCGGTTCCTGCGGGGTCGTGGCCAGCGGCTCCAGCTCCGGGGCAACCGCGGGCAGCATCCCCCACTCCTTCATCAGGCCGAGCCCGATGGACGGGCGCCGCGCGCCGAGGAGCAGCTTCTCGATCTCGCCGAAGATCCGCTCCGACGGCAGCTCGCGGAGCGGCATCGCCCGGCACAGCTCGGCCGTCGCGGGATCGATGGCGAGCTCGAATCGCGCCGCCAGCTGAACCGCGCGCAGGGCCCGCAGCGGATCCTCGCCGAAGTGGCCGGCGTCGACCGCGCGCAGCACGCGCGCCTGCAGGTCGCGAATGCCGCCGTGCGGATCGTGCAACGCGCCGGACAAGGGATCGAACAGCAGTGCGTTGAACGTGAAGTCGCGCCGGCGCGACGCGTCCGCGCGCGAACGAGGCGGGTCTCCGAGCGCGCGGATGCCGCGCTGGGCAGGCCC
>JANMPI010000004.1:0-1852 GCA_031369785.1 Acidobacteriota bacterium
GCCTTTGAAGGCAACCGTGCGCGCGGCGAGCGCGGTGCCGGCCACGACCGCCGCCACAACGAGGGCCGCGATCAGGAATGTAAGTGCTCCAACGCGTTTCACGGGTGCTCCTTTTGAGACTTCTTGGGAACTTCGACTTCCTTGTGGCCAATGGTCGTGGCCCACGCGCGTCGGGCCATCGTGGGAACTCCCGAATCGCTTTCGGTAAACCCGCAGCGCTTGCTTGTGACAACCGGCACGGCACCGCCAGGGCGAAACCGACTCGCTTTGTGTCCGTTCGGGTTGTCCTAACCGACAACAGCGAGCAGTTCGCTCAGGTGAGCAAGCAGGCAGCGGCCTGAGGCGAGTCCGTGACGAAGCGAAGGTCGTGGATGCCCTCGAGCGACATGCCCGATCCGGCTCCGCGCACGACGTCGAGGACGAAGGTCGGTCTCTTCCAGCGCTCGTACTGCTCGGCGTCGATGTAGAACGGGCAGCCGTCGACCTCGCCGAGCAGCAGATCGTTCGGGCCGAGCAGGAACTCTCCCTCAGGGAAGCACATCGGGGAGCTGCCGTCGCAGCAGCCCCCCGAGTGGAAGAACATCAGCGGACCATGCGCGGCTCTCAAGCGCCCGATCTCCGCGATCGCGGGCTCGGTGGCGACGACGCTGGGAGCCCGATCCACTTGCGTGGTCTTTAGAAGAACCCCAACGGGTTGGGGTCGTAGGAGACGAGCATGCACTTCGTCTGCGTGTAGTGATCCAGCATCATCTTGTGGTTCTCGCGCCCGACGCCGGATGACTTGTAGCCGCCGAAGGCGGCGTGCGCCGGATACAGGTGGTAGCAGTTCGTCCACACGCGCCCGGCCTTGATGCCGCGGCCCATGCGGAACGCCTTGCTCGTGTCGCGCGTCCAGACGCCCGCGCCGAGGCCGTACATGGTGTCGTTGGCGATCTCGAGCGCCTCCGCCTCGTTGCGGAATGTCGTCACGGCGAGCACCGGACCGAAGATCTCCTCCTGGAAGATCCTCATGTCGTTCGTACCCTTGAAGACGGTTGGCTCAAAGTAGTAGCCACCTTCGAGCTCACCGCTGAGGTGAGCACGCTCGCCGCCGATCAAGAGCTCGGCGCCTTCCTGCTTGCCGATCTCGACGTAGCTCTCGATCTTCTCGAGCTGCGCCTTCGAGACCTGGGGGCCGATCTGCGTGTCGGGGTCGAGCGGGTGGCCCTGGCGGATCGCGGCGATCCGCTCCAGCGCCCGCTCCATGAACTCCTCGTAGATCGACTCCTGGATCAGGGCCCGCGACGGTGCGGTGCAGACCTCGCCCTTGTTGAAGGCGTAGAGGACGAGCCCTTCGATGGCCTTGTCGAGGAACTCGTCGTCCTCCGCCATCACGTCGGCGAAGAAGATGTTGGGCGACTTGCCGCCCAGCTCCGTCGTCGACGGGATGATGTTCTGCGCGGCGTACTGCATGATCAGCCGCCCGGTCACGGTCTCGCCGGTGAAGGCGATCTTGGCGATCCGTTTGCTGGTCGCGAGCGCCTTGCCTATCTCCGCACCAGGGCCGTTGACGACGTTGATCACGCCCGGAGGCAGGATGTCCTCGAGCACTTCCATCAGCTTGAGGATCGACCACGGTGTCGGGCTGGCCGGCTTGAGCACGACGGTGTTACCCGCCGCCAGTGCCGGAGCCAGCTTCCAGGCCGCCATCAGCAGCGGGAAGTTGAACGGGATGATCTGCCCGACGACGCCCAGCGGCTCACGGAAGTGATACGCAACGGTGTCTTTGTCGATCTCGGTGGAGGAGCCCTGCTCCGCACGGGCTGCCGAGGCGAAGTAGCGGAAGTGGTCGACCACCAGCGGGATGTCGGCG
>JANMPI010000085.1:0-1872 GCA_031369785.1 Acidobacteriota bacterium
CGGGACCCGCGTCCTCCTGAAATAGGAGAAACTTCATGATCCCCCGTTCGGGGCGATGGCTGGCCCTGGCCGCGCTGCTGGTGGCCCTGGGACCGGCTCCCGCCTCCGCCCAGTTCATCCCCTACTACGGGAAGAACAAGGTCAAGTACGACAACTTCGCGTGGCGCGTCTACAAGAGCCCGCACTTCGAGGTCTACTACTACCCCGAGTTCGAGCAGCACCTCGCCCGCGTGGTGTCCTACGCGGAGAGCGCGTACCAGAAGGTGTCCTCCGACCTGAAGCACGAGATCAGCTCGCCGATCCCCCTCATCCTCTACAAGACGCACTCCGAGTTCGAGCAGACCAACCTCTTCCCCGACATCCTGCCCGAGGGGGTCCTGGCCTTCGCGGAGCCGACGCGCGGCCGCATGGTGCTGCCCATCGACCTCGCCCCCGACCAGCTGCAGGGGCTGATCACCCACGAGCTGACCCACGTCTTCGAGTTCGATCTCATCCCGAGGAACATGGTCCAGCGCTCGGTGCCGCTGTGGGTCGACGAGGGCCTCGCCGACTACATGCGCGGAACGTGGGACTCCATCGACCTGATGTCGGTCCGCGACGCCGCGGTGACGGAGCAGGTCCCGCGCATCTCCCGCTTCGAGGAGTACGGCGGGTCGTCCAATCCGCGCCTCGTCTACAACCTCGGCCATGCCGCCTTCGAATTCATCGAGGCGCGCTACGGCAAGGAAGGCATCCGCCAGTTCCTGTACACGTTCCGCAAGAACCTCGTCGGCGGCGGGATGGACGACATCTACCAGCAGGCCTTCCGGATGAAGCCCGAAGAGTTCGATGAGGCCTTCGAGAAGTGGCTGAAGGAGCGCTTCAAGCCCTTCCGCGACAAGCAGCGGCCGAGCGACTACGGCAAGGACCTGTCGCCGAACCAGGAGAAGACGCCGTACACCCAGGTCTTCGCCTTCGCGGCCAGCCCGTCGGGAGAAGTGATCGCCGCCCTGACCGGCAACCGCGCGGAAGGCGAGGCCGACCTCATCCTGCTCTCCGCCAAGGACGGCACCGTCATCAAGAATCTCACCAAGGGATTTACCGACGAGTTCGAGTCCCTGGCCATGAACGAGGCCTTCGTCGCCGGACGCTCCATCGACTTCTCGCCGTCGGGCGACACCATCGCGTTCTTCGCCCGCAAGGGGAAGAAGCGGAGCCTCTACCTCGCCTCCGCGCTCACCGGCGACATCGTCCGCCGCATCCCCGTCGAGCTCGATCAGGCCCAGGCCCCCTGCCTCCTCCCGGACGGCAGGAGCGTGCTGCTGGCCGCGCTCAAGGAAGGGGTCGGCGACATCTACCTGATGGACCTCGAGACGGGGGCGGTGCGCAACCTGACCGCGGACGCCTTCTCCGACACCGACCCGCAGGTGTCGCCGGACGGGACGGTCGTCACCTATACGCGGCGCATCAGCGGCCACGACAAGGTGTACGTCTTCCCGCTCGCGAACCCCGCCCAGAAGACCCAGCTCACGTTCGGCGCCTACGACGACAATGCGCCCATCTTCTCCGCCGATGGGGGGACGATCTACTACTCCTCGACCGAGGACGACGACATCTTCAACCTCCGCAGCCTCGACCTGAAGACAGGGATCATCCGGCAGTTCACCGACGTTCTGGGCGGCAATACCGCGCCCGAGCCGCTCTTCAGCAAGGGCGCGGCGCGCGTGGGGTTCATCAGCTACTTCAAGGGCGAGTTCAAGCTCCACTCCATCGAGATCGCCGAGCCGGTGAAGGAGGTCGAGCAGGAGGTCCAGGTCGCGGAGGCGGAGCCCATCGACTTCCAGCCCGACATCACCCACCAGGTGGTGGCGGAGAACAAGCGGCGCAAGCGCG
>JANMPI010000083.1:0-4236 GCA_031369785.1 Acidobacteriota bacterium
GTCTATGCGCTCCCCACCGGCGGGCTTTCGGATCCGGTGCGCACCGCGGCGGGGTGGGCGGTCGTCCGCGTGCTCGAGAAGAAGGAAGCCGACCCCGCCGCTTTCGAGGCGCAGAAGGCGGGGCTCATCGCGTCGCTCACCGAGGAGCGCCGCGCCCAGCTCTTCCGCGCCTACATGCAGGAAGCGCGGAAGCGGTTCCCCGTCCAGCGCCGTCCCGACGCGCTGCGGCGCGTCGACAGCTGATGCACGTCGAGGTGCGCAAGGCCGGCGACGTCGTCATCGTCGACCTCAAGGGAAAGCTGACCGCCGGCCTCGGCGACCAGATCCTGCGCGACACGCTCGACGAGCTGCTGGCCGAGAGCTGGCGGAAGATCCTGCTGAACCTCTCCGAGGTGACGTTCCTCGACAGCGCCGGCCTCGGCGAGCTCGTGGCGGGGCTGAAGACGGCGCGAAAGTTCAGCGCGGAGCTGAAGGTCGTGAAGGCCAGCGAGCGCGTGAAGAACACGCTTTCGCTGGCCCGCCTGCTGCCGCTCTTCGAAGTCTACGAGGACGAGGCGGAGGCGGTGCGGCGATTCGCCTCCCGCTGAGCGGCGCCGGTCAGGGCTCGACCAGCGCCACCATCACGGGGTCCGCGGCGATCACCTTCAGCTCGATCGAGCACTCCGGGCAGTTGATGTTCTCGCCGACTTCGATCTCGTAGCCGTCGAGGTCGAGGTCGGATTCACACTCGGGGCACCGGGTCATGAATTGCGTCCTCGTCTACGCGCCAGACTTCGATGAACGCCGCCTCGCGAATGAATCGCAAGGCGGCGCAGAGGAAACGCTTCGTCTCGGAAAACGCGCTTCATTATCTCCTCCTGACGACGACGTAACGGGCGAGATCGCGGAGCGGCTGCGCGCGGTCGCCGAAGCCGCGGAGCGCGGCCTCGCTCGTCCCGATCAGCTCTCCCGCGAGCTGCCACGCGCCCTCCACTCCGGCGAAGGAAACGAAGGTCGTCTTCTTCACGTCCTGGCCGACGTCCTTCCCCGCCTCGGTGGCGGCGCCGGTGGCGTCGATGAGGTCGTCGACGATCTGGAACGCGAGCCCGAGATTCTTGGCGTACGCGACCAGCGCCGCCCGCTCCGCGTCCGACGCGCGCGCCGCCGAGGCGCCCACCGCGGCCGAGGCCATGAAGAGCGCGCCCGTCTTGTGGCGGTGGATGAACTCGAGGGTGGCGAAGTCGAGCGCGCGGTCGGTGGCGGCCAGATCCTCGGCCTGGCCGGCGATCATCCCGAACAGTCCGATGGCGCGGGCGAGCTCGGTCGCGAGGGCGGCGCGCGTGGCGGCGTCGGGCCCGCCGGCCCAGCCGGAGGCGAGGACCTCGAAGGCGCGGTTCTGCAGCGCGAAGGCGGCGAGGATCGCGTTCGCTTCTCCGTGCGCGATGTGGCAGGCGGGGCGGCCGCGCCGCGCGGACGCATCGTCCATCGACGGCAGATCGTCGAGGATCAGGCTCGCGGTATGGACGAGCTCGAGCGCGCAGGCGGCGGGGAGGACGGAATCGGCGTCGCCGCGCAGCACGTCCGCCACCATCAGGGCCAGGATCGGCCGCAGCCTCTTGGCCGGCGCGAAGAGGCTCGACTCCATGGCCGCCTCCACCGCCGGCGAGCGGCCGGGAACGACCAGCCGGCGCAGCGCGCCTTCGACGCGGACCCGCTTCTCCTCGAGCGCCGTCTCGAGGGCGGCAAAGGCCGGCGCGGGTGCGGGCATGCGTCGAGGATACGCCACCGAGCCCCGATGCTAGAATCCCCGTTCTTCACCATGGACTATCGAGACGCCGGGGTCGACATCTCCGCCGCGGACGAAGCCAAGGCGCGCATCAAGGGGCTCGCCCGCGGCACGTTCAACCCCGGCGTGCTCTCCGAGATCGGCTCCTTCGGCGGCATGTTCCGCCCCGACTTCGCGCGCTACAAGGAGCCGGTCCTCGTCTCCTCCACCGACGGCGTCGGCACCAAGATCCAGGTCGCGATCCAGGCCGGCATCCACGACACCGTCGGCTACGACCTCGTCGCGCATTGCGTGAACGACATCCTCGTCCAGGGGGCGGTGCCGCTGTTCTTCCTCGACTACATAGCACTCGGCCGCATGGATCCCGACCGCGTGGAGCAGATCGTCAAGGGCTTCGCGCGCGGCTGCTCCGAGTTCGGCTGTCCGCTCGTGGGCGGGGAAACGGCGGAGATGCCGGGCACGTACGCGCCGGGAGACTACGACCTCGCGGGCTTCATCGTCGGCATCGTGGACCGCGATCGCGCGCTCACCGGGGCCGCGGTGGCCGCGGGCGACATCCTCGTGGCGCTTCCCTCCGCCGGCCTTCACACCAACGGCTACACCCTCGCGCGCAAGGTGCTCTTCGACACCCTCGGGCACGGCGTGAGCACGCGTCTGCCCGAGCTCGGCGACACGGTGGGCGGCGCGCTCCTGGCGCCCCACCGGTCGTACCTGGCCGCGCTGGAGCCTCTCCTCGACCGCGGAAAGATCCACGCTCTCGTCCACATCACCGGCGGCGGCTTTCCCGGCAACATCCCTCGCGTCCTGCCCCACGGTCTGGGCGCGCGCATCCGCCGCGGCGCGTGGCAGGTTCCCACGCTCTTCCGCATCATCCAGGAGGGCGGGCGAATCAGCGACGAGGAAATGTTCCGCACCTTCAACATGGGCGTGGGGATGATCGCGGTCGTCGCCCCGGCCGATCTCCACGACGTGGAGCACTCGCTCGAGCGCCGCGGCGAGACGTCCTTCGTCATCGGCACCGTCGTGCCCGGCGAGGGCGTCGCGTTCGAGTGACGGCGGCGCGATGCCTGGGACGCGCATCGGGGTGCTCATCAGCGGGCGCGGATCCAACCTGCAAGCACTCGCCGCCGCGGCCGCCGCCGGCCGTCTGGGCGGTGAGATCGCGGTCGTGATCTCCAACGTGGCCGGAGCGCAGGGCCTCGAGCGCGCACGAGAGGCCGGCATTCCCGCGCGAGTGATCGCGCACGGCGGCCGCCCGCGCGAGGTGCACGATCGCGAGCTGCTGGAGGCGCTGCGCGCCCAGGACGTCTCGCTCGTCTGCCTGGCCGGCTACATGCGGCTGCTCTCCCCCGGCTTCGTTTCGGCCTATCCCGGCCGCGTGCTGAACGTGCATCCGTCGCTCCTGCCCGCGTTTCCGGGCACGGATGCCGTGGCGCAGGCGTGGGAACACGGCGTCCAGGTGACGGGCGCCACCGTTCACGTCGTCGACTCTGGCCTCGACTCGGGGCCCATCCTCCTGCAGGAGGCGGTCGCGGTGGCGGAGGACGACACCGTCGAGACGCTGGCCGCGCGCGTCCTCGAGGCCGAGCACCGGATCTACCCCCGCGCGGTGCGGATGATGCTCGACGGCACGATGCGGCTCGAGGGCCGGCGCGTCCGCCGCGGAGCGGGAGCGTCATGAGCCACGGCATCGAGCTCCTGACCCGGGGCTGCGTCGACGTCGTCACCCCGGCGTCGCTCGCGGCCAAGCTCGCCCGCGGCAAGCCGCTCACGGTAAAGGTGGGCTTCGACCCCACCGCCCCCGACATCCACCTCGGCCACACCGTCCTCATGCGGAAGATGAAGCACTTCCAGGACGAGGGGCACCGCGTGGTGTTCGTCATCGGCGACTTCACGGGGATGATCGGCGACCCCACCGGCAAGTCGAAGACGCGCCCGCCGCTCACCCGCGAAGACATCGAAGCCAACGCCGAGACATACAAGAAGCAGGCCTTCAAGATCCTCGATCCCACGCGGACGGAGGTGCGCTTCAACCGCGAGTGGCTGGGGGCGCTCGGCTCCGACGGCCTCATCCGCCTCGCCGGGACGTACAACGTGGCGCGCATGCTGGAGCGGCGCGACTTTCGCCAGCGCTTCGACGCCGGCCAGGCGATCTCCGTGCACGAGTTCCTCTACCCGCTGGCCCAGGCCTACGACTCGGTCGGCCTCCGGGCGGATGTCGAGCTCGGGGGCACCGACCAGCTCTTCAACCTGAACGTCGGGCGCGACATCATGCCCGCGTACGGCCTCGAGCCGCAGGTGGTCCTGACCACCCCGCTCCTCGAAGGGCTGGACGGTGTCGAGAAGATGTCCAAGAGCCTCGGCAACTACATCGGGGTCAGCGATCCCCCGCTCTCGATCTTCTCCCGGGCGATGTCCATCTCCGACGAGCTCATGTGGAAGTACTACACGCTGCTCACCGACCTCACGCC
>JANMPI010000109.1:0-10336 GCA_031369785.1 Acidobacteriota bacterium
GCATAACTAATTCATTTTAAAGCCTTAACTCCACTAGCCGAACCGATCACTGGCCTGCATTAAGTGGCGGGGAGCCACTTTTTGTCGCCCCCAAAAGAAAAAGGGGGGGCGCGAGCCCCCCCTGCAAACGGCCTGGTCGAATGTTAGCGAAGGTCCTGGCAGCTGCCCGGCAGCGTGCCGGTGCTGGCGCCTGCCGCGACCGAGACGCCGTTGGTCGTGAAGCAGATGCGGCCGCTGGAGTCCGCGGCGAACCCACGAACGCCCGTCTGGCCGATGTTGATCGGCGTCGCATCGTAACGGTACACCGCCGTCGACGTGGCCGAAGCGGTCGGGATCGCCGGAGCGATGACCGCGCCGGACTGGAACGACCGGTTGTAGCCCGACTTGGTCTGCTCCGACGCGAGCTGGCTGTCCAGGAACGTGGGGGCGATCGCCGGATAGCTCGGGATGCACGCGGCGTTGGACGGCTCGGTCAGGCAGCTCAGGTTGCCGTCATAGAAGCCGCTGTTCGCGGACTGGTACGCGGCCTGGGCCGAGATCAGGGTGCGGATGTCGCCGAGCGTGGCCGACTCGTTCGCGGACACGCGGGCGCGCAGCAAGCTGGGGATGGCGATCGCGGCGATGATGCCGATGATCGCCACGACGATCAGCAGCTCGATCAGGGTGAAGCCCTTCTGGTTCTTCATTCGTTCTCCTTTAGCAAGTCAACTGCTCGAACTGTCCGGAGCAGATGCGGATCCGCGGTGAGTCGGCGTCTCGTACTCCCACGAGAATGGCTGACCTCTCATAGAGCAAGAACGGTACCCGCAGGTCACCGGCTACAAACAACTGAGAACATTGGGTTAGCCCGGAGTCGATCCGCCGTGGGCCTGCCACTAAGTGGCGTTCACGCCACTTTTTGTCACACCCGTCCGCCCGGCAGGGCGTGTTTACGAATAAGGTACCGGAGCGATCGTGGAGTGATACCCAGCAGCTCGCAAGCGTGGGCCCGATCGCCGGCCGCCTTCTCCAATGCCTCCTCGACAAACTCCTTCTCGATGCGGTTCAGGTGGCCGTCGAGGGTAAAGCCGGAGCCCAGCAGCGGCGCGGACCCGTGCTCCACCGGCGGCGCCATCGGGTCGGGCAGCCGGTCGGGCATGATCGTGTCCGTGGTCTCGAGGGCGACTGCGCGCTCGATGACGTTCTCGAGCTCGCGGACGTTGCCCGGCCAGGAATGGCGCTGCAACCGCTTCATCGCCTCCTCGGAGATCCTCGTGACCCGCCGGTCCGCTTCCCGGCCGAACCCCTCGAGGAAGTGCAGGGCGAGGATCGGGATGTCCTCTCGACGGTCCCGAAGCGGCGGCAGCCGGATGGGGATGACGTTCAGCCGGTAGAACAGGTCCTCCCGCAACCGCTTCTCCTGGACCAGGTCCTCGAGGCGCCGGTTGGTGGCCGCGATCACCCGTACGTCGACTTCGATCTCCTCGGTTCCTCCCACGCGGCGGATCGTCTTCTCCTGGAGCGCGCGCAGGAGCTTCACCTGCATGGACAGCGGCATCTCCCCGACTTCGTCGAGGAACAACGTGCCGCGGTGGGCGACCTCGAACAACCCCTTCTTGTTCTGGTGGGCGTCGGTGAACGCCCCGCGCATGTGTCCGAACATCTCGCTCTCGAGGAGGGTCTCGGGCAGCGCGCCGCAGTTGATGGAGACGAACGGCGCGTCCCGACGCGGCGAAAGCGAGTGGATCGCCTGGGCGACGAGCTCCTTGCCGGTCCCACTCTCGCCGGTGATCAGTACGGTCGAGCTCGTGGGGGCCACCGATCGGACCATCGCCACCACCGCCGCCATCGGCGGCGAGGTCGCCACGATCCGCTCGATGCCGTGCTGCGCGTCGAGCTCGGCGCGGAGGCGGACGTTCTCCTCCTTCAGGTGCTGGCTCTCGAGCGCGCCGCGCACGACGATCTTCAGCTCCTCGACGTCGAAGGGCTTCACGAGGTAGTCGTGGGCGCCGAGCTTCAGGGCCGCGATCGCCGTCTCCGTGGACCCGAAGGCGGTCATCACGATGACGACGGTCTGCGGGGAGGCCGACTTCACGTGGCGCAGGATCTCGATGCCGTCGCCGTCGGGGAGCTTCACGTCGGTGATGACCATGTCGACGGTCCCCTGCGCGAAGACCTTCGCCGATGCCGCACGGCTCTCCGCGACCAGCACCTCGTAGCCTTCCTTGAACAGCATGATGGCGAGCATCTCGCGCATCGACGGCTCGTCGTCGACGACGAGGATCCGGTTCTTCAAGCCGCGCGCCTCCCGCTGAGGACGACAATGAGGGTGACCCCGAGGGCCGAAGCCGCGGCGCCCCATGCCGCCGAAGGCGGACGGTATCGCATCTCGACGCGATGGTCGCCTTGCGGCACCGGCACGCCGCGGAAGATCGCGTTCGCGCGCCACACGGGGGCGGGGGCGCCGTCCACCCAGGCCCGCCACCCCGGATCGTAGCTCTCCGTCACCACCAGGACGGCGGGCCGGAGCGCCGAGACGGCGATGGTCAGCCGATCGCTGCGCCGGGCGACGATCGCGGCGCGGCCCGCGTCATCCTGCGCGGGCGACGCGGCACGGCCGCTTCGCGGGTCGAGGGCGACTTCGCGGCGCGCGTCGAAGTCGGGCGAGGTGACGATGCTCGCCTCTCCCGGCGCGCCATCGGCGCGAACTCCCGCCACGACAAAGGCGCGCGGCAGCGGATCCGGCACCGCGAACAGGCGGATTGGCCGCGCAAAGACGGATAGCGCCTCGGCACGCGGCGGAGACCCGGCGAAGGACTCTTCGAAGGAGACCACGTCCGTCACCGACGCCATCTGCAGGAGACGGAGCCCGGCGTCCTCGCTGCGCACGCCGTTCACGAGCGCGAGGAGGCGGCTCATCGCGACGGGAGTGAGGCCCGTGAAGTCGCCGTCGAAGCTGCCCGAGACTCCCCATCGCGTCGCGATGGGAGAAGAGAGCCAATCGGTGTGCCCGAGCGCCCAGGCCCACTCCGGATCCCAACCCGGGGGGATGCGCGTGAACTCCGCGTTCAGCAAGGCAAGGCCGTACTCGAAGGAATACACCCGGCGCGCGGAAGGGTCGGGAAGGGCGGCCAGCAGCCGGGGGCGCGCCAAGAGAAGCGCCGCGGGCGCGAGCCGCACGGCACCGCGCGCCGCGACCAGCAGATCGACCAGCGCGAGTGCCAGCGCTCCGGCCAGGAGCCGCGGGCGGTCCGCGCCGGCCGCGCGTATGGCGAGCGCGGCGGTGGCGAGCGCGGCAAGACCCGCCACCCGCGCGAAGACGGAGCGCATCCGGACCGCGACGCCGCTCGCGTCGGGGGCCAGGCCGTGGGCCAGGGCCGCGGCGAACGACGGAGCCGCAATGGAGGCCACGACGGCGGCCGCCCCGATCAACGCGACGGCGATCCCGACCGCGACCAGGTAGCGACGGCGGCGGCCGCTCCACTCGCCGAGGAGCGCGTCCACGCCGGCCCCGGAGAGCAGCGCCAGAAAGAGGCCCGCGGGCACGAGCATCTTGGCGGGATAGCGGAGGAGACGGACGATGGGCAGCTCGGCGAGCAGGGGATAGAAAGGCGTGAAGCGGCCGAGCGCGGCGAGCACGAAGCCCGCGAGCAGGCCCACCGTCAGCCAGCGCCGCCGCCAGCGTCCGGCGAGGCCGAGGCCCGCCAGCGCCAGCGCGGGCAGGCCGACATACAGCGAGCGCAGCAGGGGCCCGCGTCCTTCGAAGATCGCCCCCCTCCAATCCGTCCCCAGCGGCATGCCGGCGACCAAACCGGGGACGATCGCATCGAGCAGGTTCGCGGGATGGGTCGACCAGTACATGTTGGCCGACGCGCCCACCAACCCGCGGCTCCCCGCGGAGACGTACGCGAGCGTCGGCCACCACTGACAGCGGCGGCCAGCGCCGCCGCGACGACGGACGCGGCGAGGCACACGGCCAGCCGAGCGGGCGCCAGCCTTTCTCGCTCGGCGCGCGCGGCGAGGGCTACCGCGAGCCGGGCGGCCGCGGCGGCGGCGGTCATGACGCAGACGTCGGCCGAGCCCGCGAGGGCCATCCCCGCTGCCCCGGCGGCGAGCCAGCCCGAAGCTCGCGCGCCGGGCCGCGCGAGGACATGCTCGAGGGCGAGCAGTACCCACGCGATCCAGGCTGCCCCCGCGAAGTGATGGTACAGGCTCACGAAGGAAAGGAATGGCCCGGAGAGCATCCAGACCGCGCCCGCCCACGCACCCCCGGCGAGCCCGATCCCCCACGCGCGGGCCAGGCGCAGGGCCCCGATCCCCGCCCAGGCCACATGCGCGACGACGAAGAGCGTGTAGTACGCGCCGGGCGGCATCACGAGGTTCAGCCAGGTGGGCGGGTATCCCACCTGGAAGCTCGGGTCCGCCAGCATCGGCCGCCCGAAGTTCGTGAGCGGGTCCCAAAGCGGCCACGCGCCTTCGGCGACCGCGGCGACGAACCGCTCGATCGCGGGCACCCAGTACGCGAGGATGTCCCGCTCGTAGAAGACGACCCGTCCGCAGACGGCGTCGGCGAAGAGCAGGAACGGCAGCAGGGCGAGAGCGAGAGGCAACGCAACCGCGACCCGAGCGGAGACGAGTTCATCTCGGCGGAGCTCGGGGGGGGTCTGGGGGGTGCGGCGGCCGGGCGAGCTATGGCCCGGCACAAGGAGCACTCCCCCAGCTCATACAGGTACCGGAACGGCCACTAGCGGCAGGTGGACCTCGACCGCCGTCCCCCTTCCGCGGATGCTGCGCACGCGGATGTCGCCCTGGTGCTCCTGCACGATGCGGTAGATGATCGCCAGGCCGAGCCCCGTCCCCATGCGGGAGCCGGAATGGAAGGGCTCGAAGATCTTCAGCTGGTCCTCGCTGGCGATCCCGCGGCCTTCGTCTTCGACGCACAGCACGAGGTCATGCTCCCTCCGCCACAGGCGCACGCGCAGGAGGCCGCCGTCCGGCATCGCCTCCAGGCCGTTGCGCACCAGGTTCCAGAAGACCTGCAGCATCTGGTCGCGGTCGGCCATGCAGACGTGCGGCCCGTCGTCGGCGTCGAACTGGACGCGGTGCGCGGGGCTCACCTCGGGCGCGTTGCGGAGCAGCGTCACCGCCTCCGCGATCACCGGCCCGAGGTCGACGGGTCCGGGGTGCGGCGACGCCGGACGGGCCTGGAAGAGGAACTGGTTGAGCGTTTCGGAGAGCCGCCGCGACTCACGGGTGATGATGGCGAGGAGCTGGTTCTGCTCCGCCGACATGTTCGGCTCGCCCATCAGCACCTGGGCCGAGCCGCTGATCGAGCCCAGCGGGTTCCGGATCTCGTGCGCGAGCTGCGCCGCCATCTCGCCGACGGCGGCCAGCTTCTCCTTGAGCCGCAGCTCCTCCTCGAGGCGCTTGACGTCGGTGAGGTTCTGGAAGACGAGCAGGTACCCGGCGCCGGCGGGATCGGTCGTCTCCAGCTTCGACACCGAGACGCCCAGGACGACCGGCTCGCTCGAGGGTTGCGCGTACACGACCTCGAGGCGGGCCAGCCCGCGGTTCGCCGCGCGCACCCGCAGCGTCGACGGCTCCAGGAGGTCGGACCCGAAGACCTCCTTCAGGGTCCGCCCGCGGGCCTCCGCGTTCCGCATGCCGAGGATCCCTTCCCCGAACCCGTTCAGGTGCAGGATGCGCCCGGCGGTGTCCGCGCTGGCCAGCCCGCTCTGGATGCTGTTGACGATGATCTCGTTCAGCTCCCGGAGGTCGGCCGCCTGCTCGACCGCCTCTTCGAGCCGCTCGCCGGCGCTGTGCAGGCTGGCGCTCAGGTACGAGCCGATGAGGGCGACCGTCGCGCAGGCCACGCCGGCCACGAACACCGAGTACACGAGGTGCTGGATGGGCAGGTCGACGACGTCACCCAGCCCCCGGACGGGGATCCGGCCCGTGCGCACCGCGCCCAGCACCGAGGCATACATCACGCTCGCCACGCCGGCCAGGATCAGGCCCCGGTTGCGGTACAGAAGCACGCTGCCCGACAGCACCGAGATCGGGTACAGCAGGATGAAGCCGGCGCGGGTGCCCGCACCGCCGGTCAAATAGACGAGCCCCGTGATGATGGCCAGGTCCAGGATCACCTGGGCGTATACCTGGGCCGGCGTGTAAGGAAGAAACTTCAAGGCCAGGGCGTACATCAGCGTCAAGGCGTACGTCGCGGCGATGAGGAAATAGAGAGGGTTTACGCGGGGGAGGGTCTCGGACACCGCCTCCACGTAGATGGCGATGAGGAGCAGGGTCGTGATCATCACGACCCTGAACACCATCAGCCGCTTCAGGCCCTGCTCGATCGTCGGCGTCATGGCTGGTGCCGCGTCCCGTGGATCGCCGCGGCGCCCGTCGTCTTCCAACGGGCGGGCGCCCCCGTCCTCAGCTCAGCTTGCTGATCATGTCGAACAGCGGCATGTACATCGAGATGACGATGCCCCCGACGGTGGTGCCGAGGAACAGGATCATGACCGGTTCCATCAGGGTCAGCAGGTTGGCGACGGCCTGATCCACTTCTTCTTCGTAGAAATCCGCGATCTTGCTGAGCATGGCGTCGAGGGCGCCGGTCTGCTCGCCGACGCCGATCATCTGCACGACCATGGGCGGGAACACGCCGCTTTCCTTCAGCGGCTGCGCGACCGTCAGCCCGCTCTCCACCCCCTTGCGGACGGCCATGATCGCGTCCTCGATGATCGCGTTGCCGGCGGTGCGCGCCGTGATCTCGAGTCCGTCGAGGATCGGGACGCCCGAGGAGATGAGGGTGGCCAGCGTTCGGCAGAACCGCGCCACCGCGATCTTCTGCATCAGGACGCCGAGGATGGGCAGCTTGAGCACGATGCGGTCGATCACCCGCCGGCCGCCGTAGCTCGCGTAGTACCGCCGGAAGAAGAAGTAGCCGCCGATCCCGATGAAGACCGCGAAGGGCAGCAGGCGGACCACCCAGTTCGACATCGCGATGACGATTCGGGTGGGCAGCGGGAGCTGCGCGCCGAGGCCCTCGAACATGGCCGCGAAGGTCGGGATGACCTTCCAGAGGATGACGGTGATGACGATTCCGGCGATGGAGATGACGGCCACCGGGTACACCATCGCGCCCTTGACCTGGCCCTTGAGCTTGACCGCCTTCTCGATGTAGGTCGCGAGGCGCTTCAGGATCGTGTCGAGGATCCCGCCGGCCTCGCCGGCGGCGATCATGTTGGTGAAGAGCTCGTCGAAGGCCTTTGGATGCTTGCGCATCGCGTCGGCCAGGGTCGCGCCGCCCTCGACGTCCATGCGGGTCTGCTGCAGGATCTTGGCGAAGGTCTTGTTGTCCTGCTGGCTGCCCAGGATCTCGAGGCACTGCACGAGGGGCAGGCCGGCGTCGATCATGACCGAGAACTGGCGCACGAAGATCGCCAGCTGCTTGGCGGGCACGCCGCCGCCGAACTTCGGCAGCGCCATCTCCTTCCCCTTCTCCTTCACCGAGGAGACGAGGATCTGCTCGCGGCGGAGGAGAGCCATCACGGCTTCCTTGTTCTCCGCGACGCGCTCTCCGGCCACGGCCTTACCCTCGCGGGTCTTGCCTTTCCAGACGAATGCAGGCATGAGCTTCTACCTCCTGTGCGGGCTAACGGCTCGCCGGACGCTGGGGGGGCCGGCCTCCGGCCTGCGGTGTGGACAGGCCGGCGCCGCGGTTGATCATGTCCTGCAGCTCGTCCGGCATGGAGCTCATGCCGAGGGCGGTCTGCAGCGAGATCTGCTTGGCGAAGTAAAGGCTGGCCAGGCTCTGGTTGAAGGTCTGCATCCCGTACTTCTCCTGCCCGGTCTGCATGCTGGAGTAGATCTGGTGGATCTTGTCCTCGCGGATGAGGTTCCGGATGGCCGCGTTGGGCACCAGGATCTCCATGGCCAGGCTGCGGCCGGTGCCGCTGGCCTTGGGCAGCAGGGCCTGGCACATGATGCCCTCCAGGACCAGCGACAGCTGGGCGCGGATCTGGGGCTGCTGGTGGGCCGGGAACACGTCCACGATGCGGTTGATGGTCTGCGCCGCGGAGTTGGTGTGCAGGGTGCCGAAGGTGAGATGGCCCGTCTCGGCGATGCGCAGCGCGGACTCGATCGTCTCCAGGTCGCGCATCTCCCCGATGAGGACGACGTCGGGGTCCTCGCGCAGCGCGGAGCGGAGCGCGTTGGTGAAGGAGTGGGTGTCCGCGTGCAGCTCGCGCTGGTTGACCACGCACTTCTTGTGCCCGTGCAGGTACTCGATCGGGTCCTCGATCGTGATCATGTGCTCGTGGCGCTCGTTGTTGATCTTGTCGAGCATCGCGGCCAGGGTCGTCGACTTTCCCGACCCGGTCGGTCCGGTCACCAGCACGAGGCCGCGCGGCTTGTCGCAGATGGTGGCGATCACCGGCGGGAGGCCCAGCTCCTTGAAGTTGCGGATCTCGTACGGGATCGTGCGGTAGACGGCCGCGACCGCGCCCCGCTGCATGAAGACGTTGGCCCGGAAGCGGGCCAGGCCCTTGATCCCGAAGCTGAAGTCGAGCTCGAGGTTCTCCTCGAAGCGGTGCTTCTGCGCGTCGGTGAGCACGCTGTAGGCCAGCGACTTGGTCTCGACCGCGGTCAGCCCCGGGAGATCCAGCGGCCGGAGCTTGCCGTCGACGCGGATCTGCGGCGGAGAGTTGGTGGTGACGTGGAGGTCCGTCCCGTTCATCTCCGTCATCGTCTTCAGTAGCTGGTGCAGACTGACTGCCACGCTTACCTCCTGGTCACAGCACGGTCTCGCGCAGGACTTCCTCGATGGTCGTCATGCCGACCTTGATCTTCTCGAGGCCGCTCATGCGGAGGGTGAGCATCCCTTCCTCGAGGGCCTTTCGCTTGATCTCGACGGCGGTGGCCCCGACCATGATCAGGTCGCGGATGCCTTCCGAGATCTCCATCACTTCGTAAAGGCCCACGCGGCCCTTGTATCCCGTGCCGTTGCAGGTGCCGCACCCGCGGCCCTTGTAGAGCTTGAACGTCCCCACCGCCTCCGGCGCGAAGCCGACCTCGATGAGGGTCTTGGCGGGGACGTCGTGGACTTCTTCCTTGCACGCGGCGCAGATGCGGCGGATCAGGCGCTGGGCCTGGATGAGGTTCACGGCGGTCCCGACCAGGAACGGCTCGATGCCCATGTTCACGAGGCGCGACACCGTGCTCGGCGCGTCGTTGGTGTGCAGCGTCGAGAGCACGAGGTGGCCGGTGAGCGCCGCCTTGACCGCGATCTCCGCCGTCTCGTAGTCGCGGATCTCGCCGACGAGGATGATGTTCGGGTCCTGGCGGAGGAACGCGCGCAGCGCGGAGGCGAAGTTGAGGCCGATCTGGTCCTTGATCTGGACCTGGTTGATCCCGGCCAGGTTGAACTCCACCGGGTCCTCGGCGGTCATGATGTTGGTGTCCGGCTTGTTGAGCTGCGCGATGGCCGAGTACAGGGTGTTCGTCTTCCCGGATCCCGTCGGCCCCGTGACGAGCACGATGCCGTAGGGCTTGGCGATCGCGCGCTTGAAGCGGTCGAGCGACTCCTGCTCGAAGCCGAGCTTCGTCATGTCGAGCATCAGCTTCGTCTTGTCGAGGAGCCGGAGCACGACCTTCTCGCCCCACAGCGTCGGGCAGGAGGAGACGCGGAAGTCCATCTCGCGGCTCCGGTCCTCGACCTTCAGGCGGATCTTGATGCGGCCGTCCTGGGGCAGGCGCTTCTCGGAGATGTCGAGCTTGGCCATGATCTTGAGGCGCGAGATCAGCGGGTCGCGCAGCTTCATGGGCAGCGCCATCACGTTGTAGAGAATGCCGTCGATCCGGAACCGCACGCGGAACTCGCGCTCGTAGGGCTCGATGTGGATGTCGGAGGCGCCGCGCTTCAGGGCGTCGATCAGGAGCACGTTCGACAGCTTCACGACCGGCGCCGCTTCGCTCGACTTCGCGAGGGCGCCGAGGTCGATCTCGTCGTCCTCCGCCTTCACGGTCTCGACGTCGGCTTCTTCGTCGCCCAAGGCATCGAGGTCGACCTCGGAAAGGCCGACGGAGGCCATGTCGTCGAAAGTCAGTCCCGGGCCGTCGAGCACGTCCTTCAGGGTCGGGCTGTCCCCCATCCGGTGCGACTGGTTGCCGCCCCCGGCCATCCCGCTGCCCCCGCCCGCCTCCTGCTTGAGCTGCAGGGACCGCGTGGAACCGTAGTATTTCTCGATCGCCTCCTCGAGCGACGTCTCGGAGGCGACCACCGGCTCGACGTTGTAGCCTGTCATGAACTTGAGGTCGTCCATCGCGAAGACGTTGGTCGGGTCCGCCATCG
>JANMPI010000201.1:0-9594 GCA_031369785.1 Acidobacteriota bacterium
GATCCGGCTCCTCCTGGATGATCTGGTACAGCACCGCGTGCAGCGTCTTTCCCTTGAACGGCTTCTCCAGGGTCAGGAACTCGTAGAACACAGCGCCCGCGGAAAAGATGTCGCTCCGGTGGTCGACGCCCTTTCCCGTCGCCTGCTCCGGGGCCATGTAGTCCGGTGTCCCCAGGATCACGCCGCGTCGGGTGATCGTCTCCCGCTGCGCGACGCGCGCGAGGCCGAAGTCGAGCAGCTTCACCTTCCCGCCCACGCTCACGTGGATGTTCGCCGGCTTCACGTCGCGGTGGACGACGCCGCGCGAGTGCGCGTAGCCGAGGCCGACGCAGATCTGCATGAGGATGCGCACGCGATCGGCGAGCGGTATGTCGGCGCGGGCCTCGATGAGCGAGCGCAGGTCGTCGCCCTCCAGCAGCTCCATGGCCATGTAGAGCTGCCCCTCGGCGTGCCCGAGGTCGTACACCGTCACCACGTTCGGATGGTTGAGGCGGCCGATCGCCTCCGCCTCGCGCTGGAAGCGCTGGTGGAGCTCGTCCTCCGCCCCGAGCTCCGCGGAAAGCATCTTCAGGGCGACGATGCGTCCGATGGCGGAATCGCGGGCGCGGTAGACCACGCCCATGGCGCCTTCGCCGAGCTTGTCGAGGATCTCGTATCGCCCGAAGCTCGCCATTCGCCCCCGCTGCGGCGGTGATGCCGGTGCGCGTCTAGCCGGTCGTGTATCGGAGCAGCACCACCGACACGTTGTCCTTCCCGCCCGCCTCGTTGGCCGCGTCCACCAGGGCGCCCGCCGCCTTCTCCAGGTCTCCCGGCGCCGGGTTCAGGAGCGCGAGGATCTGGACGTCGGTGAGCATGCCGTGCAGCCCGTCGGAGCAGAGCAGGACGATGTCCCCGGCGGCGAGCCTGGTCTCGCCGGTGTCGAGGTCGATGTTGTCCTTCGCTCCCACCGCCTTCGTGATCACGTTGCGCAGCGGATGGCGGTCGATCTCGTCGTGGCTCAGCAGGCCTTCTGCCCACGCCGCCGAGACCCACGAGTCGTCGCGCGTCAGCTGGCTGAGCTTGCCCTCGCGCACCATGTAGCAGCGGCTGTCGCCGGCGTTGCCGACGGTCAGCGTGCCGTCGTTCACCAGGGCGGCGACGAGAGTCGTCCCCATCCCGGTGTAGTCCTCGCGGTTGTCGGCGGCCTTGAACACGCGCTTGTTGGCGAGCTTGATCGCCGTCTTCAGCCGGTTGGCCTCGAAGGAGAGGTTCGGCTCCAGGCCGTAGGGCCAGGTGATGTCCTTCTCCTCGCCCTGGCTCTTGGCGATAAAGGCGTGGAGCGTCTCGATGGCCATCTTGGAGGCGACCTCGCCCGCGTTGTGGCCGCCCATGCCGTCGCAGACCGCGTAGAGATTGATCTCGGGATCGAGCAGGAGATTGTCCTCGTTCAGCTTGCGGCGCCGACCCACGTCCGTCTTGCCGAACGCCTCGATCATCTGTTCTCCTGCCGCCAAGAATACCGGCCGCCTAGGGCTGCCGCAACACCGCGGCCATCTCGCGCACGGCGCGCTCCATGCCCACGAGGATGGCGCGGGCCACGATGTTGTGTCCGATGTTGAGCTCGGAGATCTCGGGGATGGCGCCCACCCGCGCCGCGTTGGCGTAGGTGAGGCCGTGGCCGGCGTGCACCAGCAGGCCGAGCTTGCCGCCGAGGCGCGCCGCGTCCGCCACCTTCCGCAGGTTCGCGTCGCGCGCGCGGTCGTCGCGCGAATCCGCGTAGGCCGCGGTGTTGATCTCGACCGCGGCCGCGCCGACGCGGTGGCATTCCTTCACCTGCTCGAGGTCGGGGTCGACGAAGAGGCTCACCCGGATGCCGCCGTCGTCGAGCATCTTGACCACCGGCTTCAGGTGCACGCTGTTGAGCACGACGTCGAGGCCGCCCTCCGTGGTCAGCTCCTCGCGGCGCTCGGGAACGAGCGTCACCTGGTCGGGCTTGATGGTGAGCGCGACCTTCACCATCTCCTGCGTCGCCGCCATCTCGAGGTTGAGCCGCGTCTTCACCACCTGGCGCAGGATCTCCACGTCGCGGTCCTGGATGTGGCGGCGGTCGCTGCGCAGGTGCACGGTGATGCCGTCCGCGCCGGCCAGCTCGGCGAGAACGGCGGCATGGATGGGATCGGGCTCCGGCGCGCGCCGCGCCTGCCGCACCGTGGCCACGTGGTCGATGTTCACTCCCAGCTTCACCATGCTGGGCGCAGTATAGCGGCCGAGAGCGGCGGGAGCGGCGTGCTCAGGAAGCCGGGATGTCGGCGCGGGCGGCGGCGATCAGGTCCTGGGCCCACGACGCGATGCGCGCCTCGTCCGGCCCCTCGACCATGATCCGGAGCTTCGGCTCCGTCCCGCTCCAGCGGATGAGCACCCGCCCGTCGTCGCCCAGCTCGCGCTTCACCTTGGCGGTGATCTCGGTGAGCTGCGCCATCTGGTCGAGCGGGCGGCGTGCGGGCAGGCTCACGTTCTCCAGCACCTGGGGCACGCGCTCCATCGCCGTCCGCGCGAGCTCCGACACCGTCTTCCCCGTCTTCATCATCAACGCCAGCACCTGCAGCGCGCCGATGATTCCGTCCCCGGTCGACGCGTGGTCGAGGAAGACGAGATGGCCGGATTGCTCGCCGCCGAGGTTGTACCCGCCCTTCCGCATCTCCTCCACGACGTAGCGGTCGCCCACCGGCGTCCGGATGAGGCTGGCGCCCTGGGCCTTCATCGACCGCTCGAGGCCGAGGTTGCTCATCACCGTCGCCACCAGCGTCATCTTCTTGAGCTGCCCCTCCTGGATGAGCCGCAGCGCGCACATCGCCATCACGGCGTCGCCGTCGACGATCTGGCCCTTCTCGTCGATGACGATCACGCGGTCGGCGTCGCCGTCGAGGGCGATCCCGATCTGCGCGCCCCTGCGGATGACCTCCACCCGCGCGTTCTCGGGATGGAGGGCGCCGAACTCGCGGTTGATGTTGAGGCCGTTGGGCTTGACCCCGATGGCGGTGACGCGCGCGCCGAGCTCCTGGAAGACGAGGGGGGCCGTCTTGTAGGCCGCCCCGTGGGCGGCGTCGACCACGATGCGCACGCCCTGCAGGGAGAGGTCGTTGGGGAAGGTCGTCTTGGCGAAGACGATGTAGCGGCCGAGCGCGCCGCGCAGCCGCTCCGCGCGGCCGATGTCCGGCCCCGTCTTGCGCGCCCCCATGAGGCCGGCGTCGTCCTTCATGAGCGACTCGATCTCGACCTCGGCCTGGTCCGGGAGCTTGAAGCCGTCGCTGCCGAAGATCTTGATGCCGTTGTCGGCATACGGGTTGTGGCTGGCGCTGATGACGATGCCAGCGTCGGCGCGCATGCTGACCGTGAGGTGCGCGACGGCGGGGGTCGGGATCGGCCCGCAGAGCATCACCCGCCCGCCCATCGAGCAGATCCCGGAGGCGATCGCGGTCTCGATCATGTACCCGGAAAGGCGCGTGTCCTTGCCGATGACGATGCGTGGCGCGTGGGTCAGCCCGCGCCCGGCCACGAACGTCACCGCGCGTCCCAGCCGCAGCGCGAGCTCCGGAGTCATCGGGTGCTCGTTGGCCACGCCGCGGATGCCGTCGGTGCCGAACAGGTGGCGCTCGCCGGCGGCCGGCTTCGCCTTTTGCGGGGGGACGCTCTCGGTCAAATTCGCTCCACTCCCCACAGTATGACGGTCACCGCGCCTCCGGGGAGGCCGGCGCGCGCAGGATCACGTCCTCCGGCGAGCAGCCGTCCACTTCGATCCCGGCATGGCCGGGCGCGATCTGCACCGTCACCTTCGCGCGAGCGCCGGGAGCGGCCCGCTCCACCGACGCGCGCACATCCCCCGCCGCGAGACGCGCCAAGGCCGACGCGGCGCCGCTCACCGTCACGTCCACGCGGTCCGGGTGTGCGAGCGCCGGCGCCCCGCGCACTTCGACGATTACGCCTCGAATCGTCCGCGTGGCGCGCAGCTCGCGGATGCGCGCCGTCACCTTGACCCGCGGCGTCATCAGCACGCGCAGCAGCGGGTCGGCGATGCCGATCGTCACCTCGTCGGTCACGGTGTCGCGCGCCCCGTCCACCGACACCGGCTCGGTGAACGCGCTGTCGACCTCGTCCACGCGGCTGGTCGGTCCCTCGACGCGGACCTCCCGGGGCTGGCTCGTCACCTCCGCCACCTCGTACCCTTCGGCGGGACGGCCCAGCAGCCGCGGCTGCACGGGGACCATCTTCCGCAGCGTGCGCTCGAGGCGGAAGGTGAGCACCGCAGGGCTGATCTTCACCACCTTCACCCCGAACGGCATGCGGATCGATTCCTCGGTGAGGTGGACGATGTGCTCGCCCTCGACGAAGCCGACGAGGTTGATCTGCGCCGACACCTCGCCGGGCACGATGCGCTGGATCATCCCCGGCGACGCGCGGAGGCGGACCTCGACCGCGTTCACCGGCTCCCCGGTGAGCTCGAGGGCGCGCGGGAAGTTCTGCAGCTCCACCGGCACCGTGAGCCCCATCTCCGACGTCCGCTCGCCCGCGACGAGGAGCCAGAGCAGCACCGCGAAGCCGAGGCTCATGATCTTCAGCGGCAGGCTGTCGAGGATCGGCCGCATCACTCGTCCCGGGCGGGAAGCGGCGGGCGCGGCGCGGGGGCGGCGGGCGCGCGATCGCTCGACGCGTCCACCTCCAGCGCGGCGAGGAGCGCGTCCTTCAGGAGCGGCGCGTCGAGGTCGCGGCGGATGTTGCCGCCGGAGACGATGGAGATGGTGCCCGTCTCCTCCGAGACCACGACCGCGATGGCGTCGGTGTCCTCGGTGACGCCGATGGCCGCGCGGTGGCGGCTGCCCAGCTCGCGCGACAGCTGCGGGTTCACGGTCAAGGGCAGGAAGCAGGCGGCGGCGGCGATGCGGTTGCCCTGGATGACCACCGCGCCGTCGTGGAGCGGCGTCCCGGGATTGAAGATGCTGATCAGGAGATCGTAGGTGAGCAGCGCGTCGAGCCCGATCCCGGTCTCGATGTAGCTGCGGAGGCCCATCTCGCGCTCGAGCACGACGATCGCGCCCGTGCGCTGCGCGGCCAGCGTGGTGGACGCGAGCACGACCTCGTCGATCACTTCCTCCGTGCGGTGCGAGCCGAAGACGCCGGGAAGCGGCGCCTTGCCGAGATGGGCGAGCACCTTCCGGATCTCGGCCTGGAAGACCACGATGATGCCGAAGACGAGGTAGGGCAGGAAGGTGCGCAGCAGCCAGTTGACCGTCTCGAGGTGGAGGAGCTGCGAGCTCCAGTAGAGGACCACGAGCATGAACGCGCCCACCGCCATCTGCACGGCGTGCGTGCCGCGAATGAACTGCAGGAGCTGGTAGATGAGGAAGGCGACGATGAGGATGTCGAGGGCGTCGAGCCAGGTGACGTCGGCGGCGTGCCAGAACTCCGCGAGGCGCGTCATGCGGCGCGAACGGCGTCGCACAGGCGCGCCACCTCCACCATCGCCCGCACGTCGTGCACCCGGACGATGTGGGCGCCCGCGAGCACGCAGGCCGCCACCGCGGCCGCCGTGCCCATGAGCCGCTCCCCCACCGGCAGATCGAGGACCTTGCCGATGAAGCTCTTCCGCGAAGGCCCGACGAGGATCGGCAGATCGAGGACGTCCATCTCGGGCAGGCGCCGCAGCACTTCGAGGCTGTGCGCGGCGTTCTTCGCGAAGCCGACGCCGGGATCGAGGATCAGCTGCGCGCGCTTCACGCCCGCCGCTTCCGCCGCCGCCACGCGTTGCCGCAGCTCGACGATGACTTCGCCCATCACGTCCTCGTAGCGCGGCTCGCGGTGCATGTCCCCGAAGCCGCCGCGCAGGTGCATCAGGATGACGGGCACGCCGCGGCGCGCGACCACGGGCGCGAGCGCGTCATCGAAGGTGAAGCCGCTCACGTCGTTCACGATGTCCGCGCCGGCGTCGAGCGCGGCCTCCGCGACCGCGGCCTTGGTGGTGTCGACCGAGATCGGCCCCGCCCCGCGATCGCGCAGCGCCTCGATGAGGGGCACGACGCGGCGGATCTCCTCCTCCGCGGTGAGCGCGATGCGCTGGCCGGGGCGGGTCGATTCGCCGCCCACGTCCACGACGTCGGCGCCTTCCTCGAACAGCCGCAGGCCGTGGGCCAGCGCGGCCGTCGCATCGAGGTAACGGCCGCCGTCCGAGAACGAGTCCGGCGTCACGTTCAGCACGCCCATCACCCACGTGCGCGGGCCGAGCACGGCTTCGCCGCCCCGCAGCGTGAGGCGGTACTCGCGTCTCGTGCCGGCGGCGAACGTTGTCTGCACGGGGCTACCCGCGAGTATGACGCCGCCCGCGAGGCCCCGCTAGTTCGGGAAATGCAGGCCGAGCGCGCTGGACAAGAAGACCGCCATCTGGCCGCGCGTGACCGGGCTGTCCGGGCAGTACGAGCCGGCGCCGCATCCGCCGGTCAGGCCCGAGGCGGCCATCGCCTCCACGAAGCGGAAGAACGGATGCGTCGTGGGCACGTCGTTGGGGAAGGTGGCCACGGCCGGAGCCGGGCTGACCTGGAGGCGGTAGTACACGCGGATCGAATAGATCCGGGTGACCTCCGAAAAGGCCCCCTGCCAGTTGAAGAGGAGCCAGTAATCATTGGTGGCGTTGTTGATCGTGGTGGTGGCCGTCGGTGTCACGGGGAAGAACGCGCAACCCGGCGTAGGCGCAACTCCCGTCGTGGCGGTCACGGTGATCTGGGTCGCCGGACCGGCCGGCACCGGCGCGGTCTTGATCGCGAAGTTGATCGCCGCGGTGGACGAGGTGTCACAGGCTTCGATCTCTACGCGCCGGAGGAGCGAACCCGACGGCACGTGGATCTGATACCACCAGTCCGTCGTAAAAGCGCTTTTCTGGTAGACAGCAGGCCCGCCGCCAACGGCGTAGGTCTGGTAGGTCAAGGTGCCGCCGTCGAGTGGGGGGGTTATGTCGCTGGCGCCGACCACCAGCGCAGTGTCCGATGTCGTGCCCCACGGCTGCGGCTGGGGCTCGCTCAGGACCGGCTCGTCGATCGCGGCGCCGCCGCCGGCCGGCTCGGTCGCGGCGAGCCCCGGAGACGCGAACCCCACCGACACCGCCAGGATGAGGCAACCATTGCGAACGGCGAGGCTCACTGGATTCATGGCCGGCATTGTACGCGGCGGCCGGAAACGGCGAGGGCGCACGGTGATCTCGGTGGCCGGACCGCGCGGACCGGCGCTCGCCCGCCGTCGCCCAGGGCGTGCAGCGCCAGTCTACTTGCCCTACGCTTGACGGAAGCATGCCCGACCCCGGACTCTCCCTCCGCGACGACGAGCCGCTCGACCCGGAGCCGGAGCGCGGCGATCGCGTGCTCCTGCTGATCCTGCTGCTGCTCCTCGGATCTCTGGGCTCCCTCGGCTACTTCGACTACAAGATGCTGCAGCGGACCGAAGCGACGGAGCGCCAGGTGGCGGCCCTCACGGTCAAGGTCGAGCAGGCCGCGGCGCTCGCCAGGCAGGCCGCGCAGACCGCGACCACGGCCGATGCCAACGCGCACGCCGCCGCCGAGGGCCGCCAGCTCGCGGAGCTTCAGGCGGCCGGGGCGCGGCAGGAAACGGAAGTGGCGAAGCACGAGGCGAGCGCGGCCCGCGAGACCGCCGCGCAGGCGCAGGCGGAAGCCGAGCGCATTCGCAAGAAGGCGGAGGCGGACACCAACCGGCTCGAGACCGCGCTCGGCCAGATCGCGGAGACGCGGCGCACCGCGCTCGGCCTGGTCATGAACCTCGGCGGCGACCACCTGAAGTTCCAGTTCAACAAGGCCGCCCTGCGACCCGAGGACCGCGAGCTTTTGGCGCGCATCGCGGGCATCCTGATGACTGCGCACGACTACACGGTGTCCGTGAACGGCCATACCGACGACGTCGGCTCCACCGGCTTCAACCAGAGGCTCTCGGAGCGACGCGCCCAGGCCGTCCGCGACTACCTCGTGCAGGCGGGCATGCCGGCGGAGATGCTGAGCGTCACCGGCCACGGCAAGTCGCGGCCGCTGGTCAAGGGCAGCTCCGATGCGGCGCGGGCGAAGAACCGCCGCGTCGAGCTCGGCATCGTCAACACCCAGATCACCTACGGAAAGTGATCGCGGCGGCTAGGCTGTCGTCAGCGCCCGGGCGGGGTCTCGCAGCGATCAGCGCCCTGGAGCGCATCGAGTAAGGGCGCCCAGACCTTGGGGGCTGTCTCGGTGAGGGTAGCTGCGATCGCGGGGGCGGCCGCGCTCACCAGTGCCGCGATGTCGGCCTCGGTGTCGGCGTCGGTCCGCCGGCGGTCCGTCCGGGCATCGCGCAGTGTGCTCTGGAACAGCGCCACCATCGCTTGCGCGGCGGCGTTCCAGCGCTGGCCGTCGCGGCCGGCGATCCGGGGCTCGACCGCCGACAGGACGTCGAGGAGACCCGCGGCCACTTTCTCTTCCTTCTCGTGGAGGATCCAGTCGGCGATGGCCGCGAAAGCGGCCAGATCGGCGTCGCCCGCCTTCAGCCCTTCCTTCAGGAGCCGAGGCGCGTCGGCGCGCGCGCCGTCGCCGCGGGGCGCGGCGTCCGCCATCGCTCCTGCCGTCAACACCACCGCCACGGCAACACCGAGCGCGATTTTCACAAGGTCCCCCCTGGTTCCTTCGACGGGCAAGGAGCGACGGCGTTTCACCACTTCTTCACGAGCGGGTGCCATCCTGCGCGCTCGACCATCGGCCGCTCGAGGATGCTATGCGACTTCGTCCTCACGTCCGACCAGAAAAACCACCGGCTGCAGGTGACGAGGCCCGGGCGCTGAACGCCACGGGGGGACGCTAGGCGGGCAGCGACGCCATGTCGATGACGAAGCGGTATTTCACGTCGCCCGAAAGCATCCGCGCGTAGGCCTTCTCGATGTCCTGGATGGGGATGACCTCGATGTCGGCGGGGAGCTTCCGCTCCGCGCAGAAGTCGAGCATCTCCTGCGTCTCCGCGATGCCACCGATGAGCGAGCCGGCGTACTGGCGCCGGCGCAGGATGAGGCTGAAGGGCGTCACCGTCGGCGCGTCGGGCGGCGCCCCCACCAGGGTCAGGGTGGCGTCCCGCTTCAGCATCGCGAACAGGCCGTCCATGTCGTGGGGCGCGGAAACGGTGTCGAGAATGAAGTCGAAGGTGTTCGCGTGGCGCGCCATGTCCTTCGCGTCGCGGGACACGATTACGTCCGACGCCCCCAGCCGCTTCGCATCTTCCTTCTTGCCCGCCGAGGTCGTGAAGAGGATGACCTCCGCGCCCATCGCGTGGGCGAGCTTGACGCCCATGTGGCCGAGGCCGCCGAGGCCGACGATGCCGACCTTCTGCCCCTTCCCCGCCTTCCAGTGGCGAAGCGGGGAGTAGGTGGTGATGCCGGCGCACAGGAGCGGCGCGACGCTGGCGGCGTTCATCCCCTCCGGGACGCGCAGCACGTACGCGTGGTCGACGACGATGCGCTTCGAGTAGCCGCCGTAGGTGACGGCGCCCAGATGCTTGTCCGGCGAGTTGTAGGTGCCGGTCATGGGGCCGTCACAGAACTGCTCGAGGCCG
>JANMPI010000213.1:0-5497 GCA_031369785.1 Acidobacteriota bacterium
GACCCCATCGTCTCCGGCGGACTGCCCGGGATCGTGATCGACACCCTGTTCGGCGGGCCCGGCCTCGGCCGCCTCGGGTCGCCGGACTTCCTGCCCAAGTTCCAGCACTCGAACCAGTACGAGTTCCTCGACACCGTCTCCTGGCTGAAGGGGAAGCACGCCCTGAAGGCCGGGGCGGACATCATCATCATGCAGAACGAGTACATGGACGTCCCCTCGACGCGCGGCACGGTGCAGTTCCGCAACCGCTTCACGGGGAACCCGCTCGGCGACTTCCTGCTCGGGTACGTGTCCGACTTCTCGCTGTCGAATGTGTTCGTGGTCGACCAGCGCCATCGCGCGAGCATGTTCTTCCTCCAGGACGACTGGAAGGTGAACTCGAGCCTGACCCTGAACCTCGGCCTGCGCTACGACTTCATCACCCCCGCGCTCGAGGCGGACAACCGCCAGACCAACTTCCTCCCCGAGAACGGCGGGTCGCTGATCTTCGCCCAGGACGGTGACCTGCAGGACCGCGGCCTCGTCCCGCCCGACCGCAACAACTTCGCGCCCCGCGTGGGCTTCGTCTACAAGTTCGACGAGAAGATGCTGGTCCGCGGCGGTTACGGCGTCTTCTACAACCTCTTCGATCGCGTGGGCAGCGAGGACCAGATCGCGCTGAACGTGCCCGGGCTGATCAACAACGTGGTGACCAGCTCCGCGACGAGCCCGCTGTTCCTCCTCCGCAACGGCTTCCCGACCGGCTTCCTGGTCGCCCCGAACCTCGATCCCACGGCGGGCCAGCTGCGCCGCGTCCGCATCCGCGGCGTCTCGCAGGACGCGCAGAAGAGCACGATCCAGCAGGCGAGCATCGGCTTCCAGCGCGAGGTCATGTCCAACGTCGTCCTCTCCGTCGACGGCGTGTGGACGAAGGGTACGCACCTCGCGTCGCTCATCAACCTGAACCAGCCCGTGCTGAACGCGGCCGGCAACGGGGTCGTGACCGGCACCGTGCCCTATCCGAACTTCGGGACGTTCATCGAGTGGCGCCAGCAGAACGGCCGCTCCGAGTACAAGGGCATCGACTTCGGCCTCGAGAAGCGCTTCACGCGCAGCTTCGGGTTCGGCATCGCGTACACGCTCGGCGATTCGAAGGACAACACTTCCGAGCACCTCACCACCCAGGGGTCGAACTCGTTCCCGCAGAACGGCCGCGACCTCGAGACCTGGTTCGGGCCGAGCGACTACGACGTCCGCCATCGCCTGGCCGTGAACTTCGTGGCCGCGTCGCCCTTCGGGAAGGACCGCCGGTGGATGAACGACGGCGGAATCGGCGGGGCGATCCTCGGCGACTGGACGCTGGCCGCGATCTACGCGCTTCGCTCCGGGCGTCCGTTCACGGTCAACCAGAGCAGCAACAACGTCGGCACCAGCATGACCGGGCTGCCGAACCTGATCGGCGACCCCGAGGGACCGAAGACGGTGGACCAGTGGCTGAACCCGGCGGCGTTCGAGCTCGTGCCGTCCGGTACCTTCGGCAACCAGCGGCGCAACTCGCTGCGCGGCCCCAAGTGGCAGAGCGTCGACATGAGCCTCTCGCGCGGCTTCCACTTCAGCGACCGCGTGGGCACGACGCTGCGCTGGGACGTCTTCAACCTGTTCAACACCGTGAACCTCGGCCTGCCCAACCGCAATGCGTCGGCGCCGACCACGCTGGGGACGATCACCTCGCTGGCCGGTGACGCGCGGATCATGCAGCTCAGCCTGCGAGTCGCCTTCTAGAAACTCCTTCCTGACCGTAGGGGGGCGCGCGTCGGCGCCCCCCGATTTTTTTCCCCAGGGCATCCCTACTCCATGAATCCACCCCGAATCGTCGTCGGCAATGCGCCCGTCAGCTGGGGCGTGTACGAGGCCGACCGGCCCAACCCGCCTTTCACGCGTGTCCTCGACGAGATCGCCGCGGCCGGATACGAGGGCACCGAGCTCGGACCGTACGGCTACCTGCCGATCACCGCCGACGCGCTCGCGGCGGAGCTGAAGACGCGCGGCCTCCGTCTGGGCTCGTCCTTCGTGCCCCTGCCGCTGGAGGACGCCAGCCGCCGCGCGCAGTCCGTAAAGGCGTCGCTCGACGTGGCGCGTCTCCTCGCCACGCAAGGCGTCTCCGAGTTGATCATCGCCGACGACGAAGGGGCGGCCCGCACACGTATCGCCGGGCGGATCCCCGCCGACGGGAGAGCGGGCTGGAGCGACGCGCAGTGGCGCGAGGCGGTCGCGACCCTGCACGCCGTCGCCCGGGCCATCGGCGACGAGCTGCGGATGCGCGTCGTCGTCCACCACCACGCCGGGACGTACCTCGAGACGCCGGCGGAGATCGATCGGCTGCTGGCGGACACGGATCCCGCACTCGTTGGCCTGCTCCTCGACACCGGCCATGCCGCCTACGGGGGCGCGGACCCGGTGGAGATCTGCCGCCAGCACGGCGATCGCATCCGCTACGTCCACCTGAAGGACGTGAACCGCCAGGAGCTGCAGCACGTCCGCACGTCGTCGGTGCCGATGGAGGAGGCGTGGAAGCGCGGCGTCTTCTGCGCGCTCGGGGAAGGGGTCGTGGACTTCCCCGGCGTCGTCGAGGCGCTCCGGGGCAAGGGCTACGCGGGCTGGATGATCGTGGAGCAGGACGTGGTGCCCGACGCCCAGGGCCGCCTGGTGCCGGAGCCTTCGGACAGCGCCCGCAAGAGCCGTCGCTATCTCAAGGAGAAGGTCGGACTGTAATCGCTGCACGCCGTAGACCTGTCCTGGGACAGGAACAGAACCGCCGTCCAAAACGTTGATGCGTTGACCGCGGCGCAGGGCGGCGGGATACTCGCCCCGAGGTAACCCATGATTTCCCGCCGAGTCCCTGGTCTTGCCGTGGCCGTTTTCCTCGTCGCTTCCTTCGCCGGCGCCCAGTCGACCGCCATCAACGGCGCGATCGAAGGCGTGGCCCGTGATGCCACGGGCGCCGTGCTGCCCGGAGTGACCGTCCATCTGACGAACATCGACACCGGCGCGCAGCGCACGATGACGACCGGCTCCGACGGCGGGTTCCGCGCACTGCTGCTGCCGCTCGGCGCCTACACGGTCCGCGGCGAGATGCAGGGCTTCAAGGCCGTCGAGCGCACCGGCGTGAAGCTCTCCGCCGGCCAGACCGCCACCATCAACCTCACGCTCGAGGTCGGCGGACTCGAGGAGGTCGTCTCGGTGAGCGGCGAGGCGCCGATGGCCCAGCCCGGCAAGATCGACCTCGGCCGCACGATCAGCGAGGCGGAGATCAAGGACCTGCCCCTGGTCTCCCGCAACCCGTACAACTTCGCGTTCCTGCAGGCCAACGTCACCGGCTACGAGAACAGCGAGTTCGGCGTGCCGCGCATCAACGCCAACGGCAGCCAGATGCACACGAACTACCAGATCGACGGGAACACCAACACCCAGAAGGATCGCGCGGGCCTGCGCATGCTCCCGATCTCCGAGGTGCTGGTGAAGGAGGTGAAGGTCACCACCAGCGGCTTCGCCCCCGAGTTCGGCCAGACCACCGGCATGGTGTTCAACGCCGTCACGCCGTCCGGCACCAACTCCCCGTCGGGCTACGTCTCCTATCGCTACCGCCGCGCGGGGATGAACGAGCGCCCTTTCTTCCTCGCTCCCACCGCGCGCACGCCCGACAACAACATCGACAACATCACGGCGACCCTCGGCGGGCCCATCGTCAGGGACCGCTGGCACTACTACGTCGGCTACGAGTTCGTGAACCAGGACCTGCGCGACGCGACGCGCGTCATCCAGCAGAGCGCCATCGCCAACGCCGGCCGCCTGGGCCTCTCGCCGACCGCGATCCCGGAGGACGGCGCGATCCCGACCGAGCAGCACGTGAACTTCGGCATCGCCAAGACCGACTACGAGCTCTCGCCCGCGCACAAGCTCTCCGCGCGCTACATCTTCTTCAAGAACTTCTCGCCCTACAACATCGGCGGCGGCCTCAACACCGTGGACCGCGCCACGGACTTCAACGACCGCATGGACTCCGTGTCCACGCAGCTCGTCTCGTCGTTCGGCGGCACCCGCCTGAACGAGCTGCGCCTGCAGTTCGCGCGGCGCCACCAGTTCCGCACCCTGAGCGAGAACGCGGGGGCCTGCCCGGCGATCGTGGTCAGCGGGGTGGCGAACTTCGGTTGCCCGCTGGACGGGACTCAGAGCGCCGGCTTCGATTTCCGGCAGAACATCTGGCAGCTCTCCGACAACTTCACCTGGATGCGCGGCCGCCACAGCATCAAGACCGGCATCGACCTGCAGTTCGTCGGCGACCAGCGCGTGAACACGCTCCGCCAGATCTACACCTTCCCCTCGGTGGACGCCTACGTCGCCGCCCGGGACGGGGTCAACCGCTTCTCGTACACGAACCTGGTGCAGGACCTCGGCAACCCGGCGGTCGACTACGACACCGGCTTCCACGGCGTCTTCATCCAGGACGACTTCCGGGTGAGCCCGTCGTTCAAGCTCCTCTTCGGCCTGCGCTACGACCTCTTCAAGATCCCCGACTCGCGTCCGTTCGCGAGCAACCCGCTGTCGCAGGAGTTCCGGGTGGACAAGAACAACTTCGCACCTCGGATCGGGCTTTCGTGGAGCCTCGATCCCGAATCGAAGACGGTGGTGCGCGCCTCGACCGGGATCATGTACGAGCCGCCGCTCCTGAACCTCTACGAGGACGCGATCCAGCGCAACGGCGATCCGCGCAGCTTCACCGCCACCCTGAACCCGACGAGCGCCGGCGCGCCCGCCTTCCCGGCGACGCTGGCCGACCGGCCGCCCGGCTTCACGCTCCCCACCCAGAGCCCGATCATGATCGCGTCCGACTTCGACACCCAGTGGGCGCTCATGACCAATGTCCAGGTCGAGCGCGCGCTCTTCCGCGACCTCGCGGTGTCCCTCGGCTACGTGAACTCCACCGGCCGCGCGATGCCGGTCCTGATCGACACCAACCTGATCCCGACCGGGCGGACGCTGGCCGACGGACGGCCGATCTACTCGACGGCGGTGAACGCGCAGACCCGCGTCAACCCCGCCTTCAACCACACCGATACGCTGGTCTCGACCGGCGAGGGCCGCTACAACGCCTTCACGGCCTCGCTGAACAAGCGGATGAGCCACGGCATCCAGATGCAGGCCAGCTATACCTACGCGAAGGGCGAGGACAACGCGCCCCTCACCGGCACCTACGTCGTGGGCAGCCAGGACGACCGGCTCTCCGACCCGTCGAACCAGGACCGGGACAGGGGCGTCGTCCCCTTCAACCAGACCCACACCTTCGTGATGAGCACGCTGCTCGCGCCCAGGGTGAGCGGCTCCGGCATCGGCGCCAGGATCGCGAACGACAACCAGCTCGGGCTCATCGTGCAGTGGAACAGCGGCCTGCCCTTCAACGTCCGCTCGAACCTGGACCTGAACCACGACGGCCTCACCAACGACCGGCCGTTGAACATCG
>JANMPI010000217.1:0-4845 GCA_031369785.1 Acidobacteriota bacterium
TGGTATGAATTTGGTCGGGGCGAGAGGATTCGAACCTCCGGCCTCGTGGTCCCGAACCACGCGCTCTAGCCAGGCTGAGCCACGCCCCGACGGCGACGATTACTTTAGCACGCGGCCCGCGGGATTCGCCACCACCGGTTCGTCCAGCTCCGGCTCCCAGGCGCGGAACGCGGCGAGGACGGCGTGATGCGTGGTGTCGGTCTGCAGGGGGCTCACCGAGACCAGCCCCTTGAGCACGGCATGGATGTCCGACATCTCGTCGGACAGCCAGTTGTCCTTCCCTTCTTCGATCCAGTAGTACGTGCGCCGCCTTGGATCGAGCGCTTCCAGGATCGTGCCCTCGTGCTCGCGACGGCCCTGCACGGTGATGACGGCGCCCGCCGGCGTGCCCGGCGGGACATTCACGTTGAGCAGCGTCCGCTCCGGCAAGCCCCTGGCAATGACGACGGCGGCCAGCCGCGCGGCAAAGGCGCCCGCGGGCTCGAACTCGAACTTGGCGTCGGCCCGCACCGCCAGCGACACCGCGATCGAGGGGACGCCGAAGAATGTCCCCTCACGCGCGCCGCCCACGGTGCCGGAGTAGAAGACGTCCTCGCCGAGGTTCGCGCCGCGGTTGATCCCGGAGACGACGAGATCGGGGCGCCGGGGCAGCAGCTTCACCATCGCGAGGTTGACGCAATCGGCCGGCGTCCCATCGACGCAGAAGACGTTCTCGGCGACGCGCTCGGCGCGCAGCGGGTGCTTCAGCGTGAGCGACTGCGAGCACGCGCTCACCTCGCGGTCGGGGGCGACCACGAACACGCTACCGAGCGGCCCGAGGGCCAACGCCAGCGCCTTGATGCCGGGCGCGTGCACACCGTCATCGTTGGTGACGAGGATCAGGGGAGAGGGCAAGAAGAGAGATTTGGTCGGGATGGCGAGATTTGAACTCGCGACCACCTACACCCCAAGCAGGTGCGCTACCAGGCTGCGCTACATCCCGACGGCAGGCTCAACGAATCAGACCGGAGTTTTACCATTGCGATCCAGGAGAGTCAATATCTCGCGGAGCTGCTCGCGCACCTGGCGGAGCGCGCTGCGCCCGCTGCTTTCGGCCGGCGTGTCTCCGGCCGCCGCCGCCGCGTCCTGCACTTCCTTCGGCACCGGCGTGTCGACGCGGCCGGCCAGCTCCGACTCCAATCGCTTCTTGGCGCCCGCGATCGTGAAGCCCTCTTCGTAGAGCAGCTGCTTGATGCGCAGGACGGTGTCGATGTCGCGGCGGCGATAGATCCGCTGGCCCGAGCTGTTCTTCGCCGGGGCCAGGGCCGGGAACTCCGACTCCCAGTAGCGCAGGACATAAGGCTGGGTGTCGGTGATCTCGCAGACCTCACCGATCTTGAAAAAGAGCTTGTTGGGGACCTTCGTATCGGTGGGCATGGTGGCCTTGAGTCGCTAGTCCGCGGAGCCGGGGCCGAACAGCTTTGACGGACGGAAGACCACCGACCTTCGGGGCTTGATGACCATCTCTTCTCCCGTCTGGGGATTACGCCCTCTCCGCTCGCGCTTGTCGCGAATCACGAAGGTGCCGAAGCCGGTGATCTGGACCTTTTCCCCATCCCCCAGGCGGCTCTTGATGTTCTCGAAAATGATCTCGACCAGGCGGGCGGCCTCACGGTTCGAAATGCCGCCATGGCGCTCGTAGACGATCCTCGCGATGTCGGCCTTGGTCATACGCAGCCGTTCGAAGGGCCCAAAACTTGAGAACCTAAAGGGAGTTAGCTTGAAAAGTTGAGGGAGTATATGAGTACCCCCCTCGCGCTGTCAAGGAAAACCGGCGAGATCAGTGCGGACGCGTGCGGACGCGGAGGACGATCGGTGTTCCCTCGAAGCCGAACTCCTCCCGGATCTTGTTCTCGAGGTAGCGCTTGTAGGAAAAGTGCAGGTCCACGGGATGGTTCAGGGAGAGGGCGAACGTCGGGGGCTGGACGCCGATCTGGGTGCCGAACAGGACCTTCACCTCCTTGTTTCCCTTCGCCGCCTTGGGCGGGTGCTTCCGCACCGCGTCCGCGATCATCCGGTTCAGCTGGCCCGTAGTGATCCGCTTGCGCCCCGAATCGTATGCGCGACCCGCGGCTTCCAGCAACGCGTTCAGCCCGTGGCCGGTGACCGCGGAAATGAAGATGATCGGCGCCCAGGGCAGGAACTTCAGCTTGTCGCCGATCGCTTCCCGGAAGGCCTTCTGCTTCAGGCCGCTCTCGTCCGCGAGGTCCCACTTGTTGACCGCGATCACGACCGACCGACCCGCCTCCTGGATCTTCCCTGCGATGACGGCGTCCATCTCGCGCATCCCCTCCACGGCATCGAGGATGAGGAGGGCGACGTCGGCGCGCTCGAGCGAACGCTCGGCGAGCACGACGCTCACGTGATCGACGTTCTCCTTCAGGTGACGGCCGCGGCGGATGCCCGCGGTGTCCACGAACTGGTATTTCCGCCCGCCCTTCTCCAGGAAGCCGTCGACGCTGTCCCGCGTGGTGCCGGCGATGTCGGACACCAGCGCGCGCTCCTCGCCGAGGAAGCGATTGAGGAGCGACGACTTCCCCACGTTCGGGCGGCCGACGATGGCCAGCCGGCGCGGCGGCGCTTCCTCGTCCGCGACCTCGACCCGCGCCACTCCCGCGAGCGCTTCGTCGAGCAGATCGCCGACCCCGAGGCCGTGCTCGGCGGACAGCGTGAGGACGCGGTCGAAGCCGAGCTCGGCGAACTCGTTCTTGACGTCGTCCTTCCCTTCGATCTTGTTGACCGCGACGATCACCGTCTTCCCTGCCTTGCGCAAGCGGGCGGCGATGGCCGCGTCGTCGGGCATCAACCCGGCGCGGCCGTCGACGACGAGGATGAGGAGGTCGGCCTCGGCGATGGCGCGCTCGGCCTGGTCGGAGGCGGGCCCGAGAAGGGGATCGTCACTTTCCAGCAGCAGCCCGCCGGTATCGACGAGCTCGAAGGCGGCGCCCTGCCACGAGGTCTGGGCGTAGTTCCGGTCGCGCGTGGAGCCCGGCCGCGAGTCGATGATCGCCTGCCGCCGGCCGACGATGCGATTGAACAGAGTCGACTTCCCGACGTTGGGGCGGCCGACGAGGGCGATGCGGGGAACGGCGATCATCGGGGCCGCGTTGACAGCATTTCGCCGGTAAGTCTACAATACGAAGCACTTAGAAGGAGTCATCCGCCATGATCAAGGTGGACATCATCAACGAGGTCAGCAAAGCCGCCGACATCACCAAGGTGAAAGCCGAGGTGGCGGTGGAGGCCGTCCTCGAGGCGATGAAGGACTCCATGATGAAGGGCGAGCGCATCGAGCTCCGCGGTTTCGGGGTCTTCCAGGTGAAGCCGCGGAAGCGCGGCATCGGCCGCAACCCACGCACGGGCAAGGAAGTGAAGATCCCGCCCGGCCGCACCATCCGCTTCAAGCCCGGCAAGGACCTGCAGAACCTCAGCCAGTAGGGCGCCGGAGCGGCGCCAACCACGGAGCCCCTCACGGAGCAGCCGGCCTTCGTCCCCGTTTCCCCCCGGTGGTCCCTCGTGCCGCCGGCCCTTCCCTCCCCCTGGATCGGGGCCTGGAGGAACGCGGTCCTCCTCGTCCTCACCATTGCCTCCATCTATTGGGTGGGCGTCACTCAGTACGACGCGGGCTCCGCGGGCGGCGTCCGGCTGGTCGTGGCCGTCATCGCCATCATGCTCACCCACGAGATGGGCCACTACCTCGCGTGCCGCTACTACCGGGTCGACGCGAGCCTGCCCTTCTTCATTCCGTTCCCCTTCCACATGGTCGGGACCTTCGGCGCCTTCATCCGGATCCGCAGCCCGTTCCCGGATCGCCGCGTGCTGTTCGACGTCGGCATCGCGGGGCCGCTGGCCGGCTTCGCGGTCTGCCTGCCCGTCCTGGCGCTCGGGATCCTCGAAGCGCGCGTGGTGCCGGACGTCACGACGGGCGGTTTGATGCTCGGCGAGCCGCTCGTCTTCCAGTGGGCGACGGCGCTGCTGCGCAGCGACCTTCCCGCGGGCGCGACGCTCGCCATCGGACCGGTGGGAATGGCGGCGTGGTTCGGGCTGCTGATGACGGCGCTCAACCTGATGCCCATCGGCCAGCTCGACGGGGGCCACGTCGTCTACGCGCTGCTCCGCGATCGCGCGTCGCTCGTGTCGCGGATCGCGCTCACGGTGACCGTCGTCCTCGTCTACCTGCGGCCGAGCTGGCTCATCTGGTTCGTACTCCTGCTCGTTCTCTCCCGCCCGCACCCGCCGACGCTGCGGGATTCGCGGCCGGTCGGCCGTGGCCGCGTCGTGGTGGGGCTCATCGGGCTCGCGGTCTTCGTCGTGTGCTTCACGCCGGAGCCGATCATGATCTCGTGGGCGGACTTCCTGTCCGCGTGGCGCGACATTCTGTAGGTCGCGTCACTCCGCGAGCACGTGGTCGCAGCTGATGTGCCGGCCGACGCGAGGAGCCGCGCGCTTATAATGCGCGCGCGATGCCTCTCGCTGTCGGCACGCGGATGGGACCGTACGAGGTCCGCGGCCTCATTGGTGCGGGCGGGATGGGCGAAGTGTACCGGGCGCGCGACGAGCGCCTCCGACGCGATGTCGCGATCAAGGTGGTGGCCGCGGATGCGCGCGGCGATCCGGACCGCCTGCGCCGGCTCGAGAAGGAAGCGCGCGCCGCCTCTGCGCTCAACCACCCGAATATCCTCTCGGTGTTCGACGTCGGCCGCCACGACGGCGGCTACTTCATCGTCTCCGAGCTCCTCGAGGGCCGGACGCTGCGCGAAGAGATGCGCCAGGGGCTGGCGCCCGCGCGGGCGTTCGACATCGCGA
>JANMPI010000256.1:0-14215 GCA_031369785.1 Acidobacteriota bacterium
GCCCGAAGGGCCCTACCGGGAGCAAGGAGTGGTTGCGGTCATGCCGGGTCAGCCCCGGCGGGGACCATTGTACCTGTTCATTGCCTCTTCCGCTCCCTGGCGGAGCAGGCAGGCCACGGCGTCGGCCGCCCAGCCGACGACTTCCTGCACGACCAGCACGTCCTCGGGCAGAAACTCGGACAGCACGTACGCCGCCAGATCGACGGGCGGCTCCTCCTCCCGGATGCCGACCCGCACCCGCGGGAAGTCGTCCGTCCCCAGCAGGTCGATGATGGACCGCAGGCCGTTGTGGCCGCCATGGGTGCCGCGCTCGCGGATCCGCAAGGTCCCGATCTCGAGCGCCACGTCGTCCACCACCACCACGAGGTCCGACGGCGGAAGCGCCTGCGCGGTCATCACCCGCGCGATGGGCACGCCGCTCCGGTTCATGAACGAGAGCGGCTTCACGAGGAGCGCCCTCTGCCCCTCGATCTCCGTCTCCGCGATCCAGGCGTCGGCGTCGTCTTTGGCCACCCGCACTTCGCCGCGGGCGGCCAGGACGTCGATCACCATGAACCCCACGTTGTGGCGGGTCCGGCGATACCGCTCGCCGGGGTTGCCGAGACCCGCCACCACACGCATCGATGGGGCTTACTTCTTGTCCTTCTTTTCCGCCTTCTTGTCCTTGTCCTTGTCCTTGTCCTTGTCGCCGCCCGCCGCCGCCTTGGTCTCGCCCTCCTCGGCCGGCTTGCCCTTCTTGATGACCTCGGGCTCCGTGCCCGCCGCCGCCTCACCTTCCGCCGGCGTGGCCGCTGCGACCGCTTCCTCCTCGGCACGCGGCGCGACGACGTGGACGACGACGAGCTCGGCGTCGCTCAGCATCGTGACCTTATCCGGCACCTTCAGGTCGGCCACGCGGATCGCCTTGCCGAGCTCGAGCTCGGAGACGTCGACGCTGATCTTCTCCGGGATGTCGGCGGGCAGGCACGAGACCTCGACCTCGCGCGTCACGTGGTCGAGCAGGCCGCCCTGCACCTTGACCCCCACCGGCGTACCGACCACCTCGATGTGCACGCTCACCTCGATCGGCTTGTCGAGGGCGACTTCGTAGAAGTCCGCGTGCAGCAGGCTGCCCTTCACCGGCTCGACCTGGAACTCCTTCAGGATCACCTTGCGCCGGCTGCCGCCGATCTCGAGGTCGAACAGCGTGTTCTCCCCGGTCTTGCTGCGCAGGATGGTGGTGATCTCCTTGGGCGAAACGGCGAGCGGCACCGGTTCCTTCTTGGCGCCGTAGAGCACGCCGGGGATGAGGCCCCGGGTGCGCAGGCGGCGATTCACGTTCTTGCCGGTCTCGGTCCGATTCTCGGCCGCGACCACGATGTCAGCCATGACGTCTCCTCGCCTTCTTCTCGATCTATCTGCTGCGTTTTTGGATGTTGACGGTCACACGAACAGGCTGGTGACGGAAGCCTCGTCGTGGATGTTGCGGATGGCCTTCCCCATCAGGTCGGCGATGGAGAGCACGACGATCTTCTTGCTCGCCCTGCGGTTTCCGAGCGGGATCGAGTCGGTGACGATGAGCCGGGACAGCGGGCTCTCGTCGATCTTCTCCATGGCCTTGCCCGACAGCACTGCGTGCGACGATGACGCCAGCACTTCGCGGGCGCCCGCTTCCTTGATGGCCTGCGCGACCTTGGCCAGCGTCCCGCCGGTGTCGACGATGTCGTCGACGATGAGCGCGGTCCGCCCCTCCACGTCCCCGACCACGTGGTGCACTTCGGCCACGTTCGGCTGGTCGCGACGCTTGTCGACGATGGCGAGCGTCGCTTCCAGCCGCTTCGCGTAAGCGCGCGCGCGCTCCACCCCGCCGGCGTCCGGCGAGACGACGGTCAGCTTGGGCAGGTCCAGGTGCTGGACGTATTCGATGATCACCGGCGCCGCGAACATGTGGTCGACCGGCGTGTTGAAGAACCCCTGGATCTGCGCGGAGTGCAGGTCCATGGTGAGGACACGGTTGGTGCCCGCGGTGGACAGGAGGTCGGCCACCAGCTTGGCCGTGATGGGCACCCGCGGACGGTCCTTCCGGTCCTGGCGCGCATAGCCGTAGTACGGGATCACCGCGGTGACGCGCGACGCGCTCGAGCGCTTGAACGCGTCGAGCATCACCAGCAGCTCCATCAGGTTCTCGTTCACCGGGGGGCCGGTGGGCTGCACCACGAACACGTCCGCGCCGCGGACGTTGTCCTGGATCTGGAACCACACCTCGCCGTCGCTGAAGCGCGAGAGATGGGCATGGCCGAGCGGCACCCCCAGGCACTTGGCAATGGCTTCGCCCAGTGCCGGGTGCGCCGTCCCGCTGAAGACCCTCAGCTCTCGACCCATATCCTCCCGCTCATTGATTTGCGTCCTCGCGCCGCTCGCAAAACGCTACCCACCGCCCGCTCGTGTGGCTGGGGCGGAAGGATTCGAACCTTCGAATACGGGGTCCAAAGCCCCGCGCCTTACCGCTTGGCCACGCCCCAACCGGCTACGACCGAGGTGCCTCCGACCCGCCGCCACCGTTTCCGCCCGACGAATCGACTTTGCCCGGCGCGGCGCTGCCCTGCGGCTCGCGATCGCGTCCCGCGGCCGCCCCCGATCCGGGCGCGCCGGCCACGTGCTGGCGGTACACGGTGAGGATCTTGTCCTCCACGTATTGCCGCATCTGGTTGTTCAGCGGATGCGCGATGTCCTTGAACGTCCCGTCTTTCCGCTTCTTGCTGGGCATCGAGACGAACAGGCCCTTCGGCCCGTTGATGATCTTGATGTCCGTCACCACGAAGGACTGATCGAAGACGATGGAGACGAAAGCCTTGAGCTTCTCATCGTCCACGGGAATGACCTTGACGTCCGTGATCTCCATGATGCCCGCTCCTTCCCTGGCCCCTCCCGCCCCGGCGCCTCGGCACCGGTAGCGGCCGGCTCGACATCCGGCGATAGCGATCCAGGGAGAGAGTCCGCCCTCGGAAGGCGCGGAACCCGAGCGCCATGAGCGACGCCCAGGCCCGTTTGGCCTCGCCGGCGTCGGCGAAGACCCCGAAAAACGCCGCCCCGCTCCCCGAAAGGGACGTCAGAACTGCGCCCTCCCGGACCAGAATACCCCGGATGTCCCGCCCCTGAACCGCGAGACCCGGATCCTCCGCGAACGCCGCCTCCTCGAGGTCGTTGGAGAGCCCGGGGAAGCCATTTCCCTGTCCGTCCAAATGGCTCGAAACGAAGCGGAAGATGTTATTGGCGTTTTCCCGGGGAGTCAATCCGCAGTCGAGGCGCCGGAAGACGGCCGCGGTCGACGACGCGCGCCCGGGATCCACGACGACGATCGGGGACTGGATCTGCCTCAGCAACGGATAGACCTCGTCGCCGCGACCGAGGCCGAGCGCCGTCCCGCCCATCAGGAAGTACGGGACGTCGGCGCCGAGGCGTCGCGCGATTGGATGAAGGCGCGCCGGCCCGAGGCCGAGCCGCCACAGGCGATCGAGGGCCATCAGCACCGTGGCGGCATTGCTGCTGCCCCCGCCGAGCCCGACCGCCACCGGGATCCTCTTGGTGATGGTGATCGCCACGCCTTTCGTGAGCCCGGCGAACCGCCGCAGCTCGTCGGCGGCGCGATAGGCGAGATTCGTCCCGTCGGTGGGAACGCCGGGATGGGCGCACTCGACCGTGATCGCCCCGTCGGTCGGCCGCAGCGCGACGTCGTCGTGGAGGCTGATGGTCTGGAAGATGGTGCGCAGCTCGTGGTAGCCGTCGGCGCGCGTCCCGAGCACCTCGAGGCCGAGGTTCACCTTCGCGAACGACGGCAGGCGCAGGATCTTCAGCGGCCGCTCCACAGGCGCCGCGCTTCGGGGGCCGCGATCGTGCGGTATCCCGCGTGCGGCGGCTCGTCGAAGGCCTGATACGCGACGACGGCATCGCGCTCGGCATCCTCGACAATGACGTTCAGCCGGCCGCCGTCGGGCAGGGTCGCGCGGATGCGTTCGGGGAGCGCGCCCCGCCATCGCGCCTCGTAGGTGCGCAGCCGCGCAGGGGGAAGCCCGACCAGGAGATCGATGACCTCGGCCGGCGTGAGGGCGATGCCGAGGAGCGCCTCGAAGTCCGCCTCCGTCGCCTGTCCCGCGAAGAAGGCGCGCTCGGAGGGGAACACCGCCCACAGGTGATCGGCCGACGCCACGGCCACCAACCGCGGGCCGGCGGGACCGGGGACTTCGATGCGGAGCGCGTCGGGACGGCGGAAGGCCAAAAGCACCGGCGTGCGGGCGCGCATGGTGGGTCCCGCGAACGCGATGCGGAGGCGCGCGCTGTAGGTGCGGGTGGCCGCGGCCTGCGCGGCGGTGGTCGGATCGGGCGGCGTCCAGCGCCCGCCGCAAGCGCCGACGGCGAGGGCCAGGACGATGACGAACCGCGGAGAGAGTCGAGGCGCGCGGATGGCGAGGCGCGAGGACCGCCGCGTACTCTTGCGGTCGGCAAGGGAGAAGCAACGAAGCGAGCGAGGATGCATCGACGCTCGACTACGGCTTCGGGCTCTGGCCCGCCTGCCCGCGCGGGGTCAGCGCGTCGCGCACCTTGCTCTCGACGCGCGCGCGATCGAGCTCGCCGTCCTCGTCCGCCGCCGCCAAAGCCTTGCGCCAGCTCGCCACCGCCTCGCCGACCAGGCCGCGCTTCCGGAGCACGTCGCCGAGATGGTCGAAGACGACCGCATTGGGCTCCCGGGTCACGGCGTCGCGCAGGTATCGCTCCGCCTCGACGGCGCGGTCGAGCCGGAACAGCGCCCAGCCCATGCTGTCCATGTACGCGCCGTTGCCGGGATCGATGGCGAGCGCCTTCTCGATGAGCTGGGCGGCCTCCGGGACCCGCACGTTGCGGTCGGCGTTCATGTAGCCGAGATAGTTGAGGACCGGCGCCGAGGCGGGCTCGACGGCCAGGGCCTGGCGGAACGCGGACTCGGCATCGTCGTGGCGCTTCTGGCGCTCGAGGACAGCGCCGAGCTGGAAGAGCACGCGGAGGTTCTTCGGATCGACGGCCAGCGCCTCGCGCAGCGTCGCCTCGGCGGCGGGATACTCGAGCGCGCGGCGCTGGAAGTCCGCCACTTGCGCGAGCACAGAGGCGTCGCGCGGGGCCTGCTGGCGCAGCGTCTCGATGAGCGCGCGGCCCCCCTCGAGATCGCCGCGGGCGCGCAGGACGTTGGCCTCCAGCGCGATCAGGTCCTGGTCTTTCGGATGCCGGGCGCGCGCCTCGCGCACGGCGGCGAGGGCTCCGTCGTTGTCCTTGGCGAGGAGGAGCGCGTCCACCTGCTGGCCGAGGAGCGCGGGATCGGCCTCGCCGATGGCGGCCGCCCGCTTGAACGCATCCGCCGATTCGCGATGGCGGCCGAGCTGCTGGTAGGCCATCCCGAGGTGGACGAGGAAGACGCGGTCGTTGCCCGCGGCATCGGTCTCGCCGGTCCTGGCGCGGGCGAGAATCTTGTCGAGCTGCGCGACCGCGCCCGCGAAGTCGCGGCGGGCCTCGGCGACGGTGACGGCCAGGTAGGCCGCCTTCAGGTCGGTGGGGTCGGTCTTCACCAGCCGATCGATGGCGGCGGTGGCGCGATCGAACTGCCGCGTCTCGCGGAAGACGCGGGCCTGGAGGTCGACGGCGTAGCGATTCTGGGCATCGCTCGCGAGGATGGCGTCCGCCTCCGCGAGCGCTTCCGGGAAGCGCCGCGCGCGGAAGAGGATGTCCCCGAGCGTCACGTGCACCGCCACGTTGCGCGGCTCGAGCTCGAGCACCTTGCGGTAGCTCGCGATGGCCTGGTCGGTGTGCTGCGCGCGCGCGTAGATCTCGCCGAGGGCGTGATAGGCGCGCACGGAATCGGGCTGGACGGCGACCGCCTTCTGCAGGGCGGCGGCGGCGGCCTCGGAGTTTCCGAGGGCCAGCTGATGCGCGCCGAGCTGGATGTAGCCGTCGAAGCTGCCGGGATCGAACTCGACGTACCGCTGCCACAGGCGCGCGGCTTCCTCGTGCTGATCGAGCTGCCCGTAGGCCTGGGCGAGGGTGAGGATGGTGAGAACGTCGGCGGGGCGGAGGCGGAGCGCCTCTTCGTACGCGGCCGCCGCCTTGCGAAGCACCGCTTCCCCGCCTTCGCCCTCGGCCTGGGATTGCAGGGTCTGCCCGAGGATGAGGCGCGCGTCCGCGTCGGCGGGGGCGATGCGCACCGCCTCTTCGGCCTCGACGAGCGCTTCCGCGGCGCGGCCCGACTCGCGGAGCAGCCGCGCGAGCTCGGCGTGCAGCGCGGCCGACGTGGGATCGATGCGGATCGCCTTGCGGTACTCCGCCACCGCCTCCTCGACGTCGCCCGCCAGCCGCGACTGCTGCCCGAGGCTGAAGTGGTAGTAGGCGTCGGAGCGGGCCGGCGTCGCCGGCGCGGGGGAAGCGAGGAGAGCGAGGATCAGTATGGGATTCATCGATTGAATCGAAAGTCTCACACCGCCGGAGCCAATGTCAAAAAAGTGGGGGGTGCACGGCGGCACCCCCCGAGCTTCAGTTACGCGGCCCTGGCGACGCGGTACTCCTCGAGGATCCAGTCCTTCACCTTGCGGCCGCCGGCGGCGCCGGCCTCGATGGCCCGCAGGTAGTCGAAGAACTTCCGGTCCGTCGCCGTCCCGAAGGCCCGGGACGGGAACGTGACGTAGACGTCACCCTCCGCGCCCCGCCAGACCGCGAACCCGACCAGCTTCATCCCCGCCAGCTGGCCCTCGTCGAACAGGATCTCCGCGTCGCACACCAGGCGCTCCGGGCCATTCGCCTTTTCCACGAACTGCACGCGCATGCACTCCTCCATCGGCGTCAATTGATCGTCACTTCTGATGGCTGCGGGGAGAGCGCGAGCCCGGGATGGACGGGACTTCCCGCCCGCTCGTTCGTGTGCGGCGGGCGACTGTCGAGACGCTAACCGAGGCCACGGACAGGCCGGGTCCGGAGCCAATTCAGTTAGACTCTCCCGCATGGCGATCCACCCCGACCTGCTGGAGATCCTGGCCTGCCCGGTGTGCAAGACCCCGGTGGAAGTCGTCCAGAACGGCGCCGGCCTGCGCTGCGGCCAGTGCAAGCGGGTCTATCCCGTGCGCGACGACATCCCGATCATGCTGCCCGAGGAGGCCACCGTCGAGCCCTGATCCCGCCGCCCAGGGCATCTTCCTCGAGCGCGCGCAACGTGGCCTCGTCGCCGCCCTCGCGGCGACCTGCGTCCTGTCCATCTTCGCCGCCCAGCTCTGCCTCGTCCTCGCCCTCATCGTCTTCGCGATCCGCATCGGGCGCGGCGACGCGGTGCTCCGCCGCACGCCGCTCGACGGGCCGATCCTCGCCTTCTGCGTGTGGACGCTGCTCTCGGCGTCTTTTTCGAGCGCGCCGCTCGCGTCCCACGAGGAAGCGAAGAAGCTCCTTCTCTTCGCGCTGTTCTACCTCGCCCTCGACACCTTCGCCCGTGAGCAGTGCCGCGAGCGCGTCCTCGATGGAGCACTCCTCGGCGGGCTCGCCCTTTCCACGGGCGCGCTCGCCCAGTACTTCTTCCTCGGCTTCGACACCATCGACAACCGGCCGCGCAGCTTTCTCGGCCACTACATGACCGCGTCCGGCCTCGTGATGGCGGTCCTCATCCTGTCCGCGGGACGAGTGGCCTTCCACGGGCTGCCCTCGCGGCGCCCGGCCTGGCGCGAGATCCGCGTGGTGGCCGGGCTCATCGCCGGGGTCGCGCTCCTGACCGCGCTCCAAGCCGCCGGCGTGTTCGCGGTGGAGGCGGAGCGGCTCTTCGTCGCCGCGCTGGCCGGGGGCGGCGCGCTCATCGCACTCCTGCGCGGGCCGTGGCCGGGGCGAACGGCGGGGACGTTCCTGGCCACCCTCGTCCTCCCCTTGTCGGGCGGAGCACTCCTCATCTCGAGGACGCGCAACGCCTGGCTGGGCGCGCTGGTCGGGCTGGTGGTGCTGGCGGTGATGCGGGTGCCGCGAGCGCTCTTCGCGCTGGGAGCGATCGCGGTGGTCATCCTCGTCGCCCGACCGGCGCCGGTGATGGACCGCCTGACCGTGACCGACGCCAGCAGCCGCGACCGCTACTACATGTGGCAGGCGGGGATCGACATGATCCGCGAGAAGCCCGTCTTCGGACAGGGGCCGGGGATGATCCTCGCCGTCTATCCCGACTACCGCTGGCCCGGAGCGCCGAATGCCATGGCGCCGCACCTCCACGACAACGCCCTGCAGATCGCCGCCGAGCGCGGCCTGCCCTGCCTCGTGTGGTGGGTGTGGTGGGTGGCGGCGTCGATGGGAGACGCGTACCGCGAGCGGCGGCGCGGCGGGCTCCGCGCGTGGGCGGCCGCGGTCGCCTTTGCGTTCCTGGCGGCGTTCATGGCCGCGGGCCTCTTTGAATACAATTTCGGGGACTCCGAGATCTTCATGTTCGCCCTCATGCTCTCCGCGCTCCCGTACGCCCTCCGCCGCCAGCGCGAGGACGCCTCCGCCGCCGTCGCCGCGGCATGAAGGCGCTCGCGCGCAAGCGGGCGCAGAAGCTCCTGGCCGCGATGGAGGGGCGGCGCGTGGTCGTGGTGGGCGACGTGATGCTCGACGAGTTCCTGTGGGGACGCGTGGCGCGCATCTCGCCGGAGGCGCCGGTGCCGGTGGTGGAGATCACGTCGCAGACCTTCCATCTCGGCGGCGCGGCCAACGTCGCCTGCAACGTCCGGTCGCTCGGCGGCGAGACCGCGATCGCGGGCATCGTGGGCCGCGATGCCGCCGGCCAACGGCTGCGCGACGCCCTCGCGACGAGCGGCGTCGAGGACGCGCTCAGCGTGGACCACGCCGGCCGCCCCACCACGCACAAGATGCGGATCATCGCGCATCACCAGCAGGTGGTCCGCGCCGACCGCGAGGACGCGGGCGAGATCGGGACCGCGCTCGAGGATGCCGTCGCGGAGGCGCTGCGCGCTTCGTTGCGCGGCGCGGGCGCCGTCATTCTTTCCGACTATCAGAAGGGCGTCGTCACCCGCCGGCTGATGAAGGTCGTGCTCGACGCGGCCCGCCGGGCCGGGATCCCGCTCCTCGTCGATCCCAAGGTGCGGCACTTCGCCCTCTACCGCGGGGCCACCGTCGTCACCCCCAACCAGCTGGAGGCCGAGCAGGCCACCGGCGTGCGCATCCGCGACACCGCGTCCCTCCGCGAGGCTGGCGCCAGGATCCTGAAGGCGCTGCGCTGCCAGGCCGCGCTCATCACCCGCGGCGAGCAGGGGATGGCGCTCTTCGAGCAGGCTCGCGCGCCGGTGGAGATCGCGACCGCCGCCCAGCAGGTCTTCGACGTGACGGGGGCCGGCGACACCGTGATCGCGACCCTCGCCCTGGCGCTGGCGGCGGGGGCCGGACTGCCGGAAGCGGCCATGCTCGCGAATTACGCGGCGGGGGTCGTGGTCGGAAAGATCGGCACCGCCACCGTGTCGCCCGAGGAGGTCCTGGCGGCCATCCCGGCATGAACGTCGCCGTCGTGGGAGCGGGACCGGCGGGCGCTCTGCTCGCCTTTCATCTCGCGCGCGACGGCGCATCGGTGACGGTCTTCGACGCGTCGCATCCGCGCGAGAAGCCGTGCGGCGGCGGCGTCACGGCGAAGGCGCTCGCCCTTCTTCCCGGGGCGCCGGCGAACGATCCGCTGCCCGGGCGGCGCGTGGCTTCGTGCCGGTTCGAGTCCGGCGCCGGCGAGGCCGTGGACGTCGCCCTCGCGCGGCCGGTGGTCGTGTCGTCGCGACGCGAGCTCGACGCGTGGGTGCTGCGGCAGGCGATCACGGCGGGCGCGCGTCACGTGGCCGAGCGCGTGACCACGGTGGCTCGGGGCCGCGTGACCGCGGGCGGCGCGGCGCATCCCTGCGACGTCGTGGTCGGCGCCGACGGCGCGGGCAGCCTCGTGCGGCGCACCTTCCTCGCCGCGACGCCCCCCGCCCGGCTGGCCATGGCCGCGGGATGGTTCGCCCCCGGCCAGGCGCCGATGGTCGTGCGGTTCACGCCGGGGCTGGCCGGCTACCTGTGGCTTTTCCCGCGGCCCGATCACGTCGGCGTCGGCATCTGCGCGCCGCTGGCCGCGATCCCCACTCGCGACCTCATCGCGCGCCTCGAGCACGAAGTCGCCCGCGCGTTCCCCGCCCTCGCCGGCGAGGAGGCCGGCCGCTACGCGCACACCATCCCGTCCCCCTCCGCCGATCCGTCGTCGATCGCGGAGATCGCCGGCGACGGGTGGGCGCTGGTGGGAGACGCGGCTGCGCTCGCGGATCCGATCACCGGCGAAGGCATCTACTACGCGCTCCGCTCGGCGCGGCTGCTCGCGGCGACGCTCCGCGAGGACGGCTCGCCCCGCCGCTATCCCGAGCGCGCGCTGGCCGACTTCGGCGCCGACCTCCTGAAGGCGGCCGCCCTTCACGCGCGGTTCTTCGCCCCCGGGTTCGCGGGACGGATGATCCGCTACGCGGCTGCGAGCGGCGCGATCCGCACGGTCCTTGGCGATCTCGTGCTCGGCGACCAGGGGTACGTGGGATTGAAGCGCCGGCTGGTGCGCACCGCGCCGCGGTTCGCGTGGGAGGTGACCACCGCCGCGCTGCGCGCCCGCGGCGGGATCAGTGCCGGAAGTGGCGGACGCCGGTGAAGACCATGGCCAGGCCGTGCTCGTCGGCGGCGGCGATGACCTCCTCGTCCTTCACCGAGCCGCCGGGCTGGATCACGGCGGTGGCGCCGACGCGCGCGATCTCGTCGATCCCGTCGCGGAAGGGGAAGAACGCGTCCGACGCCGCGACCGTCCCCTTCAACGGAAGGACGGCCTTCAGCGCCGCGAACTTCGCCGCGTCCACGCGGCTCATCTGCCCCGCGCCCACGCCGACCGTCTGCACCGCCGTCGCGTAGACGATCGCGTTGGACTTCACGTGCTTGACCACCGTCCACGCGAGGAGGAGCGCCTTCCACTCCGCTTCCGTCGGCTTCCGCCTGCTGACCGCGTCGCACTTAGCGCGATCGACCAGGTGCAGGTCCCACTCCTGGGCGAGGATGCCTCCCATCACGCGGCGGAGGTCGAATCCCGTCACACGGTGGATCGACGTCGTGTCCATGTCCATGACGCGCAGGTTTTTCTTCGCGGCCAGCGCCTTCTTGGCCTCCGCCTCGTACCCGGGCGCGATCACCGCTTCGACGAAAACCCCGGCGAGCGCGGTCGCGGTGGCCGCGTCGACGCGACGGTTGAAGGCCACGATGCCGCCGAACGCGGACAGGGGATCGCAGGCCCACGCGCGGGCAAAGGCTTCCGGCATCCCCTCGCCGATCCCGGTCCCGCAGGGGTTGGTGTGCTTCACCACCACACAGGCGGGCTCGGGGATGTCGGCCACGAGGCGCCACGCGGCGTCGAGGTCGAGGATGTTGTTGAACGAAAGCTCCTTGCCCTGCACCTTGCGCGCGGCGGCGATCGAGTACGCCGTCGAGCCGAGGTCGCTGTAGAAGGCGGCGCGCTGGTGCGGGTTCTCGCCGTAGCGCAGGTCCTGGACCTTCTCGTAGGAGAGCCCCAGCCGGTACGGGAACACGTCGTCGCTCGGCGCCACCGCGTATCCGCCGTCCTTCGCCTCCACCTGCGCGAAGTAGCCGGCGATGGCGGCCTCGTAGCGCGCGCTGTGGCGGAAGGCCTTCTGCGCGAGATACAGCCGGGTGGCGGCGTCGGGCCCGCCCTTCCGGTCGAGCTGCTCGAGGAGGAGCGCGTAGTCGGCGGGATCGACCACCACCGCGACGTCCCTGAAGTTCTTGGCCGCCGCGCGGAGCATCGACGGTCCGCCGACGTCGATGTTCTCCACCGCCTCGTCGAACGGAGCACCCTTCGCGACCTTGTCCTCGAACGGATAGAGGTTCACCACCACCACGTCGATGGGAACGATCGCGTGCTCCTTCAGCGCCTTGGTGTGGGCGGGGACCCCGCGGCGGGCCAGGATCCCGCCGTGCACCTTCGGGTGCAGGGTCTTCACGCGGCCGTCGAGGATCTCGGGGAATCCGGTGACTTCGTCGACGGGGACGACCTTGACTCCGAGCTTCTTCAGCGCCTCCGCGGTGCCGCCGGTGGACACGATCTCGTAGCCGCGGGAGGCGAGGCCCTTCCCCAGCTCTTCGAGGCCGTCCTTGGCGTGGACGGAGACGAGCGCGCGCTTTTTCACGGGGACGGCGCACCGGCGGGCGGCGTGGGGACGGAGGCGGGCGAGACGATCGGCGTCGGCGTGACCGGCGGCGCGTCCACCGGCTCCACTCTCGCCGGGCGCGGAGTGCGCGTGACGTCGCCGCGCACGTCGCGCCAGACCGCGAGCCACGTGGCGGCGATCGCCGTGACCGCGCGCGAGTAGGAGAGCGACGCGACGCCGAAAACGGGGGAGCGATAGTCGATAGTGCGATGGCTCACCACGCGGCCGTTGCGGAACAGCTCGGTGCGGATCACCGGCGAGTCCTCGCGGCTGCGCCCGAGCACCGCCTGCCAGTAGGGCGTGAGCCCTCGGCGCGGCATCTTCAGCGCCAGCTCGTTGTCGATCACGACCGGGATCTTGTCCAGGCTCCCTGACACGAACGTGTAGTACTCGCGCGTCACCCCGAGCGGATACCCCTCCGGTCCGGCAGACAGGACGGGATCGGAGAGGTCGGCCGCGATCCGCATCAGCGCGCCGAGCTTGATGATGCCCTCCGTCACGCGCTGCTCGCGCAGGAGCGCCGACGCCTCGAAGGCTCGCGCGTCCAGGGCCGCGATCGTCTCCGGCTGCAGCGACCCGGCCTGGAGATCGACCACCATCGCCTGCGCCAGCTCGGGCGGGAAGGCGCGCGCCTCCTCGAAGATCTCCTTCTCGCGCTCCGCCATCAGGCGGGCGAGCGTTCGCGGAACGAGCCGGCGGGCGTCGCGGTTCAGGGACTCCATCAGCGCCGACGGCCAGGCGCCGGCATCGGAGGCCAGCAGCGTGACGACGGCGACGACGGCCATGCGCGTGGCTCTCATCGGACCGGCTTTGCCTTCAAGCTCACCTTCCCGTCCTTGGTCTCGAGCCGGAAATCGACGGCGGAGGCGCCCTTCTCGTTGAGGATGCGCGCGGACTGCTGGGCGATGATCTTCTGGAAGCTCTCGAACTTCACCCCGCCGCTCTCCCCCGATTGCTTGCGCGCCTCGAGGAAACGGTCGAAAAGCGACCGCACCGCCTCGGTATCGGCGCTGGCGTCCTTCACCCGGACCTCGTTCGATTCCGCGCGCGCGGGGGGTGGCGCGACGTGCGACAGCGGAGGCGGCGCCATCGCGGCCGCCTTTCCGTGCAGCCCGACCGGCCGGCCCTCCTCCATCGCGCGCAGCCGCTTGGCCCACAGCTCGGCAAAGCTCTGGTACCGCGAGGCGAGGTTCTGGAAGCGGAAGCGCTCGGTGTTGTTGCGGATCTCCGCGTTGGAATACCGGCGGATCATCCCCTCGAGCTTCGTCCGGAGGTCGACCGGCGGCTTGCGCTCCAGGCCGCTGAAGAACTTCTCCCACTCGATCTGGAGCTGCCGGATGGACTTCTCGAGGAGGTCGAGGTCCTCGGCCAGGCCCACTACGCCGTCTCCTCGCCGGTGACGAACAGCCAGAACAGCGGCAGCCATAGCTCGCTCGCGTAGGGCACGCGCTTCCCGTCCACGCGCACGTCGGTGCCCGCGCGGCGGCCCACGATGTGGAAGAGGTCGCGGAGCACGCGCGCGTCGGCGGTGTCGAAGGCCGCCTCGTGCCGCGTCACGCCCTGCTCCACGCGCTCGGCGTAGAGCGGGGAGCGGCGCGCGAGGGCGAGCGCGCGCTCGTGATCGGCGCCCGGGAAGGCATCGAAGGTGACGGAGATCCGGAAGGGGCGCGGGCGGCGGCCGGGATAGAGGATGTCCGCCATTTCGTCGGGCAGGTGCGAGATGTCCTCTTCCGCGCGGGACACGACGGGAGGGAGCCGGTCGGCAAACGTCTTCGCGCGCTCCCGGGTCACGGCGCGAGAATAGGGCACGGTCCTTTAAAGGTCAACGTTGTTATAGTGACGCGATGACCGCGCCTCCAGCACCGGGGAACGACGCGCGGCGCCGCCTTCCCTCGATCGACCAGGTGCTCCAGTCGCCCGCCGTCCGCGCCCTCGAAGCGCGCTACGGCCGGACCCTCGTGGCGTCGGAGGCGCGCCTGCTGGTGGCGGAG
>JANMPI010000335.1:0-3154 GCA_031369785.1 Acidobacteriota bacterium
CTACAAGCTGATGGGTTACGCCGCGCTCGTGGCGAAAATCGAGGCGCTCTCCGAGCCGTTCTCTCATCGCGTGTTCCACATCAAGCCCGGCGGCGGTCCATGAAACGATTGTGGAAGATGGGTGCCGCGGCGGTCTTAGTAGGAGCCGCCACGTGGGGCGTCGAACACGGTTTACGGTGCTACGGGGCGCCGTGGGAGCGTGATGAGGCGCTCCGGCGAGCGAGAGAAGCGCTCGGGTATCTCTCCGAGGACTATTCGGTCGAGAAGGGTGCGGCACTCATCGACGAGAAATACGACCGCGAATTGCACTCCTGGTCCTTCCTCTTTCGCAGCAATTCATGTGACGTCAGCGTATTCGCAGATCGCTGCAACGGGACTGATATCGGTGGAATGAGTCGTGGATGCCCGTCGAGGCGAGGCGAAGGCTATCCCGGCAGACGCTGAGGCCGTAACCTCCGGTCACCGTCCCTTCACTACCCGTCCGTCCTTCATCACGAACACAACCTCCTGCAGCGCGGCGGGGTTGTCCAACGGATTCCCACGCACCGCAATGATGTCCGCCGCCATGCCAGTCGCGATCCGCCCGCGGTCCGCGTCCACACCCAGGAGGCGCGCGGCGTTGATCGTCATCGTCTGCAGGATCAGCCGAGGTGCCAAGCCCGCCTCGACGGCGGTCCGGATCTCCGACGCGGCCAGCCGGCCGCGGCCCTGCCCGGGGACGTCGATGTACACGTCGCTCCCGAACGCCATCGTCGTCCCGATCCGCTGCGCGCGACGCGTGCGGTCGAGCTCGATGGGATACAGCCCCGTCATCGCCATCCGGTCGAGGAGATCGGACGTGAAGTCGGTGGCCACCAGCACGACCTTGCGATCACGGGCGAGGGTCAGCAGCTGGTCCGTCATCGCCGTCCCATGCTCGACGGAGGCCACGCCGGCCTCGATGGCGTTGCGGGCGCCTTGCTCGGTGACGCAATGGGCGGCCACCTTCAGCCCCGCGCGCGAGGCCTCGTCGACCGCGGCCCGGATGTCCTCCGCGGAGTAGATGTACGGCTGGTCGTCGACGACCAGCTTGATGACCTTCGCGCCGAAGTGGACGTTCTCCCGCACCGCCTTCCGGATCTCGTCACGCGTGTCCGCGAACATGTATTCGGGCACGCCGATGGTCGGCCTCTCGGCGGGCACGCGGAACTGCCCGCCGAACGGAGCGATGATCCGCCCGGCATTCACGATTGTTGGTCCCGGAACCAGTCCCTGCTCGACGGCCTGGCGCAGCGCGGTGTCGGCGTACAGCCCCGCGTTGCCGACGTCGCGCACGGTGGTGAAGCCGGACTCCAGCATCGACAGCGCGTTGGCGGCGCCCTGCAGGGCCCGGAAGGCGGTCGGCACCTGGGACGTGTAGGTCATCACGTCGCGCAGCATCTCGTCGATGTTCCGCGCCCGCGCGGGAACGTTGGCGCAGAGATGGGTGTGGCAGTCGAACATCCCCGGGAGCACGGTGGCGTCGGAGAGATCGATCACGCGGCCGCCGGTAGCGCCCGTACCGATTTCGACGATCCGGCCGTTGTCCACGACGATCGTGCGATTCGTGGAGACCGAGCCCGACTCCGGATCCAGCAGGCGCCCGGCCTTGATCACGACGCGCTCCGCCCGCGCCGCGCCGGGGGCGAGCACGATCGCGATCAGGGCCGCGCCGACGGAAACTCGCATGGAACCTCCCTCGAATACGGAGGCCAAGCATAGACGGATAATGAGCGATGCCCGCTGACCAACCCTCGCCCCTCGGTCCCCGGTTCGAGGACGCACTCGCCTACGCGACGCGGCTCCATGCGCGCCAGATGCGCAAGTCGACGACGATCCCGTACGTCTCCCATCTCCTGTCGGTGTGCGCGCTCGTCCTGGAGGACGGCGGCGACGAGGACCAGGCCATCGCGGCCCTCCTCCACGACGCCGTCGAGGACCAGGGCGGGGCGCCGAGGCTCGAGGAGATCCGCGGCCGATTCGGGAACCGGGTGGCGACGATCGTGGCCGGTTGCACGGACAGCGACGTCGTCCCCAAGCCGCCGTGGCGGGAGCGCAAGGAGCGGTACATCGCGCACCTCCGTCACGCGTCGCGCGACGTGTTGCGCGTTTCGCGCGCGGACAAGCTCCACAACGCGCGCTCGATCCTCTCCGACCTCCGGCACCAGGGTGACACGGTGTGGCATCGGTTCACCGCCAGCCGCCAGAGCGTGCTCTGGTACTACGACGCGCTGCTCGAGGCGTACAAGGAGACCGGCGGCGGCCGCATGGCCGAGGAGCTGGAGCGCGTGCTGTCGGAGATCCATTCCATCGTCGATGCGCCGGCTCAGGGAGGATCCTGAAGATGCCCGTGCTCGAATCCCACGTCGACCGCGAGGGCGCGGAGTTCCGCGAGAACCGCACGCATATGGACTCGCTCGTCACGGACCTTAAGGCGCGCCTCGCCGCCGCACGCACGGGCGGGGGAGAGGATGCGCTGAAGCGCCAGCGCGAGCAGGGGAAGCTGCCTACCCGCGAGCGCGTGGAGCGGCTGCTGGATCCCGGCACCCCGTTCCTCGAGATCGGCGCGCTCGCCGCCAATGGCCTCTACGACGGCGCGGCGCCCTCGGCCGGGCTCGTCACCGGCATAGGGCGCGTGCGCGGCCGCGAGGTGATGGTGGTCGCCAACGATCCGAGCGTGAAGGGCGGAACGTACTTCCCGATGACCGTGAAGAAGCACCTTCGCGCCCAGGAGATCGCGCAGGAGAACCGACTGCCCTGCGTGTATCTCGTCGATTCCGGCGGCGCATTCCTCCCGCTGCAGGCCGACGTCTTCCCCGACCGCGACCACTTCGGCCGCATCTTCTACAACGAAGCGCGGATGAGCGCGGCGGGCATCCCGCAGATCAGCGTCGTCCTCGGCTCCTGCACCGCGGGTGGCGCGTACGTGCCGGCGATGAGCGACGAGGCCGTGATCGTGAAGGGCCGGGGCACGATCTTCCTCGGCGGCCCGCCGCTCGTGAAGGCGGCCACCGGCGAGGAAGTGACCGCCGAGGAGCTGGGCGGCGCCGATGTTCACACGCGTATCAGCGGCGTCGCCGACCACCTCGCCAACGACGACGAGCACGCCCTCGAGATCGCGCGCGACATCGTCGGC
>JANMPI010000345.1:0-2628 GCA_031369785.1 Acidobacteriota bacterium
AGGGCGTGAACGGGACGCTGGCCTGGGACGCGCTGGAGCTCTACAACGACGTGATGCGCCAGCTCGGCGCCGACGAGCGGCTGCTGGTCATCGACCTCGCCCGCCGCATGCCGAAGAGCTCGCGCTTCTTCTACGACTTCATGCACTTCACGCCCGAGGGCGCGGCGCGCGTCGCGGACATCGTCACCCCGCCGCTCTGCGCACGGCTGGGAGCGGACTTCCCCGAGTTCCTCGCGCGCTCCTGCCCCGTCGCCGCGGCCTCGCGCTGATCTCGCGCGGGAACGCGAGCACGCTGCGTGTGTCGTTTTAAGCTTCGTGCATTGGAGAGTGAGCCATGCGGAAGATCATCGTCGGCGCCTTCGTTTCCATGGACGGCATCATGCAGGCGCCCGGCGGGCCAACTGAGGATCCGACCAGGGGCTTCGAGTTCGGCGGCTGGGTGGTGCCCTATTTCGATCAAGAGTTTGGCGAAGAGGTCGACCGCCTCTTCAAGGAGAAGTTCGATCTCCTCCTCGGCCGCAAGACCTACGAGATCTTCGCCGCGTACTGGCCCTACTACGACGAGAATGCGCCCGACGGCGGCATCGCGAAATTGTTCAAGGGCATCCAGAAGTACGCGGTTTCCCGCGCGGGCGAGGTCGACACGAGCTGGCAGGGCTCGGTTCTCCTCCGCGACATCGACGCCGTGAAGCGTCTGAAGCAGGAGGACGGGCCCAACCTCGTCACCCAGGGCAGCACCGAGCTCGTGCAGGCCCTGCTCGCCAACGATATGGTCGACGCGATGAGCATCTTCACGGTGCCGGTCGTTCTCGGCGGCGGCAAGAAGCTGTTCGCGGACGGCTCGGCCCCGCATTCGTTCAAGCTGACCAGCTCACGCGTTTCGTCCACCGGCATCCTCATCGGCCATTACGAGCGCGACGGTGAAATCAAGACCGGCGGCACCGAGCTCGATTCACCCAGCAGGCTCGAGACCGCCCGTCAGGAGCGGATGAAGCGCGAAGGCTAGCCCGCGTTCAGTCCTCGTCCCGGTCCTTGTCCTCGTTCTCCTTGGACGTTCGGGAGAGCGAGGCGCGCATCACGGTGCGCCTCGGTGAGGGTTGGTCAGCGACTTGGCAGCGGTCGGTGCTTCTCCCAGTCGTCCAGCCCTCACCGAAAGACTCAGGGCTTGGACACCGGGTGGACACTTCACCGCCCGATGCCTGCATGGCGAGGATGATCGCGTCGGGGACTTTCCCCCGCTTCAGGGTGATCAGGCCGCCGGGACCGAGATCAAGGTTGCGCCCACCGGCCTGGCGGCTGGCGACGACGATCACGTCTTCGGACAGGCCCGCCGCCACGATATCCACGACGTCCTGGTTGGTCATGGCGGTTGGGACATTCCGCGCCGGCCGCCGCCGCTCCCGCCGTCGTGACCCCGGCGACGAAGGCGACGGCGACGATCGACGTCACGAAACAGGCTCGGCTCACGAGCCGCATGGTGTCATATCAGCAAGCGTGAATATCGGCCTCAGTCCTCATCCCTCTTTCCACGCCGCTTCGGGCGTGGCCTATGCGCCGCCCGTGCCGGTGCGCTCCGTCAGTTCGCGAAGTGCAGCCCCAGGGCGGTGGAGAGGAAGACGGCCATCTGTCCACGGGTGAGGTTCGCGTCAGGGCAGTACAGCGAGGCGCCGCAGCCTCCCGTGATGCCCGACGCCGCCAGGGCCTCCACGAACCGGAAGAGCGGGTGCGTGGTCGGCACGTCGGTGAACGTGGCCGTGGCCGGACCGGGGCTCACGCGCAGCTTGTAGTAGACGCGCACCGCCTGGAACCTCGTCGTCGAGTTCAGCGCGCTCAGCGAGACCTCGGCCTGGTAGGTGTTGGCCGCGTTGTCCACGAACACGTTGCTCGACTGGATGTTCGTGGGGCTTCCGATCGTGACACAGCCCGGCGTCCCCGTCGTCTGGCTGACCCCGAAATAGAAGGGGCCCATTATGTTCACCAGGGTGAAGCGGGCGACGATGTCGAACGAGGCGAAGGTGTCGCAGACCACAGCCTCCACGCCCATGACCTGCGCGCCGGCCGGCAGTTGTACGGGGGCCGCGAACAGCCCGCTCGTCGTGCCGCCCGTCCGGAACCGCGCCGCGAGCATCATGTCGTACATCGAAGTGGCGTCGCCGATGGACTGGAACCCGATAGCCGAGATGTTCTGCATTGCGGAGGTGCCCGTGCCCCAATTGGGCTCGTCGGCCCTCTGGTCCTGGCCAACCGCGACCGATGCGAAGGCACAAAGGACGACCGCGAACACGGCGCTGGAGCGCTGAACCGGATTCGTCACACTATTTTTCATGCACCACCGTAGGCCGTTCTCCACGATTGTCAATAAAGCCGTGGATTCGAACCATATTGGGTCGTGTTTGCGAACTCCCCGCCGCCTCCCAGTTCCTCTCAGTCCTCGTCCCGGTCCTTGTCCTCGTTCTCCTTGTACATGTATTTGATGACGTCCTTCAGGAGAAGGATGTTCGGCTCGTTGCTGCGGTGCACCTTGAGCGCGTGACGGTCGTACCACTCGATCGTCCCGCGGATCTCATCGCCGTCCTTCAGCACGATCACCATCTTCGTGCGGTTGTCCATCTGCTTCTTGTAGTAGAA
>JANMPI010000347.1:0-5963 GCA_031369785.1 Acidobacteriota bacterium
GATCGGCTTCGTGGGCGCGGGCGTGCTTGCGGAAGAGCGCGTCGGCGGCGGCGCGGGTCAACGGCGGCCGGAGCGCGAGCGGGCGGTCCACGAGGGGGCCCGCGTCCACGACGCCGACGCCGCCCTGATCCAATGCGCGCACCCAGAAATCGACGTCCGTGAACCCGTCCAGGCCTTCGTCGAAGCCGCCGAGCGCATCGAACGCCCGGCGCGAAAGGACGAATGCCGAGGGCACGGCGTCGGCGTGGGTGAGGAGCGAGACCGCCGACGCGACGGGTGGCGTGACGACGTGCGCCGGGCCGAAGGGAAGCGTCACGCGGATCGGGGCCGCGGCGACGGCCGCCCCACCGGAACTGCGCGCAGTGAGCGCCTCGGCCACGCGCGGGTCGACACGGTCCCCGGCGTCGAGGAGGAGGATGGCCGCGCCGCGGGTGGCGCGCACGGCGAGGTTGCGCCGGGCGCCCTCCGCCCCCGCCGTCGCCGCTTCGACAACGCGTGCACCGTGGCGCCGCGCGAGCCCTTCGATCATCGGACGCGCGCGCGCGTCGGCGGGCCGATCCAGGAGCAGCACCAGATCGGCGGTGACGGCGGCCGCGGACTCCATCGAGCGCACGAGGGCAAGGCCCACGCCGGTGGCGCGGACGACGACGGACGGCGCCGCCGGCGCGCTCATTCCGGACCGCGCCCGAACAGCCATCCGTGCACCGCGCGCAGCGGCGCGGTGACCCGCCAGCTGAGCGAGGAGCGCATGCGCCGGTCGTCGGCGCGGCGGGCGTCCTCCGCGGCGGCGACGGTCGCGGCGAGCGTCATCTTCTCGAGGACGAGGTCGGCGACGCGCGACGCGAGCCGGATCGTCTCCGCTTCGCGCCGCTCCGCGAGCCCCGCACGGGCGGCCACCCCCGCGGCCTCGCGCGCGCGCGCGGCCTTGTCCCGCAGCGCCTGCGCGTGCTCGCGCTTCTTCCGCAGCTCCGGCCCCAGCCAGCGCTCGTCCTCGAGGCGCAGCTCCACCGTGTGGCGCGCGAGATCGGCGGCGACGATCGCCCGCCGCGCGTAGAGCGGCCCGAGATGGCGGCGGTAGGCGGCTTCGTGCTTCCGGGCGATGCGCGCGTAGAGATCGACGTTCCCGCCCGAGCGGGCCATGAGGCGGCTCATCGAGTCCGCCCGGCGCCGGTAGCGGAACAGGAACTCGGGCAGGATGACGCCCGTAACGCCGCGCTCGACGAGCGTGATCCACAGGTCCCAGTCCTCGCAGCCGTCGCGCATCGCCTCGTCGAAGAGGCCGGCGTCGACGAGGGCCTGGCGGCGGACGGGGGCAGCGCCGTTGACGGTGTTCGCGTCGAGGAGGGCGGGGAAATCGCAGCGCTCGGGACTCCAGTCCCAGGTCTCGTCGCCGAAGGCGCGCAGCCAGTGCGACACGAAGGCCACCTCGGGCCGCGCGTCGAGCACGGCGACCGACTTCTCGAGGAGCGCGGGCTCGAGGATGTCGTCGGCGTCGAGGCAGCACACGTACTCCCCCGCCGTGGCCCGGATGCCCGCGTTGCGGGCCGCGGGGAGCCCGCGATTGGGCCCGCGCAGCACCCTCGTCCGCGGGCGCGCATAGGCGTCGAGGAGCCGTACCGTCGCCGGCTCGGTGGACCCGTCGTCCACCACCACGATCTCGAAATCCTGGAAGCTCTGGGCGAGGACGCTGTCGATCGCCTCGTCGAGAGACGCGCCCTGGTTGTAGCAGGGCACCACCACCGAGACCCGGGCGGTCATGGCCGCGGTCGCGTCTCCGGCGGCGTCTCGCGCTCCGCGCGCAGAAGCGCCACCTCCTGCGCGAGCACCTTCACCTGGCGGGTCAGATCGGAGAGGCGCACCGAGTAATTGAGGCTCAGCAGCGCGAGGTACAGGATGCTCAGGAAGAAGAGCGTGGACGTGGGGATGACGGCGCCGGTGGTTGCGGTGAGCCACACCAGCAGGTCGTAGCGCAGGATGAGCAGGATGATCGTGAGCCCGGACGCGATCCAGAGCCACGAGTACTCGACCCGGAGCCGCCGCCGGCGGATGAGCTCGACGATGACGAGGAGCAGCACCGCGGCGACGGAGAGGAAGAAGACCTTCTGCCGGAGCGGCATCAGCCCTCGAGGTCCGTATCGCGGCCGGCCGCGGCCACGAGCAGGGACAGGCACATGTTGAACGTGTAGGCGATCGCGCGATAGCCGCCGTGCATGCTGTGGCGGTTCTGCGACGGCCGCATGCGCGCCGGTCGCTCCACGACGGTCAGCCGCGCGCGGCGGGCGAGCACGAGCGCGTCGGCGTCGGGGAATCGGTCGGGGAACCCGGCCAGAGCGAAGAGCGTCTGCGCGCGGACGCCGAGCGCCTTCAGGCCCGACGTCGGATCGCTGATCCGCAACCCGGTGAGCAAGTAGGTGAGGCCCGAGAACACCCTGCGCCCGGCCTGGCGCAAGAAGCCGCCGCGATACGAGCCGCGAGAGAGGAAGCGCGAGCCGAGGACGAGGTCGGCCCCTTCGCGGATGCAGGCGACGAGCGGCGCGATGTCGGCGGGATCGTGCTGGCCGTCGGCGTCGAAGGTCACCACCACCTCGTACCCCTCGCGCCGGCCGTATTTCACCCCGGCCTGCACGGCGGCGCCGTAGCCGAGGTGGAACGGGAGGGTGAGGACCGCGCATCCGGCCGCGCTCGCCGCCGCCGCCGTCCCGTCGAGGGAGCCGTCGTCCACGATCAGGATGTCGTCGGCGGGGCGGACGTCGCGCAGCTCCCCCACCACGCCGCGAATGTTCCCCGCTTCGTTCCAGGCCGGAAGTACGAGGAGCACGGCGGCCCTCATCGCCGGCTCTCCGGAGCCATGCCGGTGACGCCGCGCGCGAAGTCCAGGGCCCCGCGGGCGACCGCGGAAAGTCCGGCGACGCGCGGGACTTCCGACTGCCGCATCGCGTGGGCGGCGTTGAGCGCGATGACGACGCCATGGCGTGCCCACCGCAGGGGCGCGGGCAGGGGGCGCATGCGCTCGGCCGCCCGCAGATGGCTGCGCGCCGCGTAGTAGAGGCGCAGCGGTGAGGCGGGGCCCAGGGATCTTCCCCCGCCGTGGCGCGCCACCGCGCCGAGGATCACCGCGAGCCCGAAGCCGGCGCGCCGGGCCCGCCAGCACCACTCGGTGTCCTCGAAGCCGTGGAAGAAGCCTTCGTCGAGGGCGCCCACGGCGTCGAGCGCGTCCGCGCGCACCATCCACGCCGCGCCGGAGAGAGAAGGGACGGCGACCCGGCCCTCACGCGCGACGTGGCGGGCGCCGGATCCGATGAGTCGCGGCCACGCGCCACCGCGCGCGCCCCGCGACTCCACGCGGCCATCGGACCCACGCCGCACGACGGGGCCGACGGCGGCCAGCGTGCGATCGTCGAGCGCTTCCGCCATGCGCCGCAGCGCGCCGGGCTCCAGCACGGCGTCGTTGTTCAGCAGCAGGACGCGGTCGCAGCCGGCGGCGCGGAGGTGGCGCACGCCCGCGTTCATCCCCGCGGCGTAGCCGAGGTTCGTGGGCAGGGTGAGGATTTCCACGGTCGCGCCGCTCTCCGCCGCCGAGGGCCCGTTGCGCACGATGAGGACCCGGGCCCCCATCGTCGCATCCGCCGCCGACGCCGCCGCGCGGGCGGCATCCGCGGGCCGCCCGTGGTCGAGCACCACGACCCCGACCCGGCCCGGCCTCGCGCGGAACCGCGCTCCGGCACACGCGTAGGCGGTTTCCAGCGCATCGACGTGCGCGTCCATGGACAGCACGGGCGGCGCGCTCGACGCGAGCCACGCGCGGAGCGCCGGGTCGTCGACCATGCGACGAAGCGCTTCGGCCAGGGCGGCCGCGTCCCCGGGCGGGAACCGCAAGCCATCGATGCCGTCGCGCACGCGCTCGGCGAGGCCGCCGTGGTCGCTCACCACCACCGGCACGCCGTGGGCGAAGGCTTCCTCGACGGTGAGCGGCGCGTTCTCTTCCCACAGCGACGGGACGACGAGGACGTCGAGGCCGGCGAGGATCTCGCCCACCGTCGCGTGCGGAAACGGCCCGCGGATCGCGCGGGCGTGCGGCCCGAGGAGGGCGCGGACGCGCGCTTCGTACCCGCGGTCCCCGTGGTACGCGGGGAACGGTCCGTGGATGGCGAGCGTCGCGCGGGGATCGTCGAGGCGGCGGAACGCCTCCGCCAGCACGTGGACGCCCTTCGACGGAATCGCGGAGCCGATGAAACCGATGCGCACGCGGCCGGTGGGATCTTCCGTGCGGTGCGCACGCGCCTTTGCCACGTGACCGTTGGGAAGGACCACGATGCCGCTCCACCCCAGCGCGGTCATCCGGTCGCGTAGGAACGCCGAGGGCGAGAGGACGGCGTCGGCGGCCGCCAACACCGCCCGCATCTCCACGAGCCGGTCCTCGATGCGCGCCGCACCGGACCCGGTTGCCCGGGCGAAGGTGGTCGCGACGGCGCCGAGCGCCGCGCGCATGGGCAGGCGGCGCGCCGCGGCACGAATCACGGGCGGCGCCGCGACCTGTCCGCCGACGCAGCCGAGGCAGCGGGCCGGCGACGGGCCCGCGCACACCGTCCCGCCGAGGTCGAGAAGCTGCCCGAGCGGGCACGCGGGCCAGAAGTCGTGCAGCGTGACGACGACCGGGACGCCGAGGCGACGCGCTTCGAAAACGACCCCCGTGGACAGCCCGTCGAGGTGATGGACGTGCACGACGTCGGGACGATCGGCCTCGATGAGCGCGCGGACCGCCGCTGCCGGTCCCGCGTCGCGATAGGCCTCGAACCCGGCCGGCCGCGGGCGGCGGCGGTTCAGGGCGACGACACGCACGCCATCGTCGTCCGAAACCCGCAGGGCGTCGTCCGGCGTATCGGGATCATGCATCGGATGGAGGACGGTCACCGGCCCGCGCCGGGCCAGCGCGCGCGCGAGCCCCTGCACGTAGACCTCCGATCCGCCCTCGGACGCGGGCGGATAGCCGCGGTGCACCAGGAGCACGCCGCTCACGAGGCCGCCGCGTACAGGTCCGCCATCTCGCGTGCGCCCTCGGCGATGGTCTTCAACGGGAGAGCGGGAAGGCCGGTCGCGAGGACGCGGCCGGCCGCGGCGTCGGCGATCACCGTCGCGAGAGCATCCGCATCGCCCGGCGGGACGAGGAGCCCCGCGCCCTCGGGCAGGATCTCGGGCAATCCGCCGATGGCGGACGCGATCACGGGGATGCCCTCGGCCAACGCCTCCAGCACGACCAGCGGGCTGTTCTCCCACCACACCGAGGGCACGACCACGAGATCGAGCGTGGACAGGATGCCGGCCTGGCCGCCTTCGGGAAAGGCACCGTGGAACCGGATGCGCGGATCGCCGGAAGCGGCGCGCGAGAGACCGTCCGCGTACGCCGGGGCGATGGACAGCGAGCCGTGGACGTCCAGCGTGATGTCCGGGTCGCCGACCCGGCGGAAGGCGTCGACCAGCACGTGGACGCCCTTGTGCGGCGAGATGGCCCCGATGTAGCCGACGCGCCGGCGCGCCCCCGCCCGCCGCGGGCGGGTGGGACCGGGGATCGCTCCCAGCGCGCGGACCGTCACCCGGTCGGCGGGCGCCCCCCATTCCACCGCGCGGTCGCCCGCGAACCGCGTCGGCGCCACCAGCGCGTCGATGCCGAGCGTGGCCTCGCGCAGCGCGCGCGCGCGATCGTCGAGCCCGGCCGCGAGCCCGCGCGGGGCCGGGGTCAGCGCGCGCAGCAGGCCGAGCGCGCCGACGGTGGCGCGCGGCGCGATGTCGTGCAGGCGGTGCAGGTGGCGGCCGAACCCGGCGCGGCGTGCGGCCCCGGCCAGACCGCGCTGGAGGGACGGCGTGAGATACGCGCTCCCCGACACGCACTCGGCGCAGACGTCGTGGTCGATGGTCGAGCACAGAGACAGGTCCTCGCGCATGCGCAGGCCGTCGCGGAAGCAGCC
>JANMPI010000391.1:0-2338 GCA_031369785.1 Acidobacteriota bacterium
CTTTACGCGATCGGCGACGCGCCCACTCGACGTTCGGCAAACTGATCGGGCCACCTTTCCGTCCGACACGCCGCTCGCGAATACAATCAGCGCGCGTGGCCAAGGGCTAGTTGCGGAGGGTATCGCCATGAGTAACCGGCAATGTCGTTGAGCGGAGTTGTCACGCACCGCACCCCTCGCCACCCGAAAGGACACTCAAGGGCCAGAGACTTCGTTCTTTACATCGCTATAGGAGTCGGAATAGCCGCGGCCGCGATGTCACTCGGGTTCTTTCGCTCGATTGACCCCAACTCCTTCGGTAAGTGGCTGGGCCTAGCAGTGGTGACCGCGCTCGTCTTGGTGGACGCGATTCGGATCAATCGGCGCCGGTGGAGTGATTCGCGGTTCTGGCTGCTTATCGTCGTGTTCGCCGCTCTTGAGTGTTGCGTAGGATTCTTTGTGTTGCGGAGTGTGGCAAGGGTTCCAACGATGTTGTGGGCGGCTCTGATCCCTCTGAACTACGTTGCGCTTGGAGCGTACTTAAGGTGTTTCTTGGAAACGGGGGAGAGTGATGCGCGGTGACCGAATCGCCTGATTACTACCCGCTTTCCACAAAGACGGGTCGGCGACAGTGCGGAGAGAACAGAGCGATTCCGCCAAGAGGTTACGGACGGGCAGAGTCCGACGCGGCGGTCGTTAGCGATGTTCCTTGGATCTTGAACTGGTGAATTGAGAAGGCGAAGTGGTCGTCGTGGTTGGCGACGGCGCCTTTTACTCGTTCGTCAAGAGAAGCGGAACAACTTCACTGCGCGGCCCGAATCGCTTTCTCGTAGATGGCCTGGAGCCGGGCGCGCTGCACCTCCGGCAGCTTGAGCACGGCGTCGCGCATGAGCGCGCTCATCACGCGGTTCTCGGCCGCGGTGCTGATCTGGCCGGTACGGATACCGGCCATGTAGGCCTCCAGCTTCCGTCGGTCGGCGGCGGGGATGTTCGCGTACGTCACCGCCATCAGCTCGCCCAGCTCGGCCCGCTCGCGCGGATCAAGCGCGGCCACGCCGTTGCCCGCGAGCTCGTACGAACGCCGGAACGCGTCCTCCGGCGCGAACACCGCGCGCGCGCGTACGACGTCGGCGGCCCGTGGCGAGAGGAGCGGGACTTCGTGGAGGATCGTCTCGATCGAGGGCGCGCCGTCCACGGCGGCGGGTGACGCGGGCAAAGACGCGGGCGTGGCGACGGGCGTCGTGACCGGCATCGCGACCGGCGACGACACCCCGGGAGCGGCCGGCATCGAAGCCGGGACGGGCGCCGATCGGGTCAGCATCGCGGGCGCCAGCGCGGCCGGCAGCGACGAGGGCGCCTCCATCCAGGCCGCCACCGCCGGCGGCGGCACGGCGCCGAGGAACACGACCCCCGCGGCGCCCGCGGCCACGAAGAACAGGTTCGCCACCACCCGCGGCCACGTCTTGTACCGCCCGGACAGGAAGAAGAAGAGGCCGAAGCCCATCACCACCGCGGGCACCAGCACGACCAGGCTCCGCCATGGCACCCCGTGGAAGAGCAGCACCTCGGCCAGCGGGAACAGGCCGAGGGTGAGGATGAGAACGAGCGCGCGCACCACCTTGCGCATCGGCTCCCAGCCGCGGACGAGGGGCAGGCCGAGCACGACGAAGCCGAGAGCGACCTCGCGCCACGGTGTCCCCGGCAGCATCCGGAACCGCGCCGGGAAGATGGAGAAGTAGCCGGCAGCGAGCGCGAGGACAAAAAAGACCGCGCAGGCGAAGTACGTCCGCCAGGTCTGCGGGCCAGCGTCGATCAGCTCCTCCTCGTCGGTGTCCAGGGCGGCGAGATCTTCCGGCCCGGGGCGCCCGCGTCCGGATCCGGTCGACGGGCCCCAGTCCGTGATGTCGAACGTGTCGGCGAGCCGCACCCAGCGCTTGGTGCCCTTGGCGCGGATCTGCGTATCGCGCTTGACGAGCCCCTGCTGGTACCACGATCGGAGCATCTCCCCGTCCAAGGGGCCGACCTCCATCCCGTCCTCGAGGCGCACCTTGAATGCCACAGCCATGGTGGGCCCTAGTATCCAGACTCCGGGCGGCAGGTCAATCGCGGCGATGGCGGGCAGGCGGAGGCTGTACGATCGATACGAGATGCGCCCTGCCCTCGCCGCCCTGATCATCGCCGCCCTGGCGGCCGCCTTTCCCGCCTGCCATGCCTTCGAGCGGGAAGGGCGCCAGCAGCGGGCGACCTTCACGACCTCCCTGACTCCCCAGCAGACCCGGGCCCTTGCCGAGGACTGGCTGGGGAGCCGCGCACTGTATGTCGTCACCGCGTCCGATCCGGGCTTCGTCCGCGCCGAAAA
>JANMPI010000441.1:0-2182 GCA_031369785.1 Acidobacteriota bacterium
CGATGTCGGCCAGGAAGGTGAGGCGCTTGCGCTCCAGCTCCGAGCGCACGGTGGTGTGGATCTGCTCGACCAGCGCCGGCAGGCTGAAGGGCTGGATGGAGAGGGCGATCCGGCCCATGTCCATGCGCGAGAAGTCGAGCAGCGCGTCGATGGAGCGCGACAGGCGGTCGAGGTTGCGCTGCACGACGACGAGCCCCTTCTCCTGCTTGTCGGTGATGGCCCCGAGCTTCCTTTCCAGGATGTAGTCCGTGTAGCCCTTGATCGCCGTCAGCGGCGTGCGCAGCTCGTGGCTCACGTTCGCGAGCAGATCGGACTTCATCCGGTCGAGCTCCTTCAGCTCCTCGTTGACCCCGGCCAGCTTCTTGTTCGACTCCTCGAGCTGCTCGATGTTCTCGCGCAGCCGGTCCGTCATGTGGTTGAAGGTCTCGGCGAGGATCTGCAGCTCGTCGTGGGAGCGGATGTCGAGGTGGCGGTCGAAGTGCCCCTCCGCGATGTCCTTGGCGCCCGCGGTCAGCACCTCGACGGGATGGGTGATCCGCGAGGCGAGGCCGACCGCGACGAGGACCGACACCAGCATCGAGAGGAGCGTGAGGCCGGCCGTCGCGTAGACGAGGCGCGCGATGTCCGGCTTCAGGTTGCGGTACGAGACGTCGTAGGCGACGGAGAGGTGGTGCTGGTTCCAGTCCTCGAGATAGGGGGCCACGATCTCGAGCGTATCCTCGCCCGCCGCGCTGCTGCCGCGGAGGACGGTGTACTCGAGGCGCTTCACGGCCTCGAGGCGCGCGGGCTCCTGCACCCAGCGCCGGGGCGGCGCCGCCGTGGGCGGAGCGGCGTCGGCGAGGGTCGTGGTATCGAAGAGGACCTGCCCGTTCACGTTCATGATCGTGATGCGGACGACGTCGGGATCGAGGGTGAGCAGGTCACGCATCAGCTCGCGGAACTTGTAGAAGCCGGAATCCTTGTACGCCTCGTAGCCGGTGCAGATGGGCGCGCGGGTGAGGAGCGCGAAGGTGAGCGCGCGCTGCTCGATTCCCTCGCGAAGCTCGGCGCGCTTGGTGAGGATCAGGTAGAGCGCGTTGGCGAGGAGGATGGCCACGATGACGGCGGACATCGCGAGAGCGGTCCGCGTCTTCAGGCTGTTGAAGCGGAGGGTCATTTGGGCGCCAGCCCGGCCCCGCGGCTCCGCACGCCGGGATGATATCACCGGCCTCGGCGGAGGAAACGCGCATTCGTCTAGAATGGCGGATCCAAGGAGAACGAATGAGCGAGAGAGAGCAGGAGATCAAGCGACGGCGGAAGCGCAAGGAAAAGGCGCAGAAGGCCCGCAAGAAGGCCGCCATCGCCGCCGCCCCCAAGAAGCCCGCCGCCCGCCGCTAGGCCCTCAGAGCCCAAAGCGCGCGAGGGCGTAAAGCATCACCACGAGCCCGAGCGTCAGCACGGTCGACCAGGCGAGCCACGCGCGCAGCCGCCGGGATTCGTCCGCCGTCCACGGCACCGCGATGCGCCGGCGCGTCTCCGGCCGCCCGGTCACCTCCACGTCGAATTCACTCGCCGGCCCGCTGCCGTCGACCGCGCGCGTGCGCAGGACGCGGCGGCAGGACGGACAGCGCAGGCCCCATCGGCCGGGGCTCGCGCCGATGGCCGCGCCGCAGCCGGGACAGTCGAAAGGCACGTCCCCATGGTAGCGGCGAAGCACGCGCCGCTGCCCGCGTTCATGGCCGCCTTCGCATTCCCGAGCTTCCGCAACCTGTGGACGGGCGCATTCCTGAGCAGCATCGGCAACTGGACCCAGGATGTCGCACTGGCCTGGATAATCCACACCCGCTTCGGCGATCCCTTCAACCTCGGGTTGCGGCAGTTCGCCTCCGACGCGCCGCTCCTGACCTTCATGCTCGTCGGCGGCGCGGTCGCCGATCGGGTGGACCGGCGGCGCATCCTCCTCACCTCCCAGATGGTCCAGATGTCGCTGGCAGTGATTCTCGCCTTGCTGTGGGTGACGGGGAACCTCGGCCTCGGTGCCATCCTGCTCGTGGCCATCGTCACCGGCCTCACCCAGTCGCAGTCCGCGCCCACGTACCAGGCGGTGCTGACCAGCGTCGTCCCCAGGGACCACATCCCCAACGCGGTGGCGCTCAACTCGCTGCAGTTCAACCTCTCGCGTGCGATCGGACCGGTGATCGCC
>JANMPI010000457.1:0-5672 GCA_031369785.1 Acidobacteriota bacterium
GGTCGTGATCCGGCGCCTGCGTCCCCGCCGCGCCGCGACGACCGAGCGCCGTCCGGCGATGTCCGTGCTCTCCGACGGGGACCTCATCGGCGAGATCCTGAAGGGCGGCGCCGACGCCCTCGCCGAGTTCCAGCGCCGCTACCGTCCGCTGATCGCCGGCGCGATCGGGCGGATGCCCATCGACGAGCGGCGCGCGATCGAGGACCGTATCTGGGGGAAGCTGCTCGCCGAGGGAATGCCCATCCTCCGTCGCTGGCGGCGCGATGGCTCGTTCGTGCCCTACCTCGCGCGCGTCATCCGCTGGGTGTTCAACGACCGGGCCCGCGGCGCGCTCGGCGACGCGGAGGAGGATCTCGCCGCCGAGGATCGCCTGCACGAGCAGCCCGAGGGCGCGCTCCGCCCGCGCGAGCTCCTGCGCGAGCGGGAGGCGATGAAGGCCATCGCGAAGGCTGTCGCGGGGCTCGCTCCGCGCGACCAGGAGCTGCTGTATCGCCGCTACGTCTTCGACGAGCCCAACGAAGAGAGCGCGGCCGCGCTCGGGGTCGGCCTCAGCACCGTGCACGTCGCGCTGCACCGCGCCCGCACCCGTCTCATGGCGCGCCTCGCCGGCACCGCGGGCCGTGACGTCCGCCGCCTCCTCGATCGCATGAGCCGCGCGACGCCGACATCCGACTAGCGGGGGCGTACACTACGCGCCTCGGAAACGGAGGCAACGATGGTGTCAGTGACCTCGCTGTGGGCGCCTGTCCTGCTGTCGGCGGTGATCGTGTTCGTGGCCAGCTCCCTCATCCACATGGTCCTCCGCTACCACCGCGCGGACTATCGCGGCGTGCCCGCCGAGACCGAGGTGATGGAAGCCTTGCGGCGCTTCAACATCCCCGTCGGCGACTACATGGTCCCGCACGGAGGCGGGCCGGAGGCGATGAAGGACCCGGCGTTCCTCGAGAAGATGAACAAGGGTCCGGTGCTCACCATGACCGTCATGAAGGGCGGCCACTTCACGATGGGCCCGACACTCGCGCAGTGGTTCGCGTACTGCGTCGTGGTCGGGATCTTCGCCGGCTACGTCGCGGGCGCCGCGCTCCCGCCGGGCGCGCGGTATCCCGAGGTCTTCCGCTTCGTGGGCACCGTGGCCTTTGTCGGCTACAGCCTCGCGCTCTGGCAGCACTCGATCTGGTACAAGCGCTCCTGGGGCACGACGATCCGGTCGACGATCGACGGGCTCCTCTACGGGATGCTGACCGCCGGCACGTTCGGGTGGCTCTGGCCGAAGTAAAGGAGTGATCGGCTGATCACTCCCGCTGGCGTCGGAAGATCTCGCGCACCGTCTGCAGGGTGTCGGCCTCGGCCGCCGTCTTGTCGGTGCGATAGCGCTTGACGCGTGCGAATCGCAGGGCCATGCCCCCTGGATACCGCGTCGACTCCTGGACATCGCTGAAGGCGATCTCGACCACGACCTCGGGCTTCACGTAGACGGTGAAGTCGTCGCGGCTGGTCTCGAGGGCGCCGAGCGCTTCCGTCTGCCAGCGCAGCATCTCGTCGGTCAGGCCCTTGAACGTCTTCCCCAGCATGACGAACTGGCCGCTCTCGGCGTCCCGCGCGCCGAGGTGGAGGTTCGACAGCCACCCCTTGCGCCGCCCGCTGCCCCACTCCGCGCCGATGACGACGAGATCGAGGGTATGCGCCGACTTGAGCTTCAGCCAGTGGAAGCCGCGGTGGCCCGCGGCATAGGGCGCGGTCAGCGACTTCGCCATCAGCCCCTCGTGGCCCGCGTCGAGCGCGCCGCGGAGGAAGCGATCCGCCTCGTCGCGGACGCTGGTGACGATCCGCGGCAGGAGGGATGAGGTCACGCGCGCCAGCCGCTCCACGCGCTCCGCGTAGGGCAACGCGACCAGCGGCCCCTCGCCTTCGAGATAAAGGCAATCGAAGAAGAAGGACGTGAGCGGAGTCGCGCGGCGTGCCGCGTCGACGTCCTTCGAGCGTCCGATGCGACTCCCCGTGACCTGGAACGCGTGCGGTCGCCCGTCGGCGCGCAGGGCGATCGCTTCGCCCTCGACCACCATCTCGCGCGGCGCCACCCCGCGGGCCCACTCCACCACCTCCGGCACGCGCGCGGTCACGTCCTGCAGCTGGCGCGTGAACACGCGCACCTCGTCCCCGGCCTTGTGCACCTGGATGCGCGCGCCGTCCACCTTGTATTCGAAGGCGGCGGGGCCGAGCCGCTCGATCGCCGCGTCGACGTCGTCGGCGGTGCTGGCCAGCATCGGCGCCACCGGGGACAGAAGCCGCAGCGAGAACCGCGTGAGCCCGGGGGCGCCTTCCTCGAGCGCGGCCCGCGCGACCTCGCCAATGCTGCCCGAGTACATCGCGGCCTGGCGGACGTCCGCCGCGGGAAGGCCGGCGGCGCGGGCGATCGCCTCCACGAGCACGCCTTCGAGAGCGCCCTGCCGCAGCTCGCCGACGAACAGCTCGACCAGGAACCGGCGCTCGTCATCGTTAGCACGCTCGAAGAGGGTGCGCAGCGCACGCGCCTTGCGATCGACCGATCCCGCCCCCGACTCCGCGGCGACGACGTCGCACACGCGATCGACATCGGCCAGCGTCAACGGCTCCCCCACCGCCTCGCCGGCGGCGATCACCGCCTGCAGCGTGCGCCATCCGAGCCCGATGCGTCCCTGCGGCAGCGTCCCGGTCAGATACAAAGCGGCCAGCTCCGCTTCGCGGCCCCTGGCCTGCCGCAGCAGGTCCGCGAGCAAGGCCACCTTCTCCAGCTTGCGCGGAGTGCCCCGCACGCGCGCGACGCACTCGACGAGGGCGCGCAGCCGCATCGTTCAGCCCCGCGGTCGGCGCACCGCGTACACGACGACGGCCACCGCCGCGACCACCGCCGACGCGATCCACTCCGCGCGCGAGATGCCGGTGAGCAGCCAGGCGATGAGCGCGATGGCGATGGGCGGGGCGATGGCCGCGCCGGGGACGTCGTAGCGCGTCTCCGTCATGCGCACGTCCTTGCGGCGGAGCTGCCAGGCCGCCGCGCAGCACATGACGTACGACAGCAGGCCGCCGGCGTTGCCGAGAAGAGCCAGCTGCTCGAACGTCCCCGAGATCGCGAGCGCGGCGACGAGGGACGCCTGCACGAGGATGGCGACGTGCGGGGTGTGGAACGCCGGGTGCACCGCGGCCACCGCCGCCGGCGCGAATCCGTCCCGCCCGAACGCGAAGAGCAGCCGCGGCAGCGCGAGCATCATCCCGCTCGCATAGATGAGGATCGACAGGATGCTGGCCCCGAGTACGGCCTGGCGCGCCCAGCCGCCGAGGGCGAGGCCGGCCGCTTCCGCCAGCGGCATCTTCTGCGCCGCCAGCGACGGGCCCAGCACGCCCTGGGCCACGAGGTGCAGCCCGAGATACACGAAGGCCACGACGCCGATGGCGAGGAACGCCGCCCGTGGCACCGTCCGCTCGGGGTGCGCGACCTCGCCCGTCGGCACGAGCGCGGTCTCGATGCCCAGGAAGGCGAAGACGAGGATCGCCGACGTGCGCGCGACGTCGGCGAGCGGAGGCATCGGCGGCAGGGCGAGGTTGCTGGGATCGATGGCAAACACGCCGCCGACGAGCAGGACGAGCAGCGGCGCGACCTTCACAACCGTGGCCACGGCGTTGAAGCGATCGGCCACCCGCACGCCGCGGACGTTGAGGGCGGCCATCGCGCCGAGTACGGCGAGGAGGAGAGCCGCCCGGGGCCATCCTCCGGCAACCGCCGGCGCCACGGCGGCCAGCGCATCGGCGAGGAAGCTGACCACCGCCGCGAACGCCGCAGTGAGCGCGGCCCACAGCAGTACGCCGGTGACCAGCCCCGCCAAAGGCCCGAAGGCGACCTCGACATACGCGTAGATCCCGCCCGTCAGGGAGACGCGGCTTCCCGCCTCGGCGAAGCAGATGACGATGAAGGCGAACATCACCGCGCACGCGACATACGCCAGCGGCGCCGCCGCCCCCAGACCCTGCGCGGCCGCCGCGGGCAGCCGGTAGATCCCGCCGCCGATGGTGACGTTGACGATGGCCGCGGTCAGGCCGAACAGGCCGATGGCGCGCACGAGCCCGACGTCGCGGGCGGAAACAACATCTGACATTCGGCAAGCAGTGTAAATCGTATGATCGGCGGCGAGGAGGCACACGATGCGCCGACCCCTGCTCCTGATGCTCACCGCGACGCTCGCCCCGTGCCTATGCTTGGCCATGGACGAGCCCGATCCGTTCGCGTGGCTGGAGGACGTCGAGAGCCCGCGGGCGCTGGCGTGGGCGAAGGAGCAGAACGCGCGCTCGCTGCCCGAGCTCGAGGCGCGGCCCGAGTACCGGCCGATCTACGAGAAGACGCTCGCGATCCTGAACTCGAAGGACAAGATCCCCACCCCGAGCCTCCTCGGCACGGCGGTCTACAACTTCTGGAAGGACGAGCAGAACCCGCGCGGGCTATGGCGCCGCACGACCCTCGAGTCGTACCGCACCGCCGCGCCGGCCTGGGAGACGGTGATCGACGTCGACGCGCTGGGCAAGGCCGAGAGCATGCCGTGGGACTTCAAGGGCGCGGACTGCCTGGCCCCCGACTATCGGAAGTGCCTGGTGTCGCTTTCCCGTGGCGGCGCCGACGCGACCGTGGTCCGCGAGTTCGACACCGTCACCAGGGCGTTCGTCTCCGGCGGCTTCACGCTGCCGGAGGCGAAGTCGTCGGTGGCCTGGCGGGATCCGGACACGCTGTGGGTCGGGACCGACTTCGGCCCGGGCTCGCTCACCACCTCCGGCTACCCGCGCGTCGTGAAGCTGTGGAAGCGCGGCACGCCGCTCGCCGAGGCCACGACGGTCTTCGAAGGCCAGGACAAGGACGTCGCCTCCTACGGCAATACGCTGCGCACGCCGGAAGGCAACTACGACCTCGTCATCCGCGTCCCCGCCTTCTACAAGCAGGTGAGTTACCTGCGCCTGGGCGACCGTCTCGTCCACCTCGACATCCCGGAGGACGCGGACCTCTCCGGCATCTTCAAGGACCAGGTCCTCTTCTCGCTGCGCACGGACTGGACGGTGAGGGGCACGACGTACCGCTCCGGCGCGCTCCTGGCCGGTGATCTCGGCGGCCTGCTGCGCGGCGAGCCCGCCCTGCAGACCCTGTTCGAGCCGAGCGAGCGCGTGTCGCTGGCCGGCGTCGGCTCGACGCGCGATCGCGTGCTCGTGCTCACCCTCGACAACGTGCGCAGCCGGCTCACTTCACACTCGCTGGCCGGAGGCAAGTGGACACGCTCCGAGGTGCCGCTTCCCGGGCAAGGCGCGGCCTCGATCCCGGCCGCCAGCGACTTCGCCGACGTCTACTTCGTCTCCTACACGGACTTCCTCACCCCGAGCTCGCTGTGGCTCTCGAGCGGCGGCGCGGCCCCGGAGAAGGTCAAGACGATGCCGGCCTTCTTCGATCCCACCGGCATGACGGTGATGCAGTACGAGGCGACGTCGAAGGACGGGACGAAGGTCCCCTACTTCGTGGTCGCGCCGAAGGGATGGAAGGCAAACGGAGCCGCGCGTGGAGAACGTTCAGGCCCGCGACGAAGAGCTCATCGAGCGGCTGGCGCTTGGCGACGAGCGGGCGCTGGAGCGCTTGTACGAGAAGTACGGGCGGGCGACGTATT
>JANMPI010000470.1:0-2540 GCA_031369785.1 Acidobacteriota bacterium
GGCTGCTGGAGATCGTTGACCACGGCGACGGAGCGATCGTCGTACGAGTACTGGACGTGTAGCGGCTCGGCGGCCTTCTTGGTCCCGAAGTAGCTCCCGCCGGGACGCAGGTAGTAGTCGTAGAGGTGCCAGATCATCGACGGCCAGGCATTGTTGAGCATCCACTGGATGACGCCGGTGGAGACGTACTTGTTGCGCGCGTAGCCCTCGAACATCGCGCGATGGTTGTCGTACGCGAGGGCCTGGGCCTTGCGCGCGTAGTCCTCGGCGCTCGTGGCCTTCCCGTACCGTCCCTCGAGGGCCTGGGTGAAGAGCGTCAGGTCCTTGAACTCGTCGCCGCCGGCGTGGAACTTCCAGAACTCGTCCATCGGCCACAGGTGGTCGGGCGGCAGCATGCGCTTCAGGCTCTCGATCGGCGGTACCGCGCCGCCGGGCCCGATCTCGGTCGCAAAACCGAAGGCGCCGCCGTTCTTGGTGTCGGTGAGCCAGTACGCAGGGGCGACGTAATCGTACGGCCCACGCATCTTGACCCCGGACGGGCCGCTCACCGGCCCCGGCGTGTCGGTGGCGTTCGACACCGCGGGCTTGTCCCACTCGAGCTTCGCGAGCACGTCGAGGTACGCCTGCTCGACCTTTGCGGGGGGAGGGAAGTCGCTGCCGTTGAACCACGCCGCGACGCTCGGATGATTGCGCAGGCGGACGATCTGGTCGTGCAGCGACGCCGGCGCGACGCGATGGTCCTCGGCGTCCCACTTGTCCCAGTGCTCCCACTGGTCGCAACAGCACCAGCCGGGCATGGTGAGGATGCCTTCCTCGTCCGCGAGGTCGTAGAACTGGTCCGTCTCCAGCTTGCCCTCGAGGCGGATGGTGTTGAGGCCCATCTCCTTCACGTAGCGCATCTCGGTGCGCGCGCGCTCGGTGGTGATGGGGCGCAGCAGCATGTCCGAGGCCCAGCCCCCCCCGCGGATGAGGATGTTCCGGCCGTTGACCTTCCACAGGCGATGGCCGGCGGGCGTCAGCTCGGACGTGATCTCCTGCACGCCGAAGCGCACCTGCTGGCGATCGGAGACGGCGCCATCCGCCTCCACGGCGAGGTCCAGCGTGTAGAGCTCGGGCCTGCCCATCCGGTACGGCCACCAGACACGGGGATTCTTGAGCGTGAGATCGGCGGATTCCGCCGGCGTGAATCGAATCGTCCGCGTCTCTCCGGCGGCGAGTGACACGGGCTGGCTGAATCGAGCGCCCTCGATCGCGCCGCGCACGACGCCGGCTACGGCATGGTCGGTGGCGTTGCGCACCTCGGCCGTCACCGTGATCCGCGCCGTCGTCAGCGAAGGCAGGTCGAGCTTCGTCATCACGTGGGGGTTCCGCAGCGCCAGCGGACCGCTGTCGGTCAGGTACACGTCGCCCCAGAGCCCCATGTTCTTGTCCGCCGGGGTCGGGTTCCAGTCCACCCACATGATCGCGAGGTCGGTCGGCTCGGGGCCGAACACCTCCGCCGCCACCGCGTTGGCCGCCCCCGGCTTCGCGACGCGCGTGACGTCGAACTCGTAGCGGCGGAAGACACCGGCGACGTCCGTCGCCCGGGCGATCTGCGTCCCGTTCACCCAGATGTTCGCGCGGTAGTTGATGCCGTCGAAGTGCAGCCACAGCGGGCGGCCGGCCTTCGAAGCCGGGAGGTCGAACTCCGTCCGGTACCACCACGCGGGCTTGAACGGGCTCTCCGGCGGCGTGGGGATGAGGGTGAACCGCTCCCCGATTTTGTACGTCGTCCCCGGGATCGCGCGGAGGTTCATGCCGAAGTAGGGGTCCGGATACGTGCCGTCCTCGACCAGCGCCGCGACCACGGTGTTCGGAACCCGCGCCCGGTGCCAGCCGTCGGTGGCGAAACCCGCGGTGGAGAGCGCATCGCCGCGCGCGGCGAGGCCGGCCGAGGAGCGGATCGTCCACTGCGCGAGCGGCATGCGCTCCGGCCCCGCGACTTCGGCACCGAGAGAAGCGCCGGCGGCCAGGATCAAGGCGAGGAACGTTGGCAACGATCGCGTCATGAGTCCTCCGGGGGGCGGGAAGCGGGCCGCGGCGCGAGCGTAATGCCGTCGGACCCGCTTCCGCAAACTTTCTTAGACACTTTTACTATTAGCGTCTAGACTTCGCTTTCCCATGCCGACGAGGACACCGCGCCCGGCCGACGACGGCGGAGCCCGCCATGCCGCGCACCTGCGCGGGCTGAACCTCGAGCGCGTCCTGAACGTCGCGCTCGACCGCGAGGGCACCTTCACGCGTGCGGAGCTGATCGAAGCGACCGGGCTCTCCGCGCCCACCGTGGGCAGCCTGGCCGCCGATCTCATCCGCAGCGGCGTCGTCAAGGACCTGGGCACCGGTCCCTCGAGCGGAGGCCGCCGCCCGTTGTTCATGGAGCTGAACGCGCGGCATTGGTACGTCGCCGGGATCGACGTGGGGCCGACGCGCACCCGCCTCGCGGTGGCCGACGTGCGCGGATCGCGCATCGCCGATCGCATCGTGGAGACGCCCAGCGGCGT
>JANMPI010000479.1:0-8151 GCA_031369785.1 Acidobacteriota bacterium
ATTTCGGAGACCACGAAGTCGGGGGCGACGATGGTGACGTCGACGCCGCTGCCCGCGAGCTCGATGCGCAGCGAATCGAAGAAGCCGATCACCGCGTGCTTGCTGGCCGCGTAGCCGGTCCGGGTCGGCACGCCGGTGAGCCCGGCGAGGCTCGCCATCACCACGATCTGACCGCGCCGCTCCTTCAGGTGCGGGAGCGCGTGGTGCGTGAGGTACACGCCGCCCAGGTAGTTGACGCGCATCAGTGACTCGAACAGCGAGAGGTCGGTCACCTCGTCGAAGCGCGCGATCATCGAGATCCCGGCGTTGTTCACGAGGGCGTCGATCCCGCCGAAAGCGGAGACGGCGGTCTCGATCAGGAACGCCGCGGCCTGCGGATCGGACACGTCGGTGGGCACGACCATCGCCTCCGCGCCGAGGGCGCGGCATTCGCCGGCGACGTCGGTCAGGCTCTCGGCGTCGCGCGCGGCCAGCACCAGCCGCGGCCGCTGCGCAGCCAGGGCAAGGGCCAGCGCGCGGCCAATCCCCGACGACGCGCCGGTGAGGACGATGGACCTGCCGGCGTAGGTCGCGGCCGCCATCAGAATGCCGGCGAGCGGAACGTGTCGCGTCCGCCCATCACCGTGAGCAGCACCTTCGCGCGCAGGATCCGCTCCGCGGGGGGCGCGAGGATGTCGTCGGACAGCACGACGAAGTCGGCCAGCTTGCCCGCGGCCAGCGTCCCCTTCCGGTCCTCGTCGAAGCTCGCGTACGCGGCGTCGGCGGTGAAGTGGCGCAGCGCCGCTTCGGCCGTGATCCGCTCCTGCGGCTGCCACCCGCCGGCGGGGTTGCCCTCGGGGGTCATCCGCGCCACCGCGGCGTAGATCCCGGTGAGCGCCTCCATCGAGAAGACCGGCGAGTCCGATCCGAACGCCTGCCGCACCCCGGCGGCGTCGATGGACCGGAACGGCATCGCCCGCGACGCCCGCTCCGGTCCGAGGTTCGCGGCGTACACCTCGAGCGTGTTCTGGTCCGGGTTCGCGAAGAGGGCCTGGGTGGAGGCGATGACGCCCGCGGCCTTGAAGCGCGCGAGATCGCGGAGGCGCGGGACCTCGATGTGCTCGATGCGGTGCCGGCGGCCCGAGGTGCGGTTCACGCGCGCGGCGTGCTCGTAGGCGCGAAGCGCCTGGTCGATGGCGCGCTCGCCGATGGCGTGGAAGAAGATCTGGAAGCCTTCGCGATCGTAGAGCGCGGTGGTGCGGAAGAGGTCGTCGTCGCTCCAGTTGAGCGCTCCCGCGCCGCCGCCGGTCGCGTACTCGTCGAACATCGCCGCCGTCTTGCTCTCCACCACGCCGTCGAGGAAACCCTTGGCGGCGCCAAACTTGATCATCGGGCCGCGGTACCGCGCGCGCAGCGCGTCGAAGCGCGCCATGTCCGACGCGGGCGGGTCCTTCTCGAACGGAAGGGCCCAGTAGACGCGGACGGTGAGCACGCCCTCCGCGAGGGCGCGCTCGTAGGCGGGAAGGTCCTCGGCCTGGAACGACGCGTTCTGGATCGAGGTCAGCCCATATGACGCCGCCTGGGCGAGGCGCTTGCGTAGACCTTCATAGCGCTCCGCCGCCGTCGGCTCGGGAAGCAGGCGGCGGACGAGGCGCTGCGCCGATTCCTTGAGCACGCCCGTCGGCTCGCCGGAAGCGTCGCGGACGATCGCGCCGCCGGTCGGGTCGGGCGTGTTGCGGGTGATTCCCGCCGCGGCGAGCGCCTTGCTATTCGCCCATCCGGTGTGGCCGTCGTAGCCGGTCATGAACGCCGGCCGATCGGGCACCGCTTCGTCCAGCTGGCGACGATGCGGCATGCCGCCGGGGAAGGCGCCGTAGAACCATCCGCGGCCGGCGATCCACGCGCGGTCGGGGTGCGCCGCCGCGTAAGCGCGGATGTGGCGCTGGATCGCCTCCACCGTCTGGTCCGGGCCGAGGTCGATCGTCTCCACCACGAGGAAGTTGATGTGCGCGTCGTTGAATCCCGGCGCGACGAAGCGCCCTTGCAGGTCCACGACCGCCGTGCCCTTGCCCACGAGGGCGCGCGCCTCGGCATCGCTGCCGACGGCAATCAGCTTCTCGCCGCGGACCGCGAGCGCGGTCGCCCATGGGCGCGCGGGATCCCCGGTCCAGATGCGGCCGTTCAGGAAGACACGATCCGCCGGCGCCGTTCCCGCGAGGGCGAGGAAGAGGATCGAGCCGGCGAGGACGCACTTCATGGAGCCTCCGAGAGTGGCCGATTGTAGTGTTTGACAGCGGATTTCGCCGCGACGTAGAGTCCGCCCGCTATCCCTCTGAAAGGACACTCCCATGCGCAGCTATGGTCTTGCCTTGCTCGCGGTCTCGGCCGCCTTCGCCGGCGTCGTCTCGGCCCAGGAGCAACCCTCGGGGCCGCCGAAGGTCCTCGTCATCACCCGTGAAGAGCTCAAGCCCGGCACGATGGGCGCGCACACGAAGGTCGCCGCCGCCTACGTTTCCGTCGCCACGCGCGCGAATGCGGCGAACTACCGGATCGGCCTCACCCCCATTTCCGGGGACGAGAACGCGGTCCTCTACCTCGAGGCGCACCCGTCGTTCGCAGCCTACGAGACCGCCCGCGAGGCCTTCGACAGCGCGCTCAAGTCCAATGCCGCGCTGGCCGCCGACCTGGACGCCGTCGAGCAGAAGGGCGACATGCACACCGCGCAACGCACGATGATCTGCCGCTACCGCGCCGACCTCAGCTATCGCCCGGGCGGAATGGAGGACGTGGCGCGCGCGCGTTACATGACGATGGGCACGGTGCGGATCAAGCCCGGACGCGGGGTCGACTACGTCGAGTATTTGAAGGGCCAGATCGCGGCGCGCGAGAAGGCGAACATGGACTCCCACACCGCGGTGTACCAGGTGGTGAGCGGCGCGGCCGCGAATACCTACGTGATTTTCAGCACCGTGCGGTCGCTTTCGGAATGGGACGACGTTTCCGCGCGCGCCGATGGGGACCAGAAGGCGATGGAAGCCGCTCTCGGCGGCCCCGACGCGGCGCGACAGCAGCGCATGATCGTCGCCGACGTCGTGACCGACAGCACGATGGCGACCTATGCCATGCGCCCGGAGATCAGCCGGCCCCTCCCGCAGTTCATGGCCTACGACGCGGCGTTCTGGGGCCCGCACCCGGCGGCGGCGCGCAAGCCGAAGCAATAGCGGCATCCTCGGTCGCCGGCACGGTATCATCGCGGAGCGCGATGGCATCGATGCCGGCGGCGGCTAGCGACGACCTCCCCGAATTCACCCTCCGCGCCGCGGTGGCGGGGATCGTGTTCGGGGTGATCTTCGGCGCCGCCAACGCCTACCTCGGCCTGCGGGTGGGCCTGACCGTCTCCACGTCCATCCCCATCGCCGTCCTCACCGTCGCCTTCTTCCGCACGCAGCGTGTCGGCCCCGGGATGATCCTCGAGGCGAACATGTCGCAGACGATGGGCTCCGCCAGCTCGTCGATGGCCTCGGGCACCATCTTCACGATCCCCGCGCTCTTCATGTGGGGATTCGCCCCGCCGCTGTGGCAGGTCGCGATACTGGCCTTCATGGGCGGAGTGCTCGGCATCTCGGCCATGGTCCCCCTGCGCCGCCTGCTCATCGTGCGCAGCGCGGACGAGCTGCCGTACCCGGAAGGCACCGCCTGCGCGCAGGTCCTGAAGGCAACCGCGGCGCAATCGGCGGGCGGCCGCTGGATCTTCATCGGCCTCGCGGTCGGCGCTCTGGTGAAGCTCGTCCTCGGCGGCATTGCGCTGCTCCCCGGCGAGCTGCGCGCGCACATCCCGGTGATTCCCAAGGCCGAGCTCTCGCTCGAGATCGCGCCCGCGCTCCTCGGCGTCGGCTACATCCTCGGGTATCGCCAGTCCGCGATCATGGTGTCGGGCAGCCTGATCTCCGCACTCGTCCTCATTCCCCTGATCGCGCTCGTCGGCCAGGGACTGACGACGCCGCTGTTCCCGGAGACGAAGGACACCATCGCCAATTTGTCCGCGGGCCAGATCTGGGGACGCTACGTCCGCTACATCGGCGCGGGCGCGGTGGCCGCGGCCGGGATCACCACCGTCATCCGCGCGCTGCCGACGATGTGGTCGTCCCTGAAGGCGGTTTTCGCCGGATTGCGCGGCGGCGATGTGGCCGCGGACGGAAGCGCCGTGCCCCGCACCGATCGCGACATCCCCGGATGGGTGGTGATCGCCGCCCCCGTGGTGGTGGTGCTCACGCTGTTCGCGGTCCCCGGCCTGCTCGGCGGCAACATGGGGGCGGGACCGCGGTTCGTGGCCGCGCTCGGCGTCGCCGTGTTCGGACTCGCCTTCGTCGTGGTGTCCTCCCGCATCGTCGGCCTCATCGGCGTGTCGTCGAATCCGACCTCCGGCATGGCGCTGGTCACGCTCCTCGGCACCTCCGTCGTGTTCGTAGCGCTCGGGTGGACCGACCTCATGGCCCGGGCAGCGATCCTCACCGTCGGCACCGTCGTCTGCGTCGCCGCCTCCAAGGCCGGCGACATCTCGCAGGACCTGAAGACGGGCCAGCTCGTGGGCGCGACGCCGGCACGGCAGCAGCTCGGGCAGTTCATCGGGGCGGCGTTCGCGTGCTGGGCGGTCGCCGCCACCGTGCTCGTCCTCGGCAAGGCGTACTCGTTCGGGTCGCCGGACCTGCCCGCGCCGCAGGCGACGCTCATGCGCACCGTGATCGACGGCGTACTCGCGGGGGCGCTGCCCTGGGGGCTCGTGGGGACGGGCGCGATGTTCGCGCTCTGCGCGATGCTGGCCGGGCTCCCGGGCCTCTCCTTCGCGATCGGCATCTACCTGCCGCTGGGCAGCCTCACGCCGATCTTCCTCGGCGGCATCGTGCGCCGCATGGTGGACGCGCGACGCGCGGGGCCGGCGCCGGAGAGCGATCCCGGGGTGCTCGCGTCGTCGGGAATGATCGCGGGCGAAGGGCTGGCCGGCGTGACCATCGCGTTCATCATCGCCGCGCAGAAGTACTGGCCGCAGGCGGGATGGAGCGCGGCGCTGGCGGGCATCCATTTCGGCGACCGCTCGTTCGCGCACCTCGGCGGCCTCCCGGGATCGATCCTGGGGCTCGCCATCGTCATCGGCCTTGCCGTGCTTCTCTTCCGCGCCGGGCGCTCGGCGCTGCCGCAGACGGCTCCCGTCCAGGGGTAGGCGCCACGAACTTCGGCACCTACCGGACGCTGCGCCGCGAATGGGCGTCGGGGCCCATCGACGAGACGCGCGCGTGGACGAGCGTCGGGGTCAACCTGCTCGTCCTTCCCGGCCTGGGATCGCTCCTCGTGCGGCGCCGCACGGCTGGTCTCGCGCAAGCCGCGATCGCCGCCTGCGGCGGGGCGATGTCGGTCTGGTGGCTCGTCCAGCTCGCGCGGCAGTGGGCGGAGGAGGGGTACTTCCCGTCGGATGGGGGCGCGCACTTCGCGGTCGGGCTCGCGGGCGTGCTGGTGTTCGCGGTCGCATGGGTGTGGTCGCTGGGGACGAGCCTGTCCGCGGTGCGCGCGGCGAAGCCTGCCGTGATAGGCCAACGCGCAAGCTTGGGACGAACGGATTTTCTCGTCACCGGCACGGACACCGGGGTCGGGAAGACGGTGGTGGCGGCGGCGCTGGTGCTGGCCTTGCGCGAGAGCGGGCGGCGCGCGATCGGGTTCAAGCCCGCGGAAACCGGGATCGGGCCCGCCGCCGTCGCCGATTCCGCCATCCTGGCCCGCGCTTCCGCCGAAGACGACCCACTCGCACGTCCCTTGATCAGCCTCGCCGAAGGTCTGGCGCCCGCCGTGGCGGCGGAACGTGCGGGGCTCGTGGTCGATCCGCGCGCGATCGAAGCGCGCATTCGTGCGTTGCGCGCGGGGCACGATGTGGTCGTCGTCGAGGGCGCGGGTGGGGTCGCGGTCCCCCTCGCGGGGGGGGGCTACACCGCTCTCGACCTCGCATCCGCCTGCGCGTTGCAGGCGGTCGTCGTCGCGCGGCCCGGGCTCGGGACCCTGAACCACATCGCCCTCACGGTGGCCGCGCTGCGCGCGGGGGGCGTCGCGGTGGCGGCCATCATCCTGAACGGTGCCTCGTCGGCGCCCGATCTCGCGGAGGCCACCAATCCCGCCGCCCTCGCCCGGATGCTTCCGGGAGTCCGCTGCCTGTCACTCCCCCGCCAGGACACCACCGATCCCTGGGAGGTCGCGCAGCTCCTGGCGCCCCGCCTCGCTGAACTTACGAAGGTTTAGCGGGGTCGAAGCGTTCGACGAGGACCGCTTCGATGGCCGCGCCGAGATCGCGCTGCTCCTCGTCGGGGGAGGTGAGCGGCGGCATCACGACCAGGATGTCGCCGAGCGGCCGCAGGAAAACGCCGTGCGCGCGCAGCGCGAGCCCGATGTGGTGGCCGACGCGATCGGCGGCGGGGAAGCGCTCCCGCGTCGCGCGATCGGCGACGAGCTCGATGCCGCACATCAAACCCGCCTGCCGGACCTCGCCGACGTTGGCGTGCGCCTCCACTCCCGCCAGCGCGTCGCGGAGCACGCCGGCCTTCCGCGGCACGTCGCCGACGATGCGGCCGTCGGCGAGCAGGCGCAGCGTGGCCAGCGCAGCGGCGCACCCGAGCGGGTTGCCGGTGTAGGTGTGGCCGTGGAAGAAGTGCCGATACTCCTCGTAGCGGCCGAGGAACGCGCGGTACACGGTGTCGGTGGCGAGCGTCGCCGCCACGGGGAGATATCCGCCGGTCAGCCCCTTGGCCACGCACAGCAGGTCGGGGACGACGTTTTCGCGGGCGCAGGCGAAGAGCGATCCGGTGCGGCCGAAGCCGGTCGCGACCTCGTCGAGGATCAGCAACGCGCCGTGGCGCCGGCAGGACGCGGCCACGCGGGGCAGGAACCCGTCCGGCATCACGATCATTCCCGCCGCCGCCTGCACGCCGGGCTCGAGGACGACCGCGCACACGCGCCCCTCCTCCCGCGCGAGGACGGACTCCAGCGCTTCCGCGCAATGCGCGCCGCAGGCGTCCGACCCGTGCCCCTGCGGGCAGCGGTACGCGTAGGGCGATGGGACCTTGAGGCACGGCATGAGCAGCGGGCGGAACGTCTCGTGGAAGAGATCGACCCCGCCCACCGCAGCCGCGCCGAGGGTGTCGCCGTGGTACGCGTTCTCGAAACTCAGGTAGGTCGCGCGCGACGCCGCGTCACGGCCGGCGGTCGCCCGCCGGTACTGGAACGCGATCTTGAGCGCCGCCTCCACCGCGGTCGCGCCGTTGTCCGAGAAGAAGACGTGGTCGAGGCCGGGCGGTGCGATCTCGACCAGCCGCCGCGCCAGCTCCGCCGCCCCGGGATGAGTGGCGCCGAGAAGCGTCGAGTGCGCGATCCGCCCCAGCTGGTCGCGGACGGCGTCGTCGATCTCGGGGACGCGATGGCCGAGGAGGTTGCACCAGAGTGCGGACGTCGCGTCGAAGAGCCGCCGCCCCTCGTCGTCGATGAGGTGACGCCCTTCGCCGGCGACGATGACGACGGGATCCGAGGCCGCGTACTCGGCCATCTGGCTGAACGGGTGCCAGACGTGCTCGACGTCCCAGCGCCGGATGTCGTCACGGCTCGCGGTCAACGCGCGGGAACGGCGGCGGCGGGCGTGAGCAGGCGGGAGGCTACGGCCGCGAACCGCAGCAGGTCCGCATCCGCGACGGGCGAGCGGACGGTCACCCGCAGCCGGGCGGTGCCCGCGGGAACGGTGGGCGGCCTCACCGCGCGGCAATCGAATCCTTCCGCGAGGAGCGCGTCCTGGAGGGCGACCGCGGCGTCGTTCTCCCCGACGTGGAGCGGGACGATGGGAGACGACTGCGTGCCGGCGGCGGCGCCCAATGCGCCCCGCAGCAGCCGCGCCTTGCGGTGGACCTCGGCGCGCCGCTCGGGCTCCGCGGCCACGATGTCGAGGGCCGCATTCAAGGCGCCGACGAGCGCGGGCATGGGCGCCGTCGTGTAGACGAACGTGCGCGCGGTCTGGGCCAGGGTGTCGGCGAGGAGGCGAGAGCCCGCGACCCAGGCCCCCGCCGACCCGAGCGCCTTGCCACCGGTATGAACGGTGGCGAGCACGCGCTGGGAGAGGCCGAGCTCCTCGACGCGGCCCGCGCCGCG
>JANMPI010000499.1:0-8200 GCA_031369785.1 Acidobacteriota bacterium
GGATGTCGATCAGCTTCCGCAACATCAGATCGCGATCGACCTCCTCGCCGACGGTCAGGTGGACGACCCGCTTCTCGTACTCCTCCGGTGAGCCGAGGCCGTAGATGCAGGAGACCGAGGCGACGATGATCGCGTCGCGTCGCGAGAGGAGGTTCGACGTCGCCGCGTGGCGCAGACGGTCGATGTCGTCGTTGCGCGAGCTGTCCTTCTCGATGTAGAGGTCGGCCTGCGGGACGTATGCCTCGGGTTGGTAGTAGTCGTAGTAGGAGACGAAGTACTCGACCGCGTTCTTCGGGAAGAAGGACGTGAACTCCTGGTAGAGCTGGGCGGCGAGCGTCTTGTTGTGGGCGAGGACGAGGGCGGGACGGTTGACCTTCGCCAGCACCGACGCGATGGTGAAGGTCTTGCCGCTGCCGGTGACGCCCAGCAGCACCTGGTGCTTGTCCCCGCGCTCGAGGCCGGTGACCAGCTCGGAGATGGCCTGCGGCTGGTCGCCCTTGGGCTCGAAGTCGCTGACCAGCTCGAAGGGGCTGTCCGCCTGGGCGGGGGCGAGGCGGCGGTCGTCCCCCTTGTGGCGGGCCAGGAAGTCTTTTGTGGCTTCGGCCATCCCCCCATTTTACGACGGGCCCGCCAGCCCCGGAACGTCCTTCCGGTGGCCCGCGCTAGAATGACCCGCATGGCTCCCACCTCCGTCGACGCAGACGCTGAATTCGAGGGCATCCTCAAGGGAAAGGACGCCCAGGTGCTGGGCCGGTTCAAGGGCGAGATCGCGATGACGGGCAAGCTCTTGATCGGCGAAGGGGCGCGGGTCGACGCCCGGGTGACCGCCGACGTGGTCGAGATCTCGGGCGCCTTCAAGGGCGAGCTGACCACGCGCTCGCTCGTCCTCCTCGAGAAGGCGCGCGTCGACGGAGCGGTCGAGGCGAAGAGCCTCTCCGTTCGCGACGGCGCCCTGCTGAACGGCGCGGTGAACATCGGGGCGGGCGCGGGTCCCGCGCGCGGGGCCGCGACGGGGTGATCCTCCGCGACCTGGCGCAGCGGCTGGGCTGCACGCTGCGCGGCGATGGAGCCATCGAGGTCCACCGCGTGGCGGGGATCGAGGATTCCGGCCCCGGTGATCTCACCTTCGTGGCCAATCGCAAGTACGCGGCGTGCCTCGCCACCACGCGCGCCTCGGCGGTGATCCTCGCCCCGACGGTCGAGACCGCGATCCCAAGCCTCCTCTCGCCCAATCCCTATCTCGCGTACGCGCGGGCGGCGTCGCTCCTGCATCCGCAGGCGCGGCCGGCCGCAGGGGTGCATCCCTCCGCCGTCGTCGATCCTTCCGCGCGGCTCGGGGCCGGCGTGCACGTCGGAGCGCTGGCGGTGATCGGCCCCCGCGTGGTCATCGGCGCGCGGTCCGTCGTCCACCCCCATGCCGTCCTTTATGAGGATGTGACGGTCGGCGACGACTGCGTGCTGCACAGCGGCGTGCAGGTCCGCGAGCGGTGCCGCCTCGGCCATCGCGTGGTCGTGCAGAACGGCGCCGTGATCGGCGGCGACGGCTTCGGCTTCGCCCGCGACCAGAACGGCCGCTACGAGAAGATCCCGCAGGTCGGGATCGTGGTGGTCGAGGACGACGTGGAGATCGGCGCGCTGGCCGCCATCGACCGCGCAGCGATGAGCGAGACGCGGATCGGCCGCGGGACCAAGATCGACAACCTCGTGCAGGTCGGGCACTCGGTGGTGATCGGCCAGGACACGGTGCTGGCCGGACAAGTGGGGATCGCGGGCTCGACGCACGTCGGCAATCGCGTGACGCTGGCCGGCCAAGTGGGCGTCGCGGGACATCTCACCATCGGCGACGGCGCGATCGCCACCGCGCAGACGGGCATCCCTGCCTCCGTCGATGCCGGCGCGATCGTCTCCGGCTATCCGGGGATCGAGAACCGCGCCTGGCTGAAGGCGAGCGCCGTGTTCCCGCGCCTGCCCGAGATGCTCAGGAAGCTGCGCGCGCTGGAAGCGCGGCTGGACAAGCTCTCGGGCGCGAAGGAGTAGCGCTGACACGGTTCCCGATCCGCTTCGATTCCTGGTACCGCGTCATCTCCATCCTCTCGTTCTTGCCGCCGTCGGATGCATCGGTGACGGTGGGCGAAACGGACGTCGAGGTCCGTATGAGCTGGGCCTTCCGGTCACGCTTCGCGCGGTCGGCGATCACGTCCGCGACGCTCGACGCTAGGCGGCCACTGAGCCGGGGCGTGCACGGGCTCGGGGGTTGCTGGCTCGTGAACGGCTCGGGACGAGGGATGGTGAAGGTCGAGTTGAGCCCCGCGCAACGCGGCTACGTGATCGGGATTCCGGTGGGGCTCAGCCAGCTGCGCGTCAGCGTAGAGGATCCCTCGGCGTTGGTTGCCGCCCTTGGCCCCCCGAATGGCTGAGGACGCCCAGGCCATGTGGAGGCCATCGCCGCGTCCCCTCGATATAAGGCGCACAAGGGCTTGACTGGAAAAGCGCACCGGGTACCCTCGTCGCATGCTCACTGTCCTCGCCGCTCTCGTCTTTTCAAGCGCGACCCTCGCGGTAAGCGAGGACCCGGCGTTTCATGATCGGGTTCCCGCCCGCGCCCGCATCTTCATCGAGGAAGCGGAGACGATGGACGCGTCCAACTCGAAGAACCCGGCGCTGTACGGCGACTTCGGCGTGGCCATCGCCGCCGCGCTCGGCAAGAAGAAGGTCCCGGTCCTCATCGTGACCGATCCCGATCGCGCGGAGTTCGTCATCCGCCACACGTCGTCGGCGCGCGAGGACAGCACCGCCACCAAGATCGCAAAGATCGCGGTCCTCGGCTCGGCCGCCGGAAGCTCGCACTTCAACGCGTCGATCATGGTCATCGACAAGGAAAGCACCGGCGTCGTGTTCTCCTACAACGTCAAGAAGGGGAACTTCCAGTCTGCTGCGGAGTCCTTCGCCAAGCACCTGAAGGACCATATCGCGGGCAAGGACTGAAACCGGCGAGCGCGCGTCAACGCGTCTGGTCGGTGACCTCGTCCTCGTGCGGCGTATACCCCGTGCGGTGGCGCACGGTGAGGCCCGGTACCTTCACCGTGACCTTGATCTTGCGGAACCGGCCGTCGCGCGCCGGGTTGTCCGACACGTAGCCGATTACGAACTGCGCGGCCAGGTCCTCGAGGATGCGGTCGTAGATCGCGGCAAGGTCCCGTGAGCTGCGGGGCGTGAAGACCTGCCCCCCGGTCATGGAGGCCAGCTGCTCCAGCACCGCCCGCGGCCGCAGCGTTCGCGAGGCCCCGCCGCCGTACATGCCGAACGCGATCGGATAGATCGTCACCCGCCCCGAGCGCACGAGCTTGAGCACGTCGCTGAAGGCGAGCGCGCTCTGGGTGTCCTCCCCGTCGGTGAAGAGGACGAGCACCTTGCGGCCGGAGCCGTCCTGCACGCGCGAGAGGTAGACCGCGATGGCGTCGTAGAGCGCGGTGTTGCCGCCGCCCTTCGCGGCGTGGATGCGGTCGAACAGTCCCTGCTGGTTCTCGCTGTCGTAGCGCGAGACGCGGATGTCCTCGTCGAAGAAGATGGTGTAAAGCTCGCGCGCACGCGGGATGGCCTCCAGGAACCGGGACGCCGCCTCCTGGGAGAGCTTCAGCTCCTCGAGCATGCTCGAGCTCGTGTCGAGGAGCAGCCCCAGATCGAGGGCGAGCGCCTCGCGGGCGGCCGCGGTGTCCTGTCCCTCGTCGATGCCGCGGGCGAAGAGCTGGATGATCTGCGGGCGGCCGTCCTCCGTGACCTCGAAGTCGCGGGCGGAGAGCGCGGTCACCGGCTTCCCCTTGGCGTCGCGCACGCTCAGCGACACGTGCACCTCCTCCAAATTCGCGGGGAACACGGGCCCTCCCGCGACGCCGGTCGCGATCAGCGCCGCGAGGAGGATCAACGCAGCCCTTCGATGACCCGGACCGCCAGCTCCACCTTGTTGAAGGGCGGCATGATGTACGCGCCCTGGGCGACGTCCTGCGCCGCGCGCAGCGCCTCCTGGGCGATGCTCACGCCTTCCGAGTGCGCCTCCTCGCCGGAGCCCGCCTTGCGCATCCGCTCGCGGATGTCCTCCGGGATGGTCATCCCCGGCACCTCGTTGTGCAGGAACTCCGCGTTCTTGTGCGAGTACAGGGGGAGGATGCCGATCAGCACCGGGACGTCGAGGTGCTTGATGGAGCCAAGGAAGTGCTCGACCGTCGCGGGGTCGTAGACCGGCTGGGTCATGATGTATTCCGCGCCGGCCTTGATCTTCTCCTCCAGCCGCCGGATTTCCTTGTCGTGGTCGGGCTTGCTCGGGTCCGCGCCGCAGCCGATGTGGAGCCCCAGCGCGGGCCCGATGGGATTGCCGGCGAGGTCACAGCCGTGGTTCAGGTGGCTCATGATCCGGATGAGGCCGATCGAGTCCACGTCGTAGACCGCGGTCGCGTCCGGGTAGTCGCCGAGCTTGGGCGGATCGCCGGTGATGGCGAGGACGTTGCGGAGCCCCAGCGCGTACGCGCCCAGCAGGTCGGACTGGATCCCGAGCAGGTTCCGGTCGCGGCAGGTGTAGTGCAGGATGGTGTCGATCTTCACCCGGCCCTGCATCAGGACGCAGAGCGACTGCGCGCTCATGCGCGCGGACGCGCGGGGGCCGTCGGCGACGTTGATGGCGTCGACCTCGTTCTCCTTGCAGTACTGCGCGCGGTCGATGATGCGTCCGGGGTCCGCGCCCTTGGGCGGATCGAGCTCCACCGACACCACGAACTGCTTGCCCAGCTTGCGGGCGAGCGGGCTTTTCTCCTCGCGCGGGACGGGGGCCGGCGCCGCCTTCTCGGTCGCGGGCGGCAGCACCGTCACCACCTCGCGCGCGGGCTGCAGCATCCGCACCGACCGCACGAGGTTGCGGATGTGCGCGGGCGTCGTTCCGCAGCAGCCCCCCACGAAGGTCACCCCGGAGCTGATGAACCGCCGCGCGTAGGACGCCATGTACTCCGGCGTGCAGAGGTACACGTACCGCCCGTCGACGAGAGCGGGCGCGCCGGCGTTCGGCATCGCGGAGAGCTTCACCCGGCGTGCGACCGCGGCCATCCGCTGCACCGTCTCCAGCATCGGCATCGGGCCCTGGCTGCAGTTCGCGCCCACGACCTGGACGTCCCAGTCCTCGAGCGTCCGCACCACGTCCTCCGGCTTGTCGCCGTAGAACGTCGTCCCCTCTTCGTTGAAGGTGAGGGCGACGGCGATCGGGAGGTCGGACAGCGAACGGATGGCTTCGACCGCGGCTTTGGCCTGATCGAGGGACGGCATGGTCTCGATCTGGAAGAGGTCGACCCCGCCTTCGAGCAGCCCCTCCGCCTGCTCGCGATAGACGTCGACCGCCTGCGTCATCGCGATGTTGCCGAAGGGCTCGAGCGGCTTGCCCAGCGGGCCCATCGCGCCCGCGACGAGGCCGCGTCCCTGCGCCGCTTCCCGGGCGATGCGCGCGCCCTCGCGGTTGATCTTCCCGACCTGCGCTTCGTAGCCGTGCGGGGCGAGCTTCAGCCGGTGCGCGCCGAAGGTGTTGGTCTCCACCACGTCCGCGCCGGCGTCGAGGTACTCCTCGTGCACCGCCCGCACCATCGCCGCGCTCGAGAGGTTGAGCTCGTCGAAGCAGCGGTTCACGAACACGCCGCGCGAATAGAGCATCGTGCCCATGGCGCCGTCGCAGACCACGACCCCGTCCCGGATCCGCTCCAGGAACGGCTTCACCGCCGCCGCGTTCGACTTGGCCCCGGACACGATTCAGGCAGTTTAGCGCGCCGCTTCCCGGCGGACCAACCGGGGAGGCCGCGCGGAAGGCCGGAGCGTCAGCGCCGGCGGGACAGCTCGTCGAGGAGGGTCTCGATCTCGGCGCGATGCGACTCGTCGTGCTCGTGCATCAGGCGGGGAATGTCGCGCAGGGTGACCGGGCCGATCCCCTCCTGCGCGCCGGCGCGATCCCAGGCCGCGCCTTCTACCGCGGCGAGCGCTTCGAGGTTCCGCTCCCGCGCGTCGCCGAACGCCTTCAGCCCGTCGCGCAGCCGGAGCGTGCGGTAGTTCCGCCGGGCCGCGATCCCATCGCCGTCGAAGGTGGCCAGCTCCGGCCGGTCTTCCTCGAGCAGGCGGCGGATGCGGACCTCGTAGGCATCGGTTTCGAGGTCGGCGAGATGCCAGACGTGCTCGATGAAGGAGAACCCGCCGTCGGCGGCGCGATCGGATACGAGCGTCCCCTGGAGGCGCCGGGCGGCCTCGATCAGCTCCCCCGGCAGGGAGCGCAGCTCGTCTTCGAAAGGGACCATCCGCATCAACTTTACTCGGTCGCGGTCAGCATCTAGGCTTCGCCCATGAAACTCGGCCCCATCGACTTCGCCATCCTCGCCGGGTACTTCGCGCTCACCCTGGGCATGGGCCTGTACTTCGCCCGCCGCGCGCAGAAGACGATGCTCGACTACTTCCTGTCGCATCGCTCGCTGCCGTGGTGGATGGCGGGGACGGCGATGGTGGCCACCACGTTCTCCGCGGACACGCCACTGGCGGTCACGGAGATGGTGACCAAGCAGGGCGTCGCCGGCAACTGGCTCTGGTGGTCGATGCTTCCCTCGGGGATGCTCACCGTCTTCTTCTTCGCGCGGCTGTGGCGGCGATCGGAGATGATGACCGACGTCGAGCTGGCCGAGCTGCGGTACTCCGGCAAGCCGGCGGCCTTCCTGCGCGGGTTCCGCGCCGCGTATCTCGGCCTCGTGGTGAACATCATCATCATGGGCTGGGTGAACCTGGGCATGGCCAAGGTGCTGGAGGGCACGCTCGGGTTCAACAAGTGGCAGGCCATCGTCCTGTGCCTGGCGGTGACGTTCGTCTACACCGTGATCTCCGGGTTCTTCGGCGTCGCCGCCACCGACGCCATGCAGTACCTGTTCGAGATGGGCGGGGCGATCGCGCTCGCGGTGTACGCGCTGCGTGCGGTCGGAGGCATGGACGCGATGAAGGCAGGCCTCGCCGCCGCGCATCCCGCCGGGTCCCCCGCCGGCACCGTCTTCGGCAGCGCGGACGCGGTCCTCTCCTTCTGGCCCGTCGACGCCTTGTGGGCGGTGCCCGTCATCACCATGGCCGCCCTGCTCAGCCTCAACTGGTGGGCGTCGTGGTACCCGGGCGCGGAGCCGGGGGGCGGCGGGTACGTCGTGCAGAACATGCTGGCCTGCCGGGACGAGCGGCACAGCCGCAACGCCGCCCTCTTCTTCAACATCGCCCACTACGCGCTCCGCAGCTGGCCGTGGGTGATCACCGCCCTCTGCGCGCTCGCCCTGTACGGCGGCGCGATCAAGAACCCGGCCGGGGTCGAGGACCCGGGGGGCAACTACGTGCGCATCATGGTCGACATCCTGCCCCACGGCATGCGCGGGTTCATGCTGGCGTCGTTCGCGGCCGCCTACATGTCCACGATCGCCACGCAGATGAACTGGGGCTCGAGCTACCTCACCAACGACCTGTACCGGCGCTTCATCAGGCGCGACGCGACCGAGAAGCACTACGTGCTGGTCTCCCGCCTGGCCACCGCGCTCACGGTAGGCCTTTCGCTCATCGCCACCGCCTACATGGAGCAGGTCAGCAAGGCCTGGGAGCTCTTGCTGATGCTGGGCGCGGGCACCGGGCTCGTGTTCATCCTCCGGTGGTACTGGTGGAGGATCAACGCCTGGTCCGAGGTCTCGGCGATGGCTTCGGCCTTCGTCGTCTCGATCGTATTGCGGGCGCTGGGACGGACGGTCCCGGCGATCGACACCAACACTCCCGGCGGCTTCGGCCTCGTGCTGATCATCACCACCGCCGTGACGACCATCGTGTGGCTGGCCACCACGCTCCTCACCAGCCCGGAGCGCGACGACGTGCTGCGGAAGTTCTATTTGCGCGTCCGTCCGGGGGGGCCGGGATGGAGGCCGCTCGAGCGCGCCACGGGGGTGGCGGGCGCGAAGGGCGAGATCGCGCGCAACCTGTGGTTCTGGTTCCTCGGCGTCGTGTTCGTCTACTCGATCATGTTCACGACCGGCTCGCTGCTCTTCGATCGCCAGCGCGAACTGATGATCTTCGGGATCGCGCTCGTGGTCTCCGGCGCGCTCCTCTGGATCGGACTGTCGCGCGAGCCCGCTCCCGAGAAAGGCATCGAGGAAGCGGCCTGACCGCGCGGCCC
>JANMPI010000502.1:0-20910 GCA_031369785.1 Acidobacteriota bacterium
CGGGGTCGAGCGGGAGCCGCGCATCGAACAGCAGCGGCCGCTCCGTCCGCTCGGGGGGCAGGAGCGCGAGCGAGATCCGCGGCTCGCGTCCTTCCTCGCGACGGAGGCTGGCCCAGAAGGCGGCGGCGATGACCTCTTCGACCGCGTCTGCTTCGGGCAGGCACGCACTCGGATCCATAGGCGCGTTCGCTTCGAAGAAGGCCTGGAGGCGCCGGGCCACGAGCCGCGCCGGCGAGTAGGACGGTCCGCTCATGCCACCACCTCCAGGTCCGGCACTCCCGGCTCGATGACGCGCATGTGGCGCCAGTTCCCGCGGCGGAAGCGGCGGAACATCAGGACCCCGACACAGAACACGTAGGCGGTGGCGGCGGTCCAGGCGGTATACAGGCCGCCATCCCCGCGCACGCACAGCAGGTAGGCCGGCGTCAACATCACTCCCCAGGCGAGGACGATCGTCGCCACCACGGGATAGGTGGTGTCCCCGGCGCCCTTGAGCGCGGCCGCGAAGAGCACGTTCATCATGTCGAAGAAGGAGTATGCGGCGACGAACCGCAGGAGGACGCCGGTGATGCGCGCGACGTCGTGGAACCCGCGCGACTCCGCGCCCGCGGCATAGGGAGCGAGGAGCAGCTCGGGCAGGGTCAGGTACAGCGCGCTGCAGGCGAGCATGTAGACGAGGCACATCCAGAGCGCCGACCAGGTCACGCGCTCGGCCAGGTGCGGCCGCTCCGCGCCTAGATAGCGCCCGACCAGCGACGAGACGGCGAGGCCGAACCCGAGCATCGGCATGAACACGATCATGTTCAGGTTGAAGGCGATCCCGCTCGCGGCGAGGGGCACTGTGCCCAGGCGGCCGACGATGATCATGAAGATCGCGAAGGCGAGGATCTCCATGGAGAACTGCAGTCCCGCGGGGACGCAGTAGCGCACGACGCGCGCGAAGAGCTCGCGCTCGAAGCGCCAGCCGGAGAGCGTCCCGTATCGCCGCCGGTATTCGCCGCGCAGCATCACCGCGAAGTACGCGGCGGCGCCCATCGCCTGCGACGTGATCGTCGCGTAGGCGGCCCCGGCCACCCCGAGCCGCGGGAAGCCGCCGTGGCCGAAGATGAGGAAGTAATCCAGCACGCCGTTCAGGATCGTGGCGAGAACGTTCACGGCCAGGATCACGCCCGTGCGCCCGCGCCCGGCGAAGAAGCTCGCGAGGGTCGCCATCAGCACGACGGGAAATCCCCCGGCCAGCAGCAGGCGGGCGTATACGACCTCGTGCACGCGCAGCTCCTCGGCATGACCGGCGAGCGCGAACACGGGTCCGACGAGCGGAATCAGCGCCGCGGTGACGCATCCCGCCCCGAGCGCGAAGTAGATCCCCTGCCACATCGCGGCCCCGACCCGCGCCGGCCGGCCCGCGCCCATGTACTGGGCGACGAAAGTCGTCACGTACTCGCCGGTGCCGATGCACAGCCCGATCACCGCCCAGACGACGAACAGCCCCGTGACCGCGCCCGCCACCGCCTCGGGGGAGTACCAGGTGAGGAACAGGCGGTCAACGAACACCTGGACGGTGAACGACATCTGGCTCAGGATCAGCGGGTAGGCGAGGGAGAGGACCTCTCGCCCTCCGCCCTCCCCGCGCCAGAACGGCCGCGGGAAGATGATGCCCGTATTCATCCCGACACTCTAAGCGACCTTTGATCCGGTCCTGCGCCCGCTGGCGCGTTCAGGGAAGGAGCAAATGAGGGGGCGCGCGGCCGCGCCCCCCGTCCGTCTTCAGTCGAGGATGTTCTGGATGACGTCGGCGACGATGCGGGACGTGGTGTCGAGCAGCAGGAGGTCGCCGTCCACGTACGCGTACCGGTACCCGGCCGGCGCCGGGCGCAGCCGCACTCCCGACGGCACGTCGCTGACCACGATCGTCGGGGCGAGGGCCTGGCCGACCACGTAGCGCCGCTTCGTCTGGCCCGGCGGTACGCAATAGTTCGAGACGCGGACGAGCCCGGGCGGGCAGTTGTTCGAATAGGACGACCGCCACCAGTTGCGGTACACCGTCCGGTCGGTGTCCACGAACACGACGCGCCGATGGCCTTGCGTGCCGTGCGCCTCGTGGACAACTACCACCTTGTCGCCCTTCCCCTTGGACTTCCCCTTGTTCTTGGCCAGGGCCTGCGACGACGGCAGGGCGAGGGCCAGCGCGAGCAGCCCGACATGAAATGCCTTCATGAAGTCCTCCACTTTCCAGTGTTCTTACGACTCGGCTTCGCGCAGCCACTTCTCCATCTGCGGCTGGCGGACCATCCCCGCCTGCTGGAACACGACCTTTCCGTCCCTCATCACCACGAAATTCGGAATCCCCGTGACGTTGAACTGCTGCGCGAGCGCGGGGTGAGCGTCGGTGTCCACCTTCAGCACGATCGCCCGGCCGCTCATCGCCTTCGCCGTCTTCGCAACCTCGGGCGCCGCCATCCGGCACGGGCCGCACCACTCCGCCCAGAAGTCGACGAGCACCGGCACCCGCGCCTCCGCGGTGATTTCCGCGAACACCGCGGCATCGGCGGCGATCGGCTCGCTGATCGCGGGGAGGGCGGCCTTGCAACGGCCGCACTTCCCCACGTCCGCGAGGTGGGCGGGCGGGACACGGTTCCTCGTCCCGCAGGCCAGGCAATCCCGGATCACTCCTCGATCCTACCCCTCAGAACCCGGGGCTGAAGTTGAAGACCCATTTCCATCCCGTGTCGCGATCGAGCGGCTTCACGTAGTCCACCTCGACGACCGCGTATCCGAACAGGTTCACGCGCGCGCCGGTGCCGATGCTGCTCACCAGCTTCCGGGTGCCGTTGCGGATGAAGGTCGGGTTGTCGCTCTCCGACCACGCGACGCCAGTGTCGCCGAAGAACACGAGCTCCAGCGGCAGCGGCCCGTACAGGTTGTGCCGGCTGCGGGTGATCGCGCCGAAGGGCGGGAAGCGCAGCTCGGCGTTGCCGACGAAGATCTTGCTGCCCAGGAGCTGGTCGAACACGGGGCAGGAGCTCCCGTTGGGGTTGCCGCACTCGCGGGCGTCGAACGAGCCGACGTCGTATCCGCGCACCAGGTTGGGGTAGCCGAGGAACAGCGGCGACAGGCGATTGTCCTCGCCCCCGCTCCCGTATCGCCCGTAGTGGAGCGCGCGGAAGGCGAGGGTGAAGGGGCGCGCGGGCATGACGTACCGCCGGTAGTCCGCGAGCACGCCCAGGAAGTGCAGCTGGCCGAGCGACGGCGTGACCTCGAGGCGGTAGCGCTGGCCGAGGATCGGGCTGGTGGCCCCGAACACTGACGTGTCGTAGACGAGGGCGGCGCCGACCTCGCCGTAGGTGAGACCGTCCGGCGCCGGCAGGTCCTCCCGCTGATCGGAGAGCAGCTGGCCGGTCACGTTGGAGAAGACCCGCCGGTTCTGCTCGATGCTGAAGCCGACGTTGCGCACCGCGCCGGAGAGCTCGACGCGCTGGGCGCGGCTTATCGGGTACGCGATGAACGACGAGAGCGACCGGTTGGTCTGCCGGTAGAGGACCTCGTCCTCCACCACCACCGGCTCGTTGCCGATGCGGTCGAGGAACGATCCGAAGCTGCCGGTCACGAACGGGATCTGCTCGATGCCGGCGCCCCACGTCCAGCGGTGGGCCCGGTTCTCGTACCCGACGACTCCGCCGAAATCGCGGAGCCCGCCGTTCACCTGCAGGACGGTGCCCAGGGTGTGGGTCCCGAGGACGTCGCTGAAGAGGAACGAGACGCCACCGCCGGCGAAGGTGCGCGTACGGTCGGCCCCGACGGTGAGTGTCGGCTGGCCGACGTAGTCGAGGGAGAGGCCGGGCTTGTAGTCGGCGCGCTGGAAGCCGCTCGACGCGGGCAGGCCGGAGGTTGGATCGCCGCGGAAAGCGATCACCTCGTCGGAGCTGCGCTTCACCGGGGGCAGCGACGCCGCGACCAGCCGATCGGTGGTCTCGTCGATGGGCCCGCCGGCGAGGCGGGTGGCGTCGTCGATCGCGTACACGCGGTGCTTGTCCTCTTCGTACGCGCTGAAGACGAGCCGCCCGCGGCCCACGGAGATCGACGGGCTCAAGGCCGTGATCCCGCTGACACCGGTCACGAGGTCGGTGACCTGGGTGCGCGCGCCGCTCGCGACGTCGAGGCGATACACGTTCGAGATCCCGTTGCGGTCGGAGATGAAGAACAGCGAGCGGCCGTCGTCCGACCATTCGGGGTCGATGTTCTTCCCCTCCTCGAAGCTCGGGAGCGGGCGGACGTCGCCCGACCCCGGGTCGATGGTGGCCAGCCGGTAGTTCCCGATCGACAGGCTCTCCATCCGTGACGAAAAGCGATCGGTGACGAAGGCGATCGTGCGGCCGTCCGGGGACCACGCGGGCTGGAGGTCGGCGAAGGCGTCGTTGGTGAGCCGCCGCGAGGTGCCGGAGCGCAGGTCGTAGACGTAGAGGTCGGTGTAGCCACCCACGATGGCGGAAAACGCGATGGACTGGCCGTCCGGCGCCCACGTGGGGTCGTAGATCTCGCCGAGGTCGGGGAACGGGATCTCGCGCTCGCGGCGCCCCGTTGCGGGATCGAGGATGACGAGGATCGGATCGCCCTTGCGGATGCCGCCGAACACGAAGCGCTTCCCGGTGGAATCCCAGTCGCCCGAGGAGTTGATGAACTGAAGGCTGTCGAAGTGCGGATCGGACGCGGTCTCGATCAGCTTGCGTCGCACCTTGCCCGTCTCCACGTCGGCGACGAAGAGGTCGATCGAGAAGAGGTCCTTCTCGGAGAAGAACACCACCTGCTTGCCATCCGGGCTGAGCGCGGGGGCGACGTTCAGCTCGCCCGCGTTCTTCTCCGAGAGGACGAGCCGCCCGAACGCCGCCGGCTCCCGCTTGGCCTCGAAAACCGGGCGGTACGCATCGCGCACGGCCTGGTGCCACTGCTTGGAGAGCTCCTTCTCGGGCAGGCCGGTGATCGACTCCAGGATACGCTCGGCGTCCGACTGCCGCGCCGCCGCGCGCAGCGCGTCGGCCACGACCTCGTCCCCCCAGCGCCCGGCGACGTACGACCACAGCGCCTGGCCGTACCGGTACGGGAAATATCGCGGGTCGCTCAGCTGGCGGATCGTCGGAAGCTTCTCGCGCCGCGCGGCGTCCCGCATCCACATCGCGGTGTGCGGATCGACCGGCCCGACGGACAGGTATTCGGCCATGCCCTCGATGAACCAGAGCGGCAGGCGGACGGCGTTGGGGACGTTCGACGAGCTGGTGGCGCCGCCGTGCCCGGTCATGTCGAACTGGAACGCGTGCACGAGCTCGTGCCCGAGGACGTGATCCGTTTCCGCCAGCGGCCCCGCCATGGGGAGCACGACGCGGCGCTTCAGGACTTCGGTGACGCCGCCGGTGCCTTCGCCGATCGCGCCCTGGAGGACGTTGGTCTGCTCGAAGTGCGGATGGCTCGCGTAGAGGATGAGGGGCTGCCGCCGTCCGAACCGATGGTTGAACAGCCGCGAGTACCGCGCGTACCACCGCTCGGCGAGACGACCCGACTGCTCGGCCGAGTCCGCCTCCTCCGGGTAGTAGTAGATGTCGAAGTTCCTGGTCTTCAGGACCTTGAAATCGAAATCGCGGTACTGGACCTTGTTCTGTCCGAAGTACTGCGCGTGCGCGGGAGAAGGGGCGAGCAGGGCCGCGGCAAGAGCCGCTCCCGCCCATGCGGCGGCTTTGCGCGAGGGATGGCGGGTCTTCATGGCGGCGAGGCTCCTTAGAGGTCCTTCGAACATTGAAGCACCCAACGCCCCGCCTCAGGGGGACGGACACAACATCTTACGGACCGAGCACCTCCACCTCGGGGATCGACCACCCGTCGAAGCTCGTCCCCGCATCCTCCACGATCAGCCGGACGCCGTCGAGCGGCCAGGTCCGGCCCAGGTCGAACCCGATGGCCGCCGAGCGCGGATCGGCGAGGAGGCGATCCAGGAGCTGCAGCGCGTGGCCGGTGTCGAAGCGCGCGATCTCGGTCCACTCCCCGGAGGCCCGCCCCGCGATGCGGAAGCGGGTGGGAAAGACGCTGTCCCGGCGCAGGCGGACCACGATGCCGCTGACCGGGATCGCACGCGGGAAGGTGGCCTCGAGGAACTCATCTCCCAACAGCGCGCGCGGGACCGCCCACGCCGTCCGCATGTCGCCGTCAAAAGCGGGAGCGGGATCGCCGGCCTTGGCGCGGAAAGCCCAGGACGCGTCGCGAGCGATACGCCCGCCGGGGAACGGCGCGGCCGCGACGGCATCCCCGGCGACGAGCCGATAGACCTCGTCCGCGGTGCTGCGATAAAGGCGCGCGGGCGGGCCCTCGAAGCGCGCCTCGAGCCGGATGCGGCCGTCGGCCAGCGCGGCCGGCAATCGGTCGTAGAGATCCTGGTCGGCGGCGCGGAGGAGCTCGGGCAGCCGCTCCGTCTGTCCCGTGTCGCGCAGGCGGCGCGCGAGGTCGGGGGCGAGCGCGCGGCTGCGATGGACGATCACGGTGTCGACACCCACGCGCCGGAGGGCGGCCAGCGAAAGAGCCGACGGGAACTCGCCCGCGAGGCGGCGCAGGTGCCGGGTGAGCAGCGGCGGGTACGCGGTGTAGCCGTGGATGATCGGGTGGAAGTGATATGCGGAGAAGTACATCTCGATCGTCTCTTCGCGCACCAGGCCTTCGCCGTGCACCGGGACCTCCGCGATCGCGCCTGTGGGATGAGACGCGATCCAGCGGTAGACCTCGGGGATCCGCCCCCCGCCGGGGACGCGCTCGGTGACGGGCAGGGTCGAGAGATGCTCGAGCGGAACAAGGGCGGCAAGGGCGACGGCCAGCCACCGCCATCGCGTCGCGACGAGGGAGATCGCACGCGCGACGAGGAGCGCGATGAACAGCATCGCCAGCAGCGACAGCCGCTCGGGGATGCGGACGAGCTGAAAGCCGGGGACGAATCGATGGAGAAGGCGGTACGGGCCGGGCCCGACTTCGTGCCCGAGCACCACAACGTCGCGGCCGAGGGACAAGGCGACGAAGAGGAGCGCGAGGGCCGCCGCCGCCGGCACCCAATGGCGCGACGAGAGCATGGTCGGACGCACGTCGGCGCGGCGTCCCGCCGCCCACAGGCCGAAAGCCGCCACGGCCAGTGCCAGGGAGAGGAAGCCGACGAAGTGGGGGCCGCGCTGCTGCAGTCGCACCTCGGTGCCGATGGCGCCATAAATGAGGTTGGTCGGCGTCGTGGAGACGTAGTGGACGAGATCGATTCCCGCCGGCAGGTCGCGACCGTACCCCTGCGCGCGGGCGGACGCGAGGTACGGGAGCGCGATCGGCGCGAAGAGGAGCGCGGCGACGAGCGCCGAGGCGAGCAGCCAGGGCATCCGGCGCGCCACCGTCCGCGGCGCCGCCAGGGCGCTCCCCGCGAGCACGAGGCCCATTAGGAGCGCGCCATAAAGAAGGTGGTAGTTCGAGCTCAACCCCTGCAGGAGCATGAACGCCGCCATCCGCCAGGCGCGACGCCGCTCGCCGGTGCGCAGGTACAGGACGAGCTCGGCAAGGGCGAAGGGAATGAAGCCGTGGGCGACGATGTTGAGGCGCGGCCCCTCGTTCACCTGGTAGGTGTGGAAGCCGTAGAGCGCGCCCGCCGCCCAGGCGGCGATCTCGTCCGCGCCGAGAAGCCACGCCAGTCGCCGGCCGCCCATCGCGGCCAGCACGCAGGCGAGGAGGACGGCGATGTTCGCGGCCAGGATCGGGTTCCCCGTCGCCCAGACCACGGGCGCCACCGCCAGCGACGGCAGCAGGCGGTGATCGGTGAAGGCCAGCGCGCGCGGGTGCGGGTGCAGCACGTTGGCGTCGAACAGGTGCGCGGGGGCGCGGACGGCCTGGTGGACGTTCCAGGCGACGATGTAGGCGCTCTCCAGCGAGTCGCCCACGTAGGCGATGGTGTCCCGCGGATGGAGCGAGACGGGGACGAAGCTGGCGATCGCGAGGAGCGCGTAGAGGGCAACCGCGATCGCCGGCCGCCCGAGCCTCCGCATTCCGCGGACACACTACACTGCGTCATGCCCACGATCGAGCGCGCCGAGGGCTGGACGCGGAGCGCCGACGGCACCGCGCTTTTCTGGCGGTCGTGGCCAGCGCCCGCGCCGCGCGCCGGCGTCGCGATCGTCCACGGCCTCGGCGAGCACTCCGGACGCTACGATCACGTCGGCCGGTTCCTCGCCGCGCGCGGCTTTTCGGCTTGGGCCGGCGACTGCCGCGGCCACGGGATGAGCCCCGGGCCACGCGTCCATGTCGACGACTTCAGCGCCTACGCCGACGATGCCGGCGCCTTTCTCGATCTCGCGGGGGCGGAGCGACCGCTCTTCCTGATCGGCCATTCGCAAGGCGGCCTGGTCGCGCTGCTCCGCGCGCTACGCCACCCGGAGGGCCTGACCGCGGTCGTGGTGTCTTCCCCGTATCTCGCCGGGCATCCCGCCGCCGCGCCGTCCGCGGTGCGGCTGGCCGCCGTGTCCGTGCTCTTCCGTGTTGCGCCTGGGCACGTGATCGCGAGCGGCCTCGACACCGGCGTCCTGTCCCACGATCCCGTGGTCGAAGAGCGCTATGTCGCCGATCCGCTGGTGAGCGGAAAGGTGTCCGCGGCGTGGTTCCGCGCCGCCCGCCGCGCCCAGGACGAAGTGAACGAGGGCGCCGCGCGCTTCGCGGTGCCGGCGCTCGTGATGGCGTCGGGTGACGACCGGCTGGTGGATCCGGGGGCGATCCGCGGGTGGGCGTCTCGCGCGCCGCGAGAGCGCACGACCTTCGTCGAGTGGCCGGGCATGTACCACGAGATGTTCAACGAGGTCGGCAACGAGCAGGTCCTCGGCCGCGTGGCGGAGTGGCTGGAAGCGCGGCTCGGCTAGCTCGCCACGCGCTCGCGGACCTGGGCTCTAGAACACCGAGAGCTTCAGGTACTTCTTCGGATCCCGGCGGACTTCCTCCGACAGCTTGTTGATGTTGACGGTGGCCTTGTTCATGTTGAGCATCGCCGCGTTCATGTTGCGGTAGACCTCCTCGTCGCGCATCAGCTTTCCGATCGTGCCTTCGCCGCGGTCGAGGCGCGCCATCACCGCTTCCACGGCGGTCGACGTCTTCTCGAGCGAAGTCATCACCGCGTCCATGCGCGCGGTGGCGGCGTCGACCTGCTTCAGCGAGTTCTGGATCTCGGGGCCAGTGGCGACCTTCTCGAAGCCGGCCGCCGAGCGCTGCAGGCTCGCGCTCAGCGTCGAGAGCTCGCGCCGCTGGTCGTTGACCGCGACGTTCACGTCCGCCAGCAGCTTGCGCATCTGGCCGCTCCCCGCCTCGAGGTTCCCGGTGGTCTTCCCGATGCTGTCGATGTTCGAATCGGATATGAGCCGCTGCACGCGGCCGAGCACGGCTTCGACCTGGATCGCCACGCGGTTGGCGGTGTCCGTCATCGCTTCCTCGCTCTGGCCCGGCAGCGTGGCCCCGTTGCCGACGCGGGTCTTCGACTCGCCGGGAACGATGTCCGCCACCATGCCGCCGAGGAGCCCGCTGCTCTTCAGGAGCACGTGGGAGTCCGACGGGACGTCGTACTCCCCTTCGAGCTCGAGCCGGATGGCGACCCCGGTGGAATCGATCTTGAACCGCTGCACGCGGCCGATGTTCACGCCGAGCATCTGCACCGGGTCGCCGCGGCGAATGCCGCCCGCGTTCGGGACGTGCGTGGTCACGATGTAGCGGCCGCGGAAGATGGCGGCGTCGGTCAGGATGAAGAGCGCGGCCAGGCCGGCAACCAGGCCGAGGATGAGGAACACCCCGACCCAGAGGGTCTGGTTCCCGCCCTTGCTCGGCGGGCCGCTGCCTTCTTCGGGCGGCGAGGGGTCGGAGTCGGTGTCTTGATCGCGTTCGGTCATGCGTTTCGTCCCTCAGTTGCGCGCCCGGGGCCGCGCATCGCGGCCTCCATCTCGCGGGCGGCGGCGGCGGCGGCGCGGCGGTCGGCAAAGGCCTGCACGAGCGGCACGTCGCTGTGGCGGAATGCGTCCGGGGTTCCGATGAAGTGCAGGAGTCCCCCTTCCAGGAGTGCTATGCGGTCGCACACCGCGAGCGCGCCCTCGATGTCGTGGGTGACCACGATGGACGTGACGTGGCTGCGCTCCGCGATGTCGGTGATGAGCTTGTCGATCCCGGCGGTGTTCACCGGGTCGAGGCCGGTCACGGGCTCGTCGTAGAGCAGGATCTCCGGCTGCCCGACGATGGCGCGCGCGAGTCCGACGCGCTTGCGCATCCCGCCGGAGAGCTCGGACGGCATCTTGGCGAGCACGACGTCCGGATCGAGGTTCACGTCCTCGAGCGAAGCCGACACGCGGCGCAGCACCTCCGAGCGTCCGATCGAGCGCGCGGTGCCCTCGGGCAGGCCGAAGGCGACGTTCTCGTAGACGTTCATGGAGTCGAACAGCGCCGCGTTCTGGAACACGTAGCCCACCTTGCGGCGGATGGCCTGCAGCTGGTCCCGGCTGGCGCGGAACACGGACTGCCCGTCGATGAAGACGTCCCCGCGATCGGGGACGATGAGGCCGATCGTCGTCTTCAGGAGCACGCTCTTGCCGGTGCCCGAAGGCCCGATGATGCCCAGCGTCTCGCCGGTCTCCACGGTGAGGCTGAGGCCGGCCAGCACGGGGACGTCGAACGTCTTGTGGAGGTTCCGGTACTCGATCAAGAAATGCCGTCCGGCGCGGTGGTGGCGCTCAATTCAGGAACAGGGGCGGGAACATCGCGTCCGCGACCAGGATGGCGATGATCATGAACACGACGGACGAGGTGGTCGCGCGCCCCACGCCCTCCGCCCCGCCGCGGGTCAGCAGTCCCATGTGGACGGAGATGAGCGGGATGATGAAGCCGAACGCGAGCGCCTTCATCAGCGAGTAGAACATGTCGTAGCTGTGCCAGAACAGCCGCGAGCCGTAGAGGAAGCTCTCGTAGCCGAGGTTGACGGTGGCCTGGGCGGCGACCATGCCCGCCATGAGGCCGATGAAGTTGGCGATGGCGACGAGGGCGACCATCGCCGGCATCCCGGCCGCGATCCGCGGCGCGGCGAGCACGTTCACCGGGTCGCGCCCGAGCGAGTAGAGCGCGTCGATCTGCTCCGAGACGACCATCGTGCCCAGCTCGGCCGTGATGCGCGCCCCCACCCGGCCGATGACGACGATCGCGGTCAGCACCGGCCCGAGCTCGAGCACCACGCTCGTGGTGACGATGCTGCCGAGGACGTACAGCGGCACCGAGCCCGTGAACTGGTATCCCCCCTGCTGCGAGGTGACGAATCCGGAGAGGACCGCGGTCACGAAGACGAGGGGCATGCTCTGCACCCCCATGGAGAACATCTGGCCCCAGATCGCGCGCGGCGAAACCTTCCCTGAGACAAGCGCGATCAGCGACCGCCAGGCGAGCAGGCCCATGCCGCCCGCGTGCGCGGCCATGGTCGCGCCGATCTTGCCCACCGTCCGCAACGGCCCCTTCATCGCCCTGTCCATGAAGGTTCTAGTCTACCGCGGCGGCCCGCGGCGTCATCGCCATGGCTTACGATCGAAAGATGAAGGACAAGAACGACGCCGCCGGCGATGCCGGACACGGCGACAGCCCCCGCCAGGACACCCAGCGTCCGAATCACAAGGACGGCCGGGACTCCGGCGGCCAGGAGTCGCGCAACGACACCATTCCCCCGACGCAATCGCGCCCCGAGGAGCGCCCCGCGGGCGCGCCGCCCGCCCCTGGCAAGCTCCATCCCGATCCGCCGCTGCCGACCGCCGGCCGCCAACCGCAGCGCCCCGGGCAGGTCGGGCGCGACGAGGAGCGCCTGGGGGAGCGCGATGACGAGACGCTGAAGCCGAGCGACCGCGGATGAGGCTCCCGAAGCGCGCGGACCTGCCCGGGCGTCCCGCCCTGCTAGCCTCCGTCCGAAAGCATGTCCGACGAAGCCACGTCGTACCCGACGCCGACCCCGCACCCCCACATTCGCCTCGTCTACACGCGGCCCGGCCATCTCCCCCCGCTGCCGCCGCGCCGCCCCCTCAATCTCGCGATCGCCATCGAGCGTCATCTGCAGGGCGACGGCTACACGGACGAGCAGTTCGCATTCGTGTTCGCCCGGCCGTCGGCCGACTCCGAAAGGGCTCCCTCGACGCTATAGTCGGTTCGTGGAGCATTCCATCCTCGACGGCGTCCGCGTCCTGCTCGTGGAGGACAGCTACGACACGCGAGAAGGCATTCGCGTTCTCCTGAAGCAGCACGGCGCGGAGGTAACCGCGGTCGAGAGCGCGGGCGATGCCCTCGCGGTATTCTCCGCGACGCGCCCCCACGTCGTCCTGAGTGACATTGGCCTCACCGGCGGCCAGGATGGATGTGAACTCCTGCGTGCGATCCGAACGCTTGGTCCGGAGAAGGGCGGCGACGTCCCCGCGGCCGCGATCACCGCGTACAGCACGTCGGAGCATCGCGTCCGCGCCCTGAAGTCCGGCTATTGGGACTACGTCTGCAAGCCGGTGGACAGCGAGCTGCTCGTGACCGTCATCGCCGGCGTCCTGCGGTCGGCGCGGAGCCGGCCGCTGTGGGTTCCTTCCGAGGCCGACGGAGGACTCCCCCCGGCCCGCTGACGCGCCGGCTTCAGGCGACGGTGCGTCGCTCGGAGTCGGTCCGCCGCTCCTCCGTCGCGGAGAGCCTGCGCGCGACAGCCATGCGACGCGCTTCGTGGCGGCGCTCGATGCGCCCGCGCTCCGCCACCGAGGCCACGGCGGCGAACAGCGCCTGGGAGTCCACGGGCTTGCGGAAGTGGCGCTGGAAACCCGCCCGGGTGGCCTCCTCGGCATCATCGCTGAGGGTGAAGGCGGTCACCGCGACCGCGGGTACGCGCCCGCCGCGGGACGGGGGCAGCTTCCGGACGCGCCGGATCAATTCAAATCCGTCCTCGTCGGGCAGGCCGATGTCGCTGACGATTACGTCCGGCTGTCTCTTCGCGAGTTCGGTGATCGCATCCGCGGCGCAGCAGACGGCCACGACTTCGGCTCCGTAGAGGGTCAAACCGAGGGTCAGGACTTCGCGCGTATCGTCGTCGTCCTCGACCACCAGCACCCGGATTCCGTCGAGCGTCCGCGCTCCCTTGTCCACGGGGGGTTGTCAAGCAATGCACGTGCCATCGCCCCGGCGGCGCGAAACCTGCATACGCCGAGGGCGGGAGGTTCCGTGGCCACGGCCGAAGAGACGACCCCGACCCCCTTTTTCGAGCGCGCCGCCCTCGCCATCACGCGCGCCGCGGGGAGCGCGTCGGCCTTCGCGGCCGCGGTCGCGATCATCGTGATCTGGGCGGTCACGGGGCCGGTCTTCGGCTTCTCCAACACCTGGCAGCTCGTTATCAACACCGGGACTACGATCGTGACCTTCCTGATGGTGTTCCTCATCCAGCAGAGCCAGAACAAGGACAGCCTGGCCATCCAGCTGAAGCTGAACGAGTTGGTGGCTGCGCTCGACGGGGCCAGCAACCGGCTGATCCACGTCGAGGGCCTGAGCGACAAGGATCTGCAGGTCCTGGAGGCGCACTACCGCCGCCTCGCGGCGATGGCCAAGGACTCGGCGGACATCGGCGAATCGCACTCGATCGACGAAGCGGAGCGCCGCCACCGGCGCAAGGCCGGCAAACACGGCGCGAAGAGCGCCCGAACGGAGGCGACATGACGAAGGCGAGCAAGAATGAACACCACGATCCCATCGCGCGGGCGTACCAGGAGGGCAGCGTCGAGTCCGTCGGCGGGCGTCCGTCGGGACGGGACGAGGAGGATCGCTCGGGCGACGGCACGCTGGCGCCGAACACGAAGGCAAAGATACCCGCCCCGCCGCGCGACGCTTTCGTGTCGACCGAGGTGAGCGACAAGACGACGGTGCCCGGAAAGGACTCGCGCACGCGCAGCTAGGACCCCCCCATGGGCCTTCGCGAGTACCACAAGAAGCGCGACTTCGCGGTCACGCCGGAGCCCCGGGGGGAAGAGTCCCCCGAGCGCTCCGGCGCGCGCTCGTTCTGCATCCAGAAGCACGCGGCGTCGCACCTCCACTACGACTTCCGGCTGGAGATGGAGGGCGTGCTCAAGAGCTGGGCGGTGCCCAAGGGACCGAGCTTCGATCCCGCCGACAAGCGCCTGGCGATGATGACCGAGGACCACCCCATCGACTACGGCGGCTTCGAGGGGATCATCCCCGAGGGCGAATACGGCGGCGGCACCGTCCTGCTCTGGGACGAAGGCACGTGGGAGCCAATCGAGGATCCGCACAAGGGGCTGCGCGCCGGCTCGCTGAAGTTTCGCCTCCAGGGAAAAAAGCTCGAGGGACGGTGGGCGCTCGTGAAGATCAAGGGGCGCGACGCCCGCGACGACGCGAAGAGCTGGCTCCTCATCAAGGAGAAAGACGAGTTCGTGCGGCCTTCCGCGGAATGGAGCGTGGTCGAAAAGCGCCCGGAGAGCGTCACCACCGGCCGCACCCTGGAAGAGATCGCGCGCGAGAAGGACCGCGTCTGGCACTCGAACCGCGAGGACGGCAAGAAGCACGGAAAGCCGAAGCGGCGAGCCTCGGCGACGGCCGCCAAAAAGTCACGCAAGGCCGCGGTCGACGCGGCGACGATCGCGGGGGGCGTTCCCGGGGCGCGCAAGCGCGCGGCGCCCCGCCCCGCGCTGCAGCTGGCGACGCTCGTCGACGCTCCTCCCCGTGGCGGGCAGTGGATCCACGAGATCAAATTCGACGGCTACCGGATCGCGGCCGAGCTCGAGGGCGGGACCGCGCGACTCATGAGCCGCAGCGGCAAGGACTGGACCTCGCAGTTCCCGTCCGTGGCCGCCGACGTGGAGTCGCTCCCGGCGCAGAGCGCGATCCTCGACGGCGAGGTGGCGGTCGTGGAGCCCGACGGTACGACCAGCTTCCAGGCCCTCCAGAACGCGCTGACGGGCGCGGGTGGCGGCGCGCTCGTGTACTTCGTGTTCGACCTGCTCCATCTCGAGGGCTACGACTTGACGGGCGCCGCGCTGGAAGACCGCAAGCAGGCGCTCTCGCGCTTGATGAAGGCCGGACCCGCCGCATCGGGACTGCGGTTCAGCGATCACGTCGAGGGCGAGGGTGACGCCTTCTTCGCGAGCGCCTGCCGTCTCGGCCTCGAAGGGATCATCAGCAAGCGCCGCGACGCGCGGTACGAGCCGGGACGCGGCAAATCATGGCTGAAGGTGAAGTGCCTGAAGCGCCAGGAATTCGTGATCGGCGGCTACACCGACCCCGCGGGATCGCGCGTGGGCATCGGCGCGCTGCTCCTCGGCGTGCAGGACGGCAGCGGCCTCGTGTTCGCGGGCAAGGTCGGCACCGGCTTCACCGCGAAGACGCTGCAGGATCTCCAGAAGGAACTGGAGCCGCTGGTGCGTCCGGCGTCACCGTTCGGAAAGGCGCGCATCCCCGGCGTGACGCGCGCGCACTGGGTGCAGCCGAAGCTCGTGGCCGAAGTCGCGTTCACCGAGTGGACGGGCGACGGTCGGCTCCGTCATCCGTCGTTCCAGGGGTTGCGGGAGGACAAGAAGGCGGCGGACGTCGTGCGCGAGAAGGCGGTGCCGGTGAAGCGCGCGGGCCAGGAGGAGGCCGTCGCCGGCGTCCGCCTCACCAACGCCGACCGCGTGGTCTTCGACGGGCCGGGGGTGACCAAGCTCGACCTCGCCCGCTACTACGAAAAGGTGGCCGGCCGCATGCTCCCCTACATCGTCGACCGTCCGCTCACCCTGGTGCGGGGACCCGAGGGCGCATCGAAGCCCACGTTCTACATGAAGCATTCCGGGGTGTGGGCGCCGTCCGCGCTGCGCCGGGTGAAGATCCAGGAGAAAACGAAGATCGGCGAGTACCTCGTCGTCGACGACCTTCCGGGGCTGATCGCGCTCGTGCAGATGGGCATCCTCGAGATCCACACCTGGAACTCGACCGCCGCGCACATGGAGCGCCCCGACCGCATCGTCTTCGACCTCGATCCCGATCCCTCCGTGGGCTGGCCCGCCGTGGTCGACGCGGCCCGCCTCGTGCGCGCGCGGCTTTTGCAGCTCGACCTCATCTCATTCGTGAAGACCACGGGCGGCAAGGGCGTGCACGTGGTCGTACCCCTGCGGCCAGGCGCGACGTGGGAGGAATCATTCGAGTTCTCGCGCGGGCTGTCGGAACAGATCGAGCGCGCGGATCCGCGGCACTTCACGACCGTGATGCCGAAGGCGGCGCGCAAGGGACGGATCCTCATAGACTTCCTGCGCAACAACCGCGGCAACACTTCGGTCGCGCCCTACTCCACGCGCGCGAAGCCGGCGGCTCCGCTGTCGGCGCCCATCACGTGGGACGAGCTCACATCCGACCTGCGGCCCGACCAGTTCACTCTCGCCAACATCGGGGAGCGCCTGGCCCGCCAGAAGAAGGACCCGTGGGCGGAGTACGCGAAGGTGAAGCAGCGGCTGACCGCGGCCGCGCGAAAGGCCGTGGGCGTCTAGCCGCCGCGAAGGCTCACGGGCTACGACCCCGCGGTGCCGATCGCGTACAGGTTCGACTCGCCGCGGAGATAGATCCGCCCCTGCGCGAGCGTGGGCGAGGCCGCCATCGCCTCCCCCAGGGTGTTGGTCCGGATCATTTCGTGCACGGGGCCGGCCTTGATGACGAAGGTGTCGCCTTCCATGCTCGACACCAGGATCTTGCCTTCGAACGCCACCGGCGATGCCATCACGGTCGCCGGCACCGCTTCACGCTTCGCCTCCTCGCCCCCGACGGCACGCTAACATAACGTTTCACACGCCCCGGACGTAGTCTCGCGCGAGGATGTGTCTGACATGAATTTGATGCTCCGCTCGTTCATTTTCTCGACCGCCTTTCTCGTGACCCAACCCGTTCGCGCCGCGGAGTGGCCGTACTGGCGCGGCCCCGCATCCAACAACGTCTCCGCGGAAACGGGACTCCCGTCGCGCTGGACGCGCGGCGGCGAGAACATGCTCTGGCGCGCGGAGTGGGTCGGACGCTCGACGCCAGTCGTGTTCGACGGCCGCGTGTGCGCGAGCGGGCGCGCGGACGCCCGCTTCGAGACCGTCGCCTGCTGGAACGCGAAGGACGGGAAGAAGCTCTGGGAGCGCCGTTTCCCCGTCTACAACACGACCATCCCGTTTTCGCGCGTGGGCTGGGCGAGCGTCACCGCCGATCCCGAGACGGGCCTGCTCTACGCGCAGAACGGCGACGGGCACCTCCTCTGCCTCGATGACGCCGGCAAGACGGTCTGGGACCGCCGGCTCGGCGAGGAGATGGGCCGCAGCTCCGGGTACGGCGGCCGCACCCACACCCCGCTCGTCGACGGTGACCAGGTGATCATGAGCGTCGTCGGGACGGGCTGGGGCGACCTCTCCGCGCTGCGGCAGCGGTATGCCGCCTTCGACAAGCGGACGGGCGCGGTGACGTGGATCGCCACGCCCAGCGACGCCGCGGTCGAGGACTTCAACAACCAGGCCAATGCAGTGGTCGCCGAGATCGGCGGGCGGCGGCTGGTCATCGGCGGCGGCGCGGACGGGTGGATCTACGCCCTGCGCGCGGAGACCGGCGAGCTGCAGTGGAAGTTCCGGCTCAGCCAGAAGTCGCTGAACAGCGCGGTGACGGTCGTGGGCAGCACCATCTACGCCACCTCCAACGGCGAGCCGATCGAAGGCAACTTCCTCGGGCAGATCGTGGCCATCGACGGCGCGGGCAGCGGCGACATCACGGCCACGGGCCGGCTCTGGCACACCGACGGAGTGATGGCGGGCTTCGCGGCCCCCGTCTTCCTCGGCGGGAAGCTCTTCGTCGTGGACGACTCGGCGGGGCTCCGCGCCCTAGACGCCGCGACCGGAAAGCCCCTCTTCGAGACGAACCTCGGCACCGTCGGCCGCGCCGCCCCGCTCTTCGCCGACGGCAAGATCTACGCGACGGAGGTGAACGGACACGTGACGATCCTCCGCGCGCTCGCCGATCGTTTCCTTGGTCTCGACCACGACGCGCTGACCATGGCCGACGGCCGGCAGACCGAGCTCTGGGGCGGCGTCGCCGCGGCCTATGGGCGGCTCTACTTCGTGGCCGAGGACGGCCTCTACTGCCTGGGCAGCCGCGCGAAGCCGTTTCCGGCCGTGACCGCAAAGCGCCGCGCGCGAGCGGGCTCGACGCCGGCGACATCTGCCTCCGCTTCGACGGAGACGGCATCCATCGTCGTGCGGCCGGCGGAAGCACAGATCGCCACCGGCAACGAGCTCGCCTTCGAAGTGCGCGCGTTCGACCCGAAGGGAAAAGCAGCGCGCGCGCCGGCGGACGCGACGTTCGCGCTCGACGGCCTCGTGGGCTCGCTCACCCCTGACGGTCGATTCCGCCCGGACCCCGCCGCCGGCAACCAGGGTGGCAAGGTCAAGGCGACCGCGGGCGGCAAGCAGGCCGCGTCGCGCGTGCGCGTGTTCCAGCCGCTCCCCTGGCGGGAGGACTTCGAGTCCGGGAAGGTGCCGGCCTGGTTTCTCGGCGCCGGCCGCTTTACCATCGCCGACCTCGAAGGATCGAAGGTCCTCCACAAGGCGCCGGTGCAAACCGGCTTGAACCGCGCCACCGCCTTCATCGGTCCCGCGTCGATGCACGCCTACACTATCGAGGCCGACCTGCGGGCCGCGAAGAAAGGACGGCGCATGCCCGACCTCGGCCTGATGAACGGTGGCTACACGCTCGACCTGCAGGGCAACCACCAGCGGCTCCAGGTGCGCAGCTGGGCCTCCGAGCTTTCCTTCTCGAAGCAGATCGAATTCCCGTGGCAGCCCGACCTCTGGTATCGCATGAAGCTGCGCGTCGACCCGTCCGCGTCGAGGGTCGTCGTGCGCGGAAAGGTGTGGATGAAGTCCGAGCCCGAGCCCGCCACGTGGACGATCGAGTACGACGATCCGTCCGGCATCCTCACCGGCGCTCCCGGCCTCTACGCCGACTCCCTGACCGAGCTCGACTTCGACAACGTCCAGGTGATGGTGAACGAATGACCCGCGCCCTCGTCCTCTCGATCGCCGCATCGCTCGGTCTGCTCGCCGCGGACAGCGAGGAACGCCTCCAGGCCGCCGAGCCGGAGCGCGCGATGTTCGGCGCCTTTCCGTCCCGGAACCAGGTCTCCTCCGCCACCGGGCTGCCCGCGCGCTGGGACACGAAGACGGGCCTGAACGTGAAGTGGACGGCGAAGTCGGGCTCCCAGAGCTACGCGGGCCCCGTGGTCGCGGACGGCAAGGTCTTCATCGGCACCAACAACGAGGCGGCCCGCGATCCGCAGATCAAGGGCGACAAGGGCGTGCTGATGGCCTTCGACGCCGCGAGCGGGGAGTTCCTGTGGCAGATGGTCACCGACAAGCTGCCGTCCGGGCGCGTGAACGACTGGCCGCAACAGGGCATCTGCTCCACCCCGTTCGTGGAGAACAAGCGCCTCTACTACACGTCGAACCAGGGACGGATCGTGGCCCTCGACACCGAGGGCATGAAGGACGGCAACCAGGGCTTCCAGGGCGAGAAGTACAAGGGCGCGAAAGACGGCGACGTGCTCTGGGAGTTCGACATGATCGCCGAGCTCGACGTGTTCCCCCACAACCTCGCCGCGGGGTCGCCGCTGGTCGTGGGCGACCTGCTGTACGTCACCACCGCGAACGGCGTCGACGAGGGCCACGTCAACATCCCCTCGCCCAAGGCGCCGTCCTTCATCGCGCTCGACAAGAACACCGGCAAGCTCGTCTGGGAAAGCGAGGCCCCCGGGGAGGGAATCATCCACAGCACGTGGTCGACGGCGAGCTACGGGACGCTCGGCGGCAAGGACGTCGTCGTGTTCCCCGGCGGCGACGGCTACGTCTACGGCTTCGAGCCGCTGAAGGGCGCGCTGCTGTGGAAGTTCAACGGCAACCCGAAGGACGCCGTCTACGCCCTCGGCGCGCGCGGGACGAAGAACGACTTCATCGCCTCCGCGGTCATTCTCGACGGGAAGGTGCACATCGGGATGGGCCAGGACCCGGAGCACGGCGAGGGCGTCGGTAACTTCTGGGTCTTCGATCCGCGCGGGGGAACCGGGGACATCACGGACAAGGCGGTGGTCTGGCATCGCGGCGGGAAGGACTTCCACCGCACGATCTCCACCGTTGCGATCCAGGACGGGATCGTCTATGCCGCCGATCTCTCCGGGTTCCTGTACGCCCTCGACGCGAAGACCGGCGATCTCCTCTGGACCCACGACCTGCTGGCCGCAGTGTGGGGCTCGCCGTTCGTCGCGGACGGCAAGCTCTACCTCGGCGACGAGGACGGCGACCTGACGGTGCTCAAGCTCGGCAAGAAGAAGGAAGTGCTGGCGGAGATGAACTTCGGGCAGTCCGTGTACGCCACGCCGTACGCAAAGGACGGCGTGCTCTACGTGCTGTCGCGCAATCAGCTCTGGGCGCTGGCGGCGGGCGCCACCTTCAAGGGCGAGCCGAGGTGAGGTGAGGCTCGGCGCCCTTCTCGTCGTCGTGGGCGTGCTGGCCGACTGGCCGATGTGGGGCGGCGGGCCCGATCGGAACATGGTCTCCGCCGAGAAGGGGCTCGTCTCGTCGTGGGACGTGAAGGCGAAGACGAACGTCAAGTGGGTCGCGACGCTCGGTTCCGTCGCCCACGGCAATCCCGTCGTCGCCTCGGGGATGGTCTTCGTCGGTACCAACAACGACGCGCCGCGCGACCCGAGGCAGACCGGTGACCGAGGCGTGCTGATGGCCTTTCGCGCGACCGACGGCGAGTTCCTCTGGCAGATGACGAGCGAGAAGCTGGCCGCCGGGCGCGCGAACGATTGGCCTTTCCAGGGCGTCG
>JANMPI010000510.1:0-47042 GCA_031369785.1 Acidobacteriota bacterium
GGATGTCGAGGCCGAGCGCCACCAGCTTCGCGCCGGTGCGGACGATGTCGAGGAAGAGCGCCCGCGCGGTCGGGCGCGACTCCACGGCGTGCCCCTCCCGGACGAGGAGCGGAACTTCGAGGAGCAGGCTGCGGGCATCGAGCCCGGCCACCAGGATCGGCGGCGGCATCGGTTAACTATAATCCTCCGATGAAGGTCGGCATCATTGGTCTGTCGTCCGTCGGCAAGAGCAGCCTCTTCCAGCTCCTGACCGGCGCCGCACCCACCGCACCCGGCAGCCGTCCGGAGGCGCGGATGGGCATCGCCCGCGTTCCCGATGCGCGCATCGAGAAGCTGTCGGAGATGTACAGGCCAAAGAAGAAGACGCCGGCGACGGTGGAGTACGTCGACGTTCCCGGGGTAGGCAAGGGCGAGGGGTCCGCCCTCGTCGATCTGCCCGCGCTGCGCGGGGTCGACGCCCTCGTGCATGTCGTGCGCGCGTTCGAGTCCGACATGACGCCGCACCCCGACGGCTCCGTCGATGCCATGCGCGACGCGCGGATGCTCGAGCTGGAGCTGATCCTCGCCGACCTGGGCGCGGTGGAGAAGCGGCTGGAGAAGCTCGACTCCAACATCAAGAAGCTGAACAAGGCCGAGGACGTCTCCGAGCGCGTGCTCTTCCTCAAGATGAAGGAGGCGCTCGAGGCGGAGAAGCCGCTGCGCGAGATGGAGCTCACGGACGACGAGCGGCGCCGCCTGCGCAACTACTCGTTTCTCACCGAGAAGCCGATCCTCCTCGTGGTGAACGTCGGCGAGGACCAGATGAAGAACGCGGGCGCGCTCCTCGAGTCGTCCGGGCTCGCGGCGTTCGCGAAGGCGCCGGGCCGCGCGCTCTGCCCGGTGGCGGCCACCATCGAAGCCGAGGTGGCGCAGTTGAGCCCCGAGGACGCCCGCGCTTTTCGCGAGGACCTCGGGCTCGAGGAGCCGGGCCTCGACCGCGTCATCCGCACTTCGTACGCGCTCCTCGGGCTCATCTCCTTCCTGACCGCCGGCGAGGACGAATGCCGTGCGTGGACCATCCGCAAGGGGACGAAGGCACAGATCGCCGCCGGCACCATCCACTCCGACATCGAGCGCGGGTTCATCCGCGCCGAGGTGGTGGCGTTCGACGACCTCGTGGCCTCCGCCGGGTCGCTGCCGGCCTGCCGCGAGAAGGGAACGCTGCGCCTCGAGGGCAAGGAATACATCGTCCGCGACGGGGACGTCATCAACTTCCGCTTCAACGTTTGACCTGTCCGCGCTGCCGGCGTCCGGTGGCGGTGGCGCGGCCGCAGTGCCTGTACTGCGGGGCGGACGTCTCCTCGCTCGTGCCCGCGGCGCGCTCGCATGGTGCGGCGGCGCCGGCCGCGCTCGCCCCCCCCGACCCGCGGCCGGACCGCGGGCTGGTGATCGTGGCCCGCGACGGCGCGGACCCGGCGCGGCTGGAAGCGGCCCTCCACCTCTCCCCGTACGAAGCCGCGCAATGGGCGCGGCGGGGCGGGTTTCACCTCTACCGCGCGGTGCCCTCCGCGGACGCGGAGGCGGAGCGGGAGCGAATCACCGCCCACGGAATCGTGGCTTTCACGTTCGCGGAAGCCGACGTGCGCGCGGCGGCGGATCCGGTGCCGGTCCTGGGCGGAGTCTTCGACGGCACGGCGTTGCGGCTCCGGACGCGCGCGGGCACGGTCGCGATCGTGGCCGCCGACATCCTCCTCGTGGTGAAGGGCCCGATCGCCCGTGAGCACCCGGTGAGCGAGAGCCTGCGCTTCCCGCGCATTGCCACCCTCGAGCCCGGGTACCGCTTCCACGTCCATCGCCATGCCGATCCCCGCCCGGTGGAGATCGATCCCGGCGCGTTCGACTTCGGCCTCGCACGAGCGGGCGAGGGCTCATCCCTCGAGGTCGCGGGATGGATCGCGGCCTTGACCACGTCGTCGCCCGTCGACGACGGCTTCCGCCGCCTGACTCCGGCCCTGGCGCCGGTGATCGCGCCCCCCGGCGCGTCCGCTCGCCCCGAGGACGCCTTGCGCACCAGTGCGTCGGCGACGCCCGCCATCCTCGACAACCTCGCCCAGTTCCGCTTCTACTCCGCCTGGCGCGGGGCCGTGGAGCGCGCGGCACGGCTTCGCTAACCGCGGTTCCGGGCCCTGTGCTACGGTTTCGCGTCGCATGAAGCTCATCGTCCAGATCCCCTGCCTGAACGAGCACGACACGCTGCCGGCGACGCTGGCCGCCATCCCGCGCGTGATCCCCGGGATCGACGTGGTCGAGGTCCTGATCATCGACGACGGCTCCACGGACGGCACGGCCGAAGTCGCCCGCGCCCACGGCGCCGATCACGTCGTGCGCTTCACCCGCCGGAAGGGCCTGGCGGCCGGCTTCATGGCCGGGCTCGACGCGTGCCTGCGCCTCGGCGCCGACATCATCGTGAACACCGACGCCGACCATCAGTACCCCGGCCACCAGATCCCGATGCTGGTGGCGCCCATCCTGCGCGGCGAGGCGGACATGGTGGTGGGCGACCGCGAGGTGCACGGCATCGCGCACTTCTCGTGGACCAAGCGCCAGCTGCAGGGCGTCGGCTCGTGGGTGGTGCGCAAGGTGTCCGGCACCACGGTCGCGGACGCGACCAGCGGCTTCCGCGCGCTGAACCGCGAGGCCGCGCTGCGCATCAACATCGTGAGCGAGTTCACCTACACCCTGGAGTCGATCATCCAGGCCGGCAAGAAGAAGATGGCGGTCGCGCATCTCCCCATCGCGAGCCACGAGACCCGCGAGTCGCGGCTTTTCTCCTCGACCTGGGAGTACGTGAAGCGCAGCGGGGCCACCATCATCCGCATCTACGCGATGTACGAGCCGCTGAAGGTGTTCGTGCTCCTCGGCTCGGCGCTGCTCTTCGGCGGCTTCGTGCTCGGGGCGCGATACGCGTACTTCTGGGCCCTCGGCGACATCCGCGGCCACCTGCAGTCGGCGATCCTGTCCGTCCTGCTGCTGATCCTCGGCTTCCAGACCCTGCAGTGGGGGATCATGGCCGACCTCGTGGCCAGCAATCGGAAGCTCCTCGAGGACCTGTTGTACCGCGTCCGCAAGGCCGAGCTCACGGACCGGCCGCGTGGCTGAGCCGCGGGACGTCTCGGTGGTGATCCCGGCCTTCAATGAAGAAGGCGGGATCGCGGACGTCGTGCGCCGCCTCGCCGCCGTCGGGCCGTGGCGGGAGATCGTCGTCGTGGACGACGGCTCCACCGACGCCACCGCCGCGCGGGCAGCCGATGCCGGCGCGCGCGTCGTCCGACATCCCTACAACAAGGGCAACGGCGCTTCGGTGAAGACGGGGATACGGGAAGCGGCCGGCTCCGTCGTGCTGCTCCTGGACGCCGACGGCCAGCACGATCCCGGGGAGGCGCTTTCCGTCATCGCCCCGGTGGGCATCCACGACATGGTCATCGGCGCCCGGCGCGCGGCGGATCAGACCCTGGTGCGCGCGCTCGGAAACCGTGCGTTCAATGGACTGGCGTCCTGGCTCACGGACCGGCCGATCCCCGACCTCACGTCCGGGTTCCGCGCCGCGCGCCGCGACCGGCTGCTCGACGTCATCCACCTCCTGCCCAACGGCTTCTCCTACCCGACCACGTCGTGCCTCGCCTTCCTGAAGGCCGGCCTGAACGTTCTCTTCGTCCCCGTCACCGCGCGCCCGCGCATCGGCAGGAGCAAGATCCGCGTGGTGCGCGACGGCGTGCGCTTCCTGCTCATCATCCTGAAGATCGTCACCCTTTACAGCCCGATGAAGGTCTTCTTCCCCATCTCCGCGGCATCGCTCGTGGTGGGGATCGCGTACGGCATCTGGAACGTCGTGCGCTACGACAAGATCCCGATGGGGGCGGCGCTCCTCATCCAGCTCGGCGTGGTGGTCTTCCTCTTCGGGCTCATCTCCGAGCAGATCGCGTCCGCGCAGGACCGGAAGTGAGGGCGGCCGGCGCGGCCGCATGACGGTTCGCCGCAACGACGTCCTCCTCATCGTCCTGCTGGCCGCGCTCCCGCTCCTCGCCTACCTGCCCGCGCTCCGCGCCGGGCGGCTGCTCGGGCCCGGGGACGGCGCCGACCTGCACCTGCCGCTGCGCGCCGCGGTGTGGGAGTCCTATCGCAGCGGCGACCTCCCGGCATGGAACCCCGGGATCTTCCTGGGCACGCCGCTCCTCGCCGCCTATCGTCCCGGGGCTTTCTACCCGCCGATGTTCGCTCTCGCCGCGCTCCCGTCCTTCACCGCCTTCCAGGTCCTCGTCCTGGCTTCGCTCGCGGCCAGCGGCCCGCTCGTCTTCCTGTATGTGCGGCGCCTGGGGGGCGAGGGCATCGGCGCCTTCGTGGCCGGGATGAGCTACGCGCTGGGTCCGTATCTCGTGGGCCACCTCGGAGACACCGCGACCGTGACCGCGGCGCCGCTCCTGCCCCTCCTGCTCCTCGCCGCCGAGTCGCACGTGAATCGCGCCCGCGCCGGACGCGCCGCCGGCCTCGCGGCCGCGATCGCGCTGGTGGTGCTGGCCGGATCCCCGGAAGCGACACGGGCCGCGGGCGCCCTGCTCATCGGCCGGCTTCTCGTCGCTCATCTCCTGCCCGGCGAGCGCACCCCCCGGCCGGGGGTGAGCGTCCTCGCGATCGCGGCCGGCCTCGCCCTCGCCGCACCGCAATGGGCGCCGACGCTTCTGGCCCTCCGCGACGCGGGACGAGCCGTCACCGGGCTCGCCTCGCCGGAGACGCCGCTCCCCGGGTTCTTCGGCCTCGTGCTGCGCTACGCGTCGCACACGCCCGCGCCCGCGCTCGCCCTCGCCGCGCTGCCCCTCGCCATCACGCAGACGCCGGTGCGGGTCCTCGGGTCCGCGCTCCTCATCAGCCTTGCCCTGCAGTGGGGACGCGGGCCGCTGGCCGCCGCGGGATCGCTGGCCATCGTCTTCGATCTCACGCTGTGCATCCTCGCCGGCCTGTCGCTCTCCGCGCAGTGGCGGACCCGGCGCTCGCCCGGCGGCGCGCGCCTCCGCGCCTATTTCCTCGTGGCCGCGCTCGCGTCGTCGGCCGCGCTCTCGGTGGCCGCCGCCGTCCTCGGGCCGCTGCCCCAGACGCTCGCGGGCGCGGTCGGCGTCCTCGCCTTGAGCCTCATCCTGTATTTCTCCCTCGCGTCGTCCCCGCACGCGCTGCGCGCCGGCCTGTGGCTGCTGCCGCTCACGGTGTCGTTCCTCCTCCAGCCCCACGGCCGCGGCGCCTGGAGCGATGCGCCGACGCGTGACGAGCTCTACCGCGGCTCGGGCACCCGCGAGGCGGTGCAGCGCGCGATGGGCGTCCTCGGCCACGACCGCGTGCTGACCCTCGTTCGCCGCTGGCCGCACGGCCGCGAGGCCGACCTCGCCTACGCGAACCGCGCGGTCTTCACCGGCGGGCGGAGCGCCAACGGGTACGACCCGATGGTGCCGCTGCGCACGCGGATGGCGCTCGGCGCGATGAACGTCGGCGGCATCCTGCCCGGCGCGTTCTTCCGCTCCGATCCCGCCCGTCTGGCGCTGCTCGGCATCCGCTGGGTGCAGGTCCCGGTGGATCTCCTCGGCGGCGATCCGGGATCGATGGGCCGCGGCGAGCCGCTCGACATCACCCTCCAGCCGGGAGACGCGCGGCTCTTCCCGTTGCCGATGATCCCCGCCACGCAGATCGTGCTCGTCTCGTCACTCTCCGACGCCGTTTCCATCCCCCAGGACGAGACCGTCGTCCGGGTGCGCGCCCGCCTCGCCTCGACCGGACGCGAGTTCGTCCTCGAGGTGCGGGCCGGCGTCCACACCGCGGAATGGGCGCTCGATCGCGCCGACGTCCGCGCACGGGCCGCGCATCGCCGTCCCGACATCGCGCAGACGTGGCCCGGCCCCGGCGGCGGCTTCGAGGCCCATCTCTACCAGGGCGTGCTGCCCCTTCCCGGCCGGTACTACCTCGACGGACTCTCCGTCGAGCGCTTGCCGGGGCGCGGCGCGCTGCGGCTCGCGCACCTCGCGGTCGTGGACGAGGTCACCCATCGCACGACGTCGATCGCCCTCGGCGCGTCGTACGTGAGCGACACGCGCCATCTCGTGGAACGCGCGGCCACGCCCGCGGTGCGCCTGTTCGAGGCGCCGGCCGGGGCCGCCGCCCGCGTCGTCCCGCGGCTGCGGGTCCTCGCCGACGACGACGCCGTGCTCGAGGCGCTCGGCGCCGCGACGCGGCTCGGCATCGATCCCGCCCACGAAGCGCTGGCCACCGCCGCCGATGCCGCGGGGGTGCGGATGCCGGACGCGGCGCGGGCGGGGCGCGCGGAGATGGCGCGGTCGGACGGCGCGCGCATCGAGGTCCGCGGCGAGGGGCCGGGCCTCCTCGTCATGGCCGCGGCGTGGGATCGCGGGTGGACGGCGTCCATCGACGACCGGGCGGTGCCGCTCCTGCGCGTGAACCACGCCGAGATGGCCGTCCCCCTCGAGGCCGGCATCCATCGCGTCGTCCTGCGCTACCACGCCCGCGGGCTCGCCGCCGGGCTCGCCCTCGCCGCCGCCGCGGCGGCCGGAATCGGCCTCGCCCTCGCGCGGGCGAAGGTTGACCCTTCTCCGAAGCGCGTGCTAGCGTGACCGTTTTCCCGATGAAACCCAGCCTTTCCATCTTCTTCCCGGCCTACAACGACGCGGGGACGATCGCGAGCCTCGTGCTCGTCGCCCACATGACGGCGCGCCAGATCACCGACGACTACGAGGTGATCGTGGTCAACGATGCGAGCCCCGACCACACCGGCGAGCTGCTCGACGAGATGGTGCGCACCTACCCCTGGCTCAAGGTCGTCCACCACGCGCAAAACCGGGGCTACGGCGGCGCGCTCCGCAGCGGCTTCGCCGCCGCGACCAAGGATCTCGTCTTCTACACCGACGGGGACGCCCAGTACGACCCGCGCGAGCTGCTGAAGCTCTACGAAGCGTTCGGCCCCGGCGTCGACTTCGTGAACGGGATCAAGATTGCGCGCTCCGATCCCTTCCATCGCAAGGTGATCGGCCGCATCTACCACACGTTCGTGAAGACGATGTTCGGCCTCCGGCTGGAGGACGTGGACTGCGATTTCCGGCTCATGCGCCGCGCGGTGTTCGAGAAGGTGACCCTCACCCGCTCGTCGGGGGTCATCTGCGTCGAGCTCATGAAGAAGGTGCAGGACCACGGCTTCCGCATCGCCGAGGTGCCGGTGAACCACTTCCACCGCGCCTACGGCCGCAGCCAGTTCTTCAACGTGCCGCGGGTGGCGCGCACGCTCGCCGACCTCGCGAAGCTGTGGCTCGAGCTCGTGCTCCGCAAACAGCACCTGCGCGGGGAGCCGGTCGCGGTGAAGTCCTGAATCACCTCGAGTTCTACCGCGGCCGCAAGGTGATGGTCACCGGCGCGCTGGGGTTCATCGGCTCCAACCTGTGCCGCACCCTGGCCGACCTCGGCGCGCAAGTCCTCGCCGTCGACAGCCTCCTTCCCGATTACGGCGGCAACCTCTTCAACCTCGCCGGCTACGAGGACAAGGTCCGCATCAACATCGCCGACGTGCGCGGCCATGCCATGGAGTACCTCGTCCGCGACCAGGAGGTGCTGTTCAACCTCGCCGGCCAGGTGAGCCACATCGACTCCATGACCGACCCCTTCACCGATCTCGAGATCAACTGCCGGAGCCAGCTCTGGATCCTGGAGGCGGTGCGGAAGAACAACCCCGGCGTGAAAATGGTGTACGCGGGGACGCGGCAGGTGTACGGCAAGCCGAAGAGCCTGCCCGTGGACGAGACGCACCTGCTGAATCCCACCGACGTCAACGGCATCAACAAGATCTCGGGCGAGCTCTATCATCTCGTCTACCACTCGGTTTACGGCGTGCGCGCCTCGTCCCTGCGCCTCACCAACACCTACGGCCCGCGGCAGCTCATCAAGCACCCCCGGCAGGGCTTCATCGGGTGGTTCGTGCGCAAGGTCGTGCTCGGCGAGGAAATCCAGATCTTCGGCGACGGCGCCCAGCTCCGCGACTTCGACTACGTGGACGACGTGGTGGATGCCTTCCTCCGCGCGGGGGCGGCGGACGCCGCCGACGGGCAGGTGTTCAACCTCGGCGGCGAGGCGCCGGTCTCGCTGCTCGACCTCGTGAAGCTGATGATCGAGATCGCCGGCCGGGGGTCGTACACGCTGGTCCCGTTCCCCCCCGAGCGGAAGCGCATCGATATCGGCGACTTCTACGGCGATGCGACCAAGATCCACGACGTGCTGGGCTGGAAGCCGAGGGTCGGCCTGCGTGAAGGGCTGGCCCGCACCATCGACTACTATCGCGCGCACAAGGACGAATACCTGTGACCGCCGTGCCCTTCGTCGACTTCAAGGCCCACGTCCGCGCCATCCGTCCGGAGATCGATGCCGCGGTGGCGCGCGTGCTCGATTCCGGGTGGTTCATCCTCGGCCCCGAGGGGGAGGCCTTCGAGCGCGAGCTCGCTTCGTTCCTGGGCGCGCGGGAGGCGGTGGCGGTCGCCAACGGGACGGAGGCGATCCAGCTCGCCCTCGAAGGGCTCGGCATCGGGAGCGGCGCAGAGGTGATCACGTCACCGCTCACCGCCGCCTTCACGGCGCTCGCGATCCTGCGCGCCGGCGCGCGGCCGGTGTTCGCCGACCTCGATCCGGTCACCTTGAACGTGGCGCCGGCTGCCGTCGCCGCCGCGATCACCCCCCTCACGCGGGCGATCCTCCCCGTTCATCTCTACGGCCACCCCGCCGACCTCGATCCGCTGCTGGCGCTCGGCCGCGAACGCGGCGTCGCGGTGATCGAAGACGCCTGCCAGGCCGCGGGCGCGTCCTACAAGGGACGCCGCGTGGGGGCCCTGTCCGGGATCGGCGCGCTGTCCTTCTATCCGACCAAGAACCTGGGCGCGCTCGGAGACGGCGGCGCCATCCTCGTGCAGGATCCGCAGGTGGCGGCACGGCTCCGCCGGCTGCGCAACGGCGGGCAGAGCGACCGCTATCGTCACGAGATCGCGGGCATCAACAGCCGCCTCGACGAGGTGCAGGCCGCGATCCTCCGCGTCGGGCTGCGCCACCTCGAAGAGTGGACGGCACGCCGGACGGCGATCGCGGGCCGGTACCGCGCCGGCCTCGCCGGGACCTCTGGGCTGACCCTTCCCCGCGACGAGCCCTACGCGTCCCCCGCTTATCATCTCTATGTCGTTCGCCATGCGCAGCGCGACGCGCTCGCGGCGGGGCTCGCGAAGCGGGAGGTCGGTACGCTCATTCACTATCCGATCCCGCTGCACCTGCAGCCCGCGTTCGAGGGGACGGGGCGCCCCGGAGCCTTCCCCATCGCCGAGCGGGCCGCCCGCGAGATCCTGTCCCTGCCGCTTTATCCCGAGATGCCGGACGCGCACGTCGACGTCGTCATCGAGGCGGTCCGCGCGGTGTCCGCGACCCTCCGCTGAGCCTCGTGCCGGCCGCGCCGGCGGTGCTCTGCGCGCTTCTGCTCTTCCTCGTCCCCGGTCTCGTGTGGCTCGCGCTCCTGCGCGTCGGGGATCGCGCGGCGCTGGGGTGGGACGAGGCGGCCTTCCTGGTCGCCGCCATCGGCGTCGCCGTCACGGCGTGGGTGGGCCTCGTGCTCGCCGAGGCCGGGCAGTTCTCGCTCGTCACCGCCGCGATGGTGATCGCCCTGGCCGGCCTGGGCGCGCTCCTGGCCGGACGGCAGCGCGCCACTCTTCCGTGGCGCGGGCTGTCCAGGGCGCCGCACGCCTGGGGGACGCTGGCCGTCCTCGTCCTCGCCTTTGCCGTCGATGCGCGGCCGGGGGAGTACCTCCTCGGCGGCCGTGATCCCGGCATCTACATCGCGGCCATGGCGCGCATCGCGCGCACCGGCGCCATCGCGGCCGTCGACCGGACGGTGCTCTCGATTCCGCCGGAAGACCTCGAGCTCTTCTACCGGCACCCCGGCGGCCCCGAGTACACCTGGGGCCGCTTCATGGGCTTTCCGCTGGAGCGGCCGCAGACCGGCCGCGTCGTCCCCGAGTTCTTCCACTTGTTCCCGGCCTTTGGCGCGTTCCTGTTCCAGGCCATGGGCGTGCGCGGCGCGCTGGCGTCGCCGGTCGTCTTCGGGGTGATGGGCACGCTGGCCGCCCTCTTCGCGCTGCGCCGGATCTTCGGGCCGGCGGCGGGGCTGCTCGGCGCGCTCCTGCTGTGCCTGAACGTGCTCCAGGCGTGGTTCGCGCGCTACCCGGTGTCGGAGCCGATGACGCAGTTCCTCGTTCTGTCCGGCCTCTTCGCTTTTGCGCTCTGGGAAGAGCGGCGCTCCCCGGCCCTGGCGGCGATTGCCGGAGCATTCCTCGGGCTGACGCTCCTCGCCCGCATCGACAGCGTGCTCCTCGTGGTTCCGCTCCTGGCCTGGCTCGTGCTGCGGCGCGCACAGGGCGCTTTGGGAGCGCGCGAGACGTATCCCCTCCTGCTCCCGGTCGCGCTTCTCGCCTTCCACGCCTTCCTCCACGCCGGGTTCTGGTCGCGGAAATACCTGCTGGAGATCGCCACCCGTCCGTACTGGAGGCAGCCGGCCCTGGTCTGGCTCCTCGGCGCGGCGGCCGCGATCGGCTTGATCCTCGCCGTCCATCGCCTGGCGCCCCGGCTCCGCGCGCGGCTCGGACCTCGCGCGTCGGCCCTGCGCGCGGGCATTTCCGCGCTCGCCGTCGTGCTCGCGCTCTACGCCTACGCGGTGCGCCCCGCGCTCTCGGCGTGGGCGGGCGCGGACGGGAACGATCCGGCGCGCGCCCTGGCGGCGGCCCCGATGCTCCACGCCCTCGGCTTCCACAAGCTGGCCGCGCACGACGCGCAATCGCTCGTCCGCCTCGGGTGGTTCGTGACTCCCCTCGGGCTCGCCCTCGGCCTCCTCGGGATCGTGATCGCGCTCCGCGAGTGGCGTCCGCGGTACCTCTTCCCGCTGCTGACTCTCGCCACCTTCTCGCTTTTCTACTTCTACAAGATCCGCGTCTACGCCGACTACTACTTCGCCATGCGCCGCTTCGTGCCCGTGATCCTGCCCCTGGTCATCGGGCTCGCCGCCTTCGCCATCACCCGGATCGCCAGGCGCCCCGGCGTGCCGCGGGTAGTGGCCGCGGGGATGGCCGCCGTGGTCGCCGTCGTGTACGCGCAGGACATGCTGCCGACGCTGCGCCATCGGGAGTGGGCGGGCGCGGTGCGCTTCGTCGACGACGTGGCGCGGCGCTTCGGGCCGCGGGACGTCGTGATCTTCGAGCAGCCGCGCTCCATCCACCTCCTGTCCCTGCCCCTGTGGGCGATCCACGGCGTGAACGCGCTCGAGCTCGCCCGCTTCAACCCCGATCCCGACCGCCTGCAGCACCTGGTGCGGGCGTGGCGCGGCCGCTACCGGAACATCTACTTCGTGCACACGTACAGCACCGATCTCTGCGGGCTCTTCCTGGAGAGCGTCGAGGAGCGCTCGTTCGGCGCCTTCGAGTGGGAGCGCGCCTATGGGCGCGCGCCCCGGGGGCGGGAATTCAAGTCGCTGCGATTCACGATCTCGCGCGTCGTGCTGCCCGAGGAGCTGCACGTGCCGGCGCTCCCCGAGGTGGACGTGGGCGGCTCGGACGACGTTCAAGTGTCCGGCTTCTACGGCAAGGAGGGGGCCGGAGATCACACGTACCGATGGACGGGATCGTGCGCTTCCATCTACGTCCCCGGAGCGCGGGCCGGGGAGACGCTCTCCATCGTGGCCTCCGCGGGACGAAGGCCGGCGGCGTCGCCCGCCGTCGTCCGCGTGAGCCTGGGCGGAGCGAAGCTCGGCACGTTCACCGCCGGAGCGGACTGGGAGGCACACGCGCTCCGCGTGCCGTCCACGTTCGTCGATGCGCTGCCCGTGCTCCGCCTCGACGTCGCGGGCTGGCGTCCCGCCAACACCGAGAAGGGGTCGAGCGACGTGCGCGACCTCGGGGTCATGATCGACCGCGTGCGGATGGCCCCCGCGGACGCCATACAATGACGGGCTTGAAGCGCACCCTCGTGGTCGTGCCCACCTACAACGAGCGGGAGAACGTGGTGCCGCTGATCGCGGAGCTGCTCGCCCTCGGCCCGCACATCGACGTCTGCGTGGCCGACGACGGCAGCCCCGACGGCACCGGCGACGCGGTGCGCGCGGAGATGGCGCGCCATCCCGGCCGGGTGTCGCTCCTCGACCGCAAGGAGAAGGGCGGCCGCGGGGCGGCGGTGCTGGCCGCGTTCAAGCAGGCGCTCGCGGATTCGAAGGCCTACGAGTACGTGTTCGAGATGGACGCCGACTTTTCCCATCACCCGCGGGAGATCCCGAAGTTCCTGGCCCGGCTCGAGACCCACGACATGGTGATCGGCTCGCGCTACATCGAGGGCGGCGGGACGTCCGAATGGGGCGTGTCGCGGCCGCTCCTGTCCTGGCTGGCCAACAAATACATCAAGCTCGTGGCCGGCATCCCCGTGCGCGACACCACGAGCGGCTATCGCGGGTACCGCCGCGAGGTGCTGGAGGCGACCGACTTCGACCGCATCAGGATCGAGGGCTTCGCCGTGCACGGCGAGATGGCGTACCAGGCCTGGGTCAACGGCTTCCGCCTGGGCGAGGTGCCGATCCACTTCAAGAACCGCGCGCGGGACGCGTCGAAGCTTTCCGGCCGCGAGATCTACATGGCCGTCCTCAACTTTGCCCTCCTCCGCGTCCGGTACGGCTTCCGCCCGCGCCGGAAGCAGGAGGCGACCCCGGGCCCGTGAACGTGCTCATGGTGACGTCCTCGTACCCGAGGTTTCCCGGGGACGTGGTGGCGCCCTTCATCGAGTCCATCGCGCGCGGGGTCGCCGCCCGCGGCCATCGCGTCGACGTGGTGCTCCCCCACCATCCGGAGCTGCGCCGTCCGCCGGGCGAGCCGGTGTCCTTCTTTCCTTATCGTTACGCGCCCGAGCGGTGGAGCCGCTGGGGCTACGCGCAGAGCCTGCGCAAGGACGTGAGCGTGCGCGCGGGCGCGTTCCTGCTCGCGCCGCTGGTCGCTCTCGCCTTGCGGCGGACGGTGACGGAGCGGCTGCGCGCCCTTCGTTACGACGTCGTGCACGCGCACTGGGTGGTGCCGAACGCGGCCCTCATCGCCGGCCTCGTGCGGCGTCACCACGTGCCGCTGGTGGTGAGCCTCCACGGCAGCGACGTGTTCGTGGCGGAGACGCTCCTGCCCGCGCGCGCCCTCGCCCGGCGCGCGCTCGGCGACGCGGGAGCGGTCACGGCGTGCAGCGCCGATCTCCACCGGCGTGCGCTGCGGCTCGGCGCCCGGCCGGAGCGTACGCGGACGGTGCCCTACGGTGTCGACGCGATGGATCAAGGCGACGTCGACATCGCCGGCGTCCGCGCGGAGCTCGGCGGGCACGCGGGGACGACGCTCGTGGTGGGCCTCGGCCGGCTCGTGGAGAAGAAGGGGTTCGCGCACCTCATCGATGCCGCGGCGCGCGTCCCCGGCCTGCGGGTGGCCCTGGCCGGGGACGGCGACCTGCGCGGCGAGCTGGAGGCGCAGGTCCGGGCCACCGGCGCGCCGGTCGTCCTCGTCGGCGCCCTCAACCGGACGGCGGTTTTGGCCGCGCTCGCCGCCGCAGACATCGTGGTGGTGCCGTCCGTCATCGATCGCGCGGGCAACGTCGACGGCCTGCCCAACGTGCTGCTGGAGGCGATGGCGGCCGGCCGCGCGGTGATCGCGTCGCGCGTGGCGGGGATCCCGGACGTCGTCACCGACGGCGTCGACGGCGTGCTGGTGGCGCCCGGCGACGTCGCCGCCCTGGCCGAAGCACTCGCGCGTCTCGCCGGCGACCCGGCGCTCCGCGCCCGGCTGGGCGCGGCGGCGCGGGACACGGTGACCGAGCGGCTCAGCTGGCCGCGGGCGGCGCGCACCTTCGAGGAGACCTATGCCGCCGCGGCGGCGGTTTTCGCCCGCTAGGGGAACGGCGCTCCGGGTGCAGGACCCGGTGGAGCGGATGCTCGCGGCCGCCCTCGACTTCCCCGGGCGCGCGCGGGTGCCGGCCCTCGCCGGTTCGGTCGATCTCGCCCGGGTGCGCCACGTGCTCGTCCTCCGCCTCGACCGCATCGGCGACGTGCTGATGTCCCTGCCCGCGCTGGCCGATCTCCGCCGCGCGCTGCCTTCCGCCCGGATCACGCTCGCCGTCGGGCGCTGGAGCGAAGAGGTCGCGCACATGGCGCCGGTGGACGAGGTCGTCCCCTGGAGCGCGCCCTGGGCGGGCCGCCGCGGCGAGGGTGCGGAAGGGCGATGGGCATTGACGCGCCGCGCGCGCGCGCTGGCCGCGCACCCGCCGGACGTCGCCATCGACCTCCAGGGGGACGTTCGCGCCGCCTTCCTGATGCGCCTCACCGGCGCGCGGGCGCGGGTCGGCTATGCGAACACCGGCGGCGGATCGTGGCTCACCCACGTCGTGGCCCTCGACGAGACCGTCTCCTGGGTCGAGCAGAACCGCCGGGCCGTGGAGATCGTCGCCGGTCCGCGCGACCCATCGCCCACGCGCGCCCACGTCGCCGCCGATCCGGATTGGGCGGCCGCGCTCCTCGAGCGCGAGGGTCTCGGCGGGCAACGCCCCCTGATCGCCATCCATCCCAGCGGCGGGCGGATGATCAAGCAGTGGCCCGTGGAGCGCTGGCGTGAGGTTGCGCGACGCCTGCAGGACGCGCGGGGAGCGACCATCGCGGTCACGGGCGGGGCCGGCGACGTTGGACTCGCGCACGCTCTGGGCGAAGGGTTGTCGCGTCCCGTCATCGATCTCGCCGGACGGCTCTCGGTGGCGGAGACCATGGCGGTGATCGGCGGCGCGGATCTCTTCCTGTCTCCCGATACGGGGCCGATGCACATGGCGTGCGTGATGGGCACGCCGTCGGTCGCCGTATTCGGCCCCTCGGCGGCGGAGCGGTACGCGTCGGCCGCGCTCTCCCCGCATCCCGAGAAGCACGTCGTGGTCCGCCGCGAGCTGTGGTGCGCGCCGTGCAATCTCATCCGCCGCCCGCCGGAGGAATGCGTGGCCGACGTCACCCCGGAGTGCCTGCGGCTCGTGACCGTCGACGACGTTTACCAGGCCGCGGCGGCGCTTTTGGGCCCGCGTTGAAAGCGCTGGTGCTGTGGGGCGATGGCGGCGTCGAGTCCGCGCGGGCGCGGCACGACGATGGCGCCCTCCTTCTTCTCTGGGACGGCGAGCGCTCGGCGGCTCTCGATGCGGCGGGCGTCCCGTATCGATCCGCGGCGAGCCTCACCGCCGGCGCGCAGGACGCCATCGACGAAGCCGCGATGGCCTGGACGAAGGAGTGGGGACGCCGCGCGCTGCTCGACGGCAAGAGCTTCCGCGCGCTGTTCGCGTGGAAGGGCGTCTCGCTCTGGTGGTTCGCCGAGCTCTATCTCCATCACTCCACCGACGCCCCGCGGCACGTCCGCGTCATCGAGTCCGTGCACCGCATCCTCGACGCCGAGACACCGGACGAAGTGGAGACGGTCGGCCTCTCCCCGGAGGACACGCTGCTCGTCGAGCGAACCTGCACCGCCCGCGGCGTCCTCTTCCAGGGCCCGCGGCGCCTCACCGGATCTCCCGCCGGGCGCAAGGTCGCGAGCGTCGTGCGGCGCAGCCGGTGGAACGCGGCCAAGGCGCTGCTGACCGCGGCCAAGGCCCGCCTCGCCGGCCCTCCGCAAGCACCGCCGGAGAGCGCGCAACCGACCGTCCTCTTCCTGTCCCACGCCGCCTTCTGGCGCGCGCGCGATGAAGAACGGGAGGAGTACGAGCACTACTTCGACCGCGTGATCCCCGCCGCCGCCGAGCAGGGCTTGCGGGCGTTCGTGGTCGCGGTGGGCCCGCGGTCGGCCTTCCGCCGGCGCGGCCGGCGCGAGCAGGTGGCGGAGTGGCTGCGCCTGTCCTCGAGCGACGAGCCGTACGTCCACGTCAACCGCTACAGCGACGCCCGCGTCCATCGCGAGGTGCGCCGCGCGACGACGATGATCCACGACGGCTGGCAGCGCCTGCGGCGGTCGCCGGCCCTCGTCGAGGCCTTCTCCCATCGCGGCGTCGCCTTCGCCGATCTCGCGGAGGCCGATCTCGCGTCGACCATGCTTTTGCAGCTGCCGTGGGCGGTGCGCTGCTACGAGGAGATGGCGGCGGTGCTCCTGTCGGTGCGGCCGGCGGTCGTCTGCCTGTACGCGGAGTCGAGCGGATGGGGGCGGGCGGCGGTCGCGGCCTGCCGCGCCGCCGGCGTGCCGACGGTCGCCATCCAGCACGGGATCGTCTACCCGAAGTACTACTCGCACCGGCACGCGCCGGACGAAGGTGACACGCCGGTGCCCGACGCGACCGCGCTTTTCGGCGCCTCCGCGCGGCGGCTGCTCGTCCACCTCGGCCACCCGCGGCCGGAGTCGCTCGTCCTCACCGGCAGCCCGCGCTTCGACGAGCTCCTCGAGCGTGCGCGGTCCGGCGACCGCGACGCGCTCCGCCGATCGATGGGCGCCGCGGAAGGGCAACCGCTGGTCGCGGTGGCGAGCCGCTTCCGGGCCATCCGCGACACCCATTCCGCCATCGGCACCGCGTTCCCGTCCCTGGTCGCCGCGATCCGCGCCCTCGGCGTGCGCGCGGTGGTGAAGCCGCATCCCGCGGAGTCCCACGGCGAGTACCTGGCCGCCATCGGCCTTTCCGATCCCGCGATCGCGGTGCTGTCGCCGTCCGCCGATCTCCTCGACCTGCTGATCGCGGCCGACGCGCTCGTAACCGTGGAATCGCTCTCCGCGGTGGAGGCCCTCGTCGTCGGCCGCCCGGTGGTGATCCTCAACATGCCCACGCACCTGGGCGCGCTGGTGGACGCCGGGGTGGCGTTGGGCGTCGACGCCGGGGCCGATCCCACGGACGTCCTTCGCCGCGCGCTCCTCGACCCCGAGACGCGCAACGCGCTGCAGCACGCGCGCACCCTGTACCTCGACGAGCTGGCGCTGGGCGTCGACGGGCTTGCCACCCGGCGCATCGTCGACCTGCTGCGCCAGACCGCATCCGCGTCGTTTCCGGCCATTTCGTAGGGGCGTGGTAGGTTTACCCCGTGCGACCGACGACGTTCACGCTCGGAACCCGGCAGGTCGGCGAGGGACAGCCGTGCTTCGTCCTGGCCGAGGTCGCGTCCGCCCACGGCGGGTCCGCGGACGTGGCCCTCCGGATGCTGGAGTCGGCGTTCAAGATGGGCGCCGACGGCATCAAGTTCCAGCTCTTTCGCGCCGACCTCCTGGTGGTCGCGCGGCACCCCGGGCGCAAGGACTTCGACCAGATCGAGCTCGGAGCGAAGGACTGGCAGAGGGTCTTGCGCGCGGCCAAGGCGTCCGGGCTGACCGTGCTCGCTGAGGCCTTCGATCCGCCCTCCCTCCGCCTCGCGGAAGAGGAAGGCGTCGACGGCTACAAGATCCACTCCACGGACATGGAGAACCCGGAGTTCATCAAGGCGGTAGGGACCGTGCGGCGGCCCGTCTTCTTCGCCACCGGCGGCGTTCCCGAAGACGCGGTGCGCGAGGCCCTCGACCTCGTGGGCAACGCGCCGGTCGGACTGCTGCACGGGTTCCAGACCTTCCCCACTCCGATCGAGGAGATCCGGTTCCGCGAGCTCTCGGCCTGGAAGGAGCGCTACCGCGTGCCGGTCGGGTTCCTCGATCACACCGACGGCGGAAGTGCCTTCGCGCTGGCCGCTCCCGCCCTCGCCGTGGGCTACGGCGCGGACCTCGTCGAGAAGCACTTCACGCTCGACCGCAGCGAGAAGGGGTTCGACTACCAGTCGTCGCTCAACCCCGAGGACTTCTACCGCATGGTCGAGCTGCTGCGCCAGGCCGAGCGCGCGGCGGGGGACGGGCCGGCGGCGGAGAGCGAGGGCGCGAAGCGGTACCACCGCGTGATGGCGCGGTCGATCGTGGCCGGCAAGCTGATCCCGCGCGGCGAGGTGCTGACCCTCGAGATGCTGGCCTTCAAGCGCACCGACATCCGCTTCGATCCGGGCTTTCCGCCGCGAAATGCGGACCGCGTCATCGGCCGCCGCGCCGCCCGCCCCATCCAGGCCGACGAGACGATCCGCGAGGACATGCTCCAGTGACCGAGGCGGTGTGGATCGTGGTCTCCGCGCGGATGGCGTCGTCCCGGTCGCCGGGCAAGGCCATGGCCGACCTCGCCGGGCGCCCGCTGCTCGAGGTGCTGCTTTCGAGGATGAAAACCGCGCGCGGCGTGGCCGGCGTCGCGCTCGCCACCTCGCAGCGCGACGAGAACCACCCCCTGGCCAAGGTCGCGGGGCGGCTGGGCGTTCCCGTCTTCCGCGGGGACGAGAACGACGTCCTCCGCCGGCATCTCGATTGCGCGCGCTGGCTGGGCGCGGATCACGTCGTCCGCGTCACCGGCGACAACCCGCTCACCGACGTGGAAACCGCGGAATCCCTGGTGGCTCTCCATCTCGCCGAGGATGCCGACTACACGTACGTGCCCGGGGACGCGCTGCTCATGGGGATCCTGTCCGAGGTGATCGCCACCGATGCGCTGGCGCGGGCGTGGGAGCGCGGCGAGGAGCGGCATCGCTCCGAGCTCATGACGCTCTACATCAAGGAGAACCCGGGCGAATTCCGCATCGCGCTGGGGACGCTGGCCAGGGACCTCTATCGTCCGGAGTACCGGTTGACGGTGGACGAGCCCGAGGACGTGGCCCTCATGCAGGCGCTCTTCGCGCGCCTTGCCCGGCCCCCGCACGTGGTGACGACGCGGGAGACGATCGCGCTCCTGGACGCCGACCCGTCGCTCGGCGCCATCAACGCCGCCGCCCGCCACAAGGCCGGCAACCTCCATTCCGTCGCCCTCGACGCGGGCATCGCCGGCGCGCGCCGATGAAGTCGACTTTCGAGATAGCGGGCCGCAAGGTCGGCATCGGCCAGCCCTGCTACGTGATCGCGGAGGCGGGGGTCAACCACAACTGCGACGTGCAGCTCGGCTACAAGCTGATCGAGACCGCGGCCGCGTCGGACGCCGACGCGATCAAGTTCCAGAGCTACACCGCGGGCAAGATCTCGACCCGCGTGGCGCCCCGGTACTGGGTGGAGCCGAAGGACCCGAACGGCACGCAGTGGGACACCTTCGACAAGCTCGACAAGCTGTCCGACCGCGACTTCAAGTCGCTGCTCGGCCAGGCCCGGCACGTCGGGATCACCGCCTTCTCGACACCGTTCGACGACGACGCGGTGGACTTCCTGGCCACCCTCGACGTGCCGGCGTTCAAGATCGCGTCCGCCGACCTCACCTGCCACGGGCTCATCGCCCGCGCGGCGCGCCTCGGCAAGCCGATGATCCTGTCCACGGGAACGTCGTCGCTGTCGGAGGTCGAGGAGGCGCTCGACGTCTGCCGGCGCGAAGGGAACGAGCAGGTCGCGATCCTCCACTGCACGCTCAAGTACCCGTGCCCGCCGGAGGCCATCAACCTCCGGATGATGGAGCACCTGATGCGCGCCTTCCCCGAGGTCCCGGTCGGCCTCTCCGATCACTCGCTCGGGATCAGCGTGCCGCAGGCGGCGGTGGCGCTCGGCGCGTGCGTCGTCGAGAAGCACTACACGGTGGACAAGACCCTCCCGGGGTCGCCCGATCATCATCTTTCCGTCGACCCGCCGGAGATGAAGGCAATGGTGTCCGGCATCCGCACGGTGGAGAAGGCGCTGGGCAAGGCGCAAAAGGCGCTGGAGCCCATGGAGCGCGACGCGTATCTCTTCGCGCGACGCAGCGTCACGTCCGCGGTGGCGATCGCGAAGGGCACCGCGATCACCGCCGCGATGCTCACCTACAAGCGGCCGGGCACCGGCATCAACGCCAAGCTGCTCGACGTCGTGGTCGGCCGCGTGGCGCGGGTGGACATCCCCGCTGACACCACCATGACCTGGGAAATGCTTTAGCCACAGCCGGCGCGCCCAGTCGAAGACTCACTGCGGCGGAGCGCGAGGGGCCTGGGGGGTGCCGGCGCGGCATCCGCCCAGCTAGTTGACGCTGGCCTTCCGGTTCAGGCTGAACCTCAGGGTGTCCGCGGCGGCGCGCAAGAGGCCGGCGACGTTCGCCCGCGGGTCGTGCGCGCGCCACACGTCCGGGATGGGGCCGCTGTTGGCGCGCACCACGTCGGCAAGCGCCGCCACTTCTCCGACGGCGGCCACGGTGGCTCCAGCCTGGTAGGTCGTCCGGGCATGGCTGAGCCGTGCCTGGAGGTCGGCGAGCGCCGGGCCTGGGATGGAGGGCGCGTGGGTGTCGAGAAGAGACTGGGCGGCATCGAACTTCGCGGAAATGACGGTATCGATGGGCCGTCGGTCGACCACGATCACGAACTCCGAGAAGCCGCCGCCCGTCCCGCCCGCGCGATAGCTCCCGATCCCCTCGTTGCGCATGATGTCGCGGAAGGGGCCGCCTCCCGATGCCGAATGGAGGGCCAGCGGAATGTTGGGCACGAGGTTCAGGTTGTGGGTGTGCAAGGAGACCGCGACCGTGCCCGCGAAGGAAAGTGCGCTCGACGGCGAGGGCTCGATGCGGATCACCACGGGGAAAGCCGCCGGCGGCGCGATCAGCCCTCCGCCTCCGAGCCGGGACAGTAGAGTGCCGTCTAGGGGATTGACCAGGCTGGCTGACACCTCGAGCGCGGCCGGGTTCAGCCCCACCACCTGCTCGAAGGTGATCGACAGCTCGGCCCCCACGCCTCCGGGGAGCTGGATCACCCCGGTCGCCTCGCTCCCGGATACGGTGAGGGGAATACTGGCCTGGGCGAACACACCCGGCGCGGAGCCGAGCAGACAAGCGACGATCGCGAGGCGCTGAAAACTGGTCACTTTCGTGAACAAGAATTAACGCAGCGGCGACCCCTCGTCAAGCCCATTTGCGCGAAGAAGCAAAAATGAGGCCTTCACCTCAGGCGAGGAGCAAGCCTCGACGGGCCGCGAAGCGGATCAGCTCCGCCGTGCTATGGACGCCAAGCCTCGCCATCAGGTGCGTCCGGTGGTTGTCTACCGTCTTGGGGCTGATGAAAAGGATGCGCGCGACCTCCGCGTTGGTCCGCCCTTCGATCAGCAGCTGGAAGACCTCGCGCTCCCGTGCCGTCAGCCGCTCATAGGGGTCTTCCGCGGCGGCGCTTCCCTGCTCGTAGCCGGCAGCCAGGGCCTTGGCCGCCTGGGGCCCGAAGTATCCCTGCCCCGCGCTCACCGCGCGGATGGCGGCCACCAGCTCCCCGGCGGCGCTGTCCTTGACCACGTATCCCGAAGCGCCGGCGCGCACGCTGCGGAGGACGTACTCCTCGTCGTCGTGCATGGTGAGGACCAGGATGCGGGTGCGGGGCAGCGCCTTGTGGATGCGGCGAGCGGCCTCGAGGCCGCCGAGGCGCGGCATGCTGAGGTCGAGCACCGCCACGTCGGGCCGGGACTCGAGTGCCTTCTCGACCGCCTCGTGGCCGTCGGCAGCCTCCCCCACTACCTCAAATTCCGCGTGGCTGCGGAGAATACTGATGAGGCCCTGACGGATCATGGTGTGATCGTCGGCCACGAGGATCCGGGTCCGCGCCACGGTCAGCGACCGTCTTCCAGCGGCAGCTCCACCTCGACCAGGGTTCCGGCCCCCGGGGCCGTCCGCAGCTCGAACCGCCCGCCGAAGAGGTCCACGCGGTCGCGCATCCCGCGCAGCCCGCCTCCGTGCTGGTCCTCCCGGGCCGCGAGCGCCGGCCCGGGGTCGAATCCCCGCCCCTGGTCCCGGACGCTCAGGAAAAGCCGGTCCCGCTCCCGGCGCACGCGGACCTCCGCCGACGCGGCGGCGGCGTGCTTGGCGGCATTGGTGAGCGCCTCCTGGACTAGGCGGTAGACGATGGTCTCCAGGTCGGGCCCGACGCGCTCCTCCATGCCCTCGATGGAGAGCTGGACGCCCAGACCCGTTCCTTCCTGGAGCGTCCGCGCCAGCCAGCGCAGGGTCGGCACCAGGCCAAGCTCGTCGAGCATCTGCGGGCGCAGGAGGCGGGAGAGCTGGCGGACGTCCTGCAGGGAGCGGTCCGCGATCTGCGTAAGCTCGGCCAGACGGGCTCGCAGCACCCCGTGGTCCGTCGCCGATCGCTCCAGGATCTCGAGCTGCATCTTGAGCGCAGTCAGGGACTGGCCCACGCCGTCGTGCAGCTCACGGGAGATTCGCCCCCGCTCCACTTCCTGGATCCGCAGGATGCCGCGCGCGATGAGGCGGAAGCGCTTCTCGCCCTGAGTCAGGCGGTCGAGCAGCCGGGCGTTCTCGGCGGTGATGCGGGCCACATCGCGGGCAAAAGCCTGCTGGCCATCCACCGTCTCGTCGCTCACGGGCGGGCCGTGGTGCGCGCCGCTGATTCCCGCACCCACGGGATGGCGTCGAAGGAGGCGCGGACGTCCGTGGCCATGCCTTCGCGCAACCGTGCGATCCCGCGCGCCGTCTCCTCGTACTCCCGCGCCGCGGCGGAGGCATCCCCTCTTTTTGCGAGGACCACGCCCAGGAGGGCGTGGAGCCGGGAGAGTCCCGCCTCAAAACCGTGCCGGCTCGCGGCGGTGAGGGCACGGCGGGCCATCTCTTCGGCCTCGACGAGATGGCCGCGCGCGAGCTGGGCGCGGGTCATCGCTTCCGCGGCGCGGATACGCAGCATGACGTCTCCCAGTGCGTCGGCCTCCCGCTGCAGGGGACGCAATTGCAAGGTGGCCGCCGCCGCATCGCCGACCGCGACGAGAACGGCCGCCTGCGCGATGCGGGCACGGAGATACGCGGCCCGGCTGTTGCTCCCACGCGCCTGCTCGACCGCGCGCGCGAGGGCGCGCCGGGCATCATCCCCCGCCCCCTGCCGAGCGTGCCATTCGCCGAGGACGACATGGTAATCGGCGGACTGCTCGCGATTGCCGGTCTCGCGCACCCAGGCCTCGGCGCGGGTGAGCCCCGCCCGTGCCTCGTCCAGCCGCCCGAGCTCCAGCAGCGCGGCCGACTGCTTGATGGTGAATTCGGCCAGCCCCCGCTTGTCTCCCAGGCCCTCGAGCACGGCGAGGGCCTCGCCGAAGGAGGCGAGCGCCGCCCCGTACCGCCCTTCATATTGCTGAAGCAGCCCCATGTTTCCCAGGGAGACAGCGGTCGCGTTCTTGTAGTCGATCTCGCGGCTGTCTTCCAGGGCTTTCGCAAAGGCCTTCAGCGCCTCGCCCCAGCGCCCCTGCACAATGTGGAGGAATCCCAGGTTCTGCGTAGACAGGACGATCCCGGCCTTCTCCCCGAGCTTCCGCCGGAGGTCGAGAGATTGCTTCCAATACACGAAGGCGTTGTCGTACTCGCCCTCCACGAAGAATATGTAGCCGACGTTGTCGTAGCTCTGCGCCATCTGGCGCTCGTCTCCCATGTTGCGCCGGACCTTGAGCGCGTCCTGGTACGCCTTCAGCGCCTGCCCGAACTCGCCCCGGTTCTCGTGCACGAGGCCGAAGTCGTTCAGGACATCGGCGAGCCCGGCCCGGTCGCCGATTTTTTCCGCGATGCGGCGCGCCTCCTTCAGGTCAGGCTCCGCGGCGGCGAGGTTGCCCATCGAAATGTGCATCCGCGCCCGGTTCTTGAGGCTGGTCGCCACCCCGCGCTCGTCCCCGAGGCGCTGGCGGATGGCCGCGGCGGCGGAGTACTTCTCGATCGCCTGCGGGTAGTCCCCCAGTTGGTGGTACGCCACGCCCATCGCGTTCAGCACCTCGGCCTGCCCCTGCTCGTTGTGGAGCTGGCCGTGCAGGGCCAGCGCCCTCACGAGATGATCCTTCACCGCACGGCCGGCGTTTCCCATGAGGATGGTGTTCTTCCCCAGCAGGAACCACACGCGGGGGTCGCTGCGGTCGAGCTGCGACGCTTTTTCAAGGGTTGCCACGGCCCGGGCCACGTCGCCCTGACTCGCCTGCGCCGAAGCGAGATCGAGCAGCGCCTCGAGGTCGTTGGGGAAGCGGCGGGCCAGCTCGACGTAGCTCTTCTCCGCTTCCGCGGGCTCGCCGCGGAGGAGGGCCACGCGTGCCCGGATGCGATATCCAAGGCGTGCTTCGCTCGCTCCGGCGGCCCGGGCGGCGCGCTCCGCGACGGCAAGGGCCTTTTCTTCGTAGCCCAGGTTCTGGTAGGTCTCGGCCAGGCGCTCCAGGGCCACGGCGAATTCCGGGTCGGCGGCGACCGCCTTCTCCAGGGCAGGAGCGGCCGACACGTATTCCCCCCGGGCCAGGAGATCGCGGCCCTCCTGGTAGGCCCGGGCCGCGGCCAGCGAGGTCGTCTCCGGGAGCGCGGCCGCCGCCCGCGCCGCCTGCTCCGCGCCGAGATCGCGCCGCAGCCGATCGCCCAGGGCGTCCACCATGCGAAAGAGACCGTCATCCCCGGTGGACTCGTCGCCGAAATGACGCGTCTCCATCACCCCCGAGGGACTCACCGCGACCAGCCGCAGGTCAATCCGCACGGTGGAGCCCGCCTTGCGCACGCTGCCGGCCACCAGGCGGTCGACCTCAAGCGTCTCCGCCAGTTGCCGCAGGGCGCGCTCGTCCTGCGTCCGGCCCAGCTTCAGATCACGCAGCGAATGGAAGACCCGCTGCGCGTCGAGCACACGAAGGGCGGGGCTCTCCGAGAGACCGGCAGCCAGCATCTCGGGGATGCCGGTCCCGGCCCAGTCGAGGTCGGGGTCCGCGGTCTCGACGTTCAGGGGGAGGACGGCAACCGAGTGCAGGGCCGCCACCGGGGGCGCGGACGGCGACGGCAATCCGCCGGGCGGCGCAGGGCCCCGATTCCGCTGCGCGCCCCAGATTCCGGCCGCGGCGAGCACTGCGACGCACGCGGCCAGCCAGTACTGACGGCGGATCGCCGGCGTCCGCACGGCCCGCCGATCGAGGTCCGCGACCAGGTCGCGCGCGGACTGGTAACGACGGGAAGGGCTCCGTTCCAGGCACCGCGCAATCGCGGCGCGCACGTAGGCGGGGACCGCGATTCCCGTCTCGCGGATGTCGCGGGCGCGTCCGCCGATGCGCTGGGCGAGGATCTCGGCCTGGGACTCGCCGGGAAAGGGCAGTTGCCCGGTGAGGATCTCGTAGAAAAGGATGCCGAGGGCGTAGACGTCGCTGCGGCCGTCGATCGCCTCCCCCGCCACCTGCTCCGGCGAGAGGTAATCGGGCGTTCCCACCACGGCCCCGGTGCGGGTGAGCCCCTCGCGGCCGAGGGAGCGGGCGACGCCGAAGTCCGTGACATAGGCGGTGTCATCCGCCTCGACCAGGACATTGGCGGGCTTGAGGTCGCGATGGACGACCCCGGCGTCGTGCGCCTGCTGCAGGGCTTCCGCGACTTGGCGGACGATCCGTTCCGCGCGCGCAACGGGCAAGGAGCCCTCCGCGCGCAGGACCTCGAGCAACGAGCGCCCCTCCACGTAACGCATGGTCAGGAAGCGCAGGCCCTGGTCCTCGCCGATGTCGTGGATGCGCACGACGTTGCGATGCGTGACCTGCCGCGCCAGCACCAGCTCGCGCCGGAAACGCGCGATCCAGTCGGGATCGGCGCCCAGGTCCGGCCGCAGGACCTTGAGCGCGACATCCTCGTCCAGCTCGAGGTCGCGGGCCTTGTAGACGACACCCATGCCCCCGATGCCCGCGGTCGCGATCACACGGTAGCGGCCGGCGACGACGGCCCCGGGGGCCAGCTGGCGCGCCATGTCCACGCTGGTGTCGGTGTCCTTCAAGGGCGGGCGGGCGCCCACGCGCGTCAGAGCGCCGGCGGATCGAGGGCGAGGCGCGGCGGGGAGGGCTCGTGCGCGCGGAGCGCGAGCGATCCGATGCGCTGCTGCAACTCCTCGACCGAAGCGCTGGTGCGGGACGGGCGCGCCTGGAGCTCGGCGATCCGCCGCTCCAGCTGCAGGCCGCCAATGACCAGCGCCGTGTGCTCGGCGAGGGCTTCCAGGATCTCCAGGTCCAGGTCCGTGAAGCCGCCGCCGGCCGTGGTGCTGTCCACGTAGAGGATGCCGAGCAGGCGGTCGTCCTGGAGCAATGGCACGCAGGCCAGGACCCCCAGGCGCATCTCCACCACGCTCGCCCGCGCGCCCAGCAGCGGATGGCGCTGGGCATCGGAGACGACGACGCTGGCATGGGTCTCCACCGCGTGCCGCAGGGCCCCGACGCTGCCCGTGAACCCGTCGTCCCGCACCTGGCCGGGAGCGAACCCGGCCGCGACCTCCGCGTGCAGCCGCCCGTCGGCGCCCGCGATCAGGACGAACCCCCGCTCGGCGCCCGTGGCCCCGAGGGCGGATTCCAGGAGCCGCAGCAGCAAGTCGAAGGTGTCCAGATCGGCGTTCAACCTGCGCTTGAGCTCGATGCTGGTGTGGAGCCGCGCGAGGCGCTGTCCCGAAAGGGCGCGCGCCTCATCCTCCGTGATGCGGTCGAAGCGGCCGAGGAGGCCGCCAAAGCTCAACCACTCTCCGCCCTCCAGGCGTCGGCCGGAGACGGCCATCCCGTTCACGGAGGAGCCGTTCTTGCTGCCGGCGTCTTCGAGAGTCCACCCGTCGCTCCAGACCAGCCGCGCGTGCTGTTTCGACACCCGGCCATCCTCGATCACCAGCCCGCATTCGGGATCGCGCCCGATGGTCAGGCTTTCTCCGTCACCGATCACGATGAACCTGGCCGGCCGGTGCGGGGGATGAAGTGTCAGCTTGGCGGGCATCGGCGTGGCCCTTCCACGCGTTCTCGGGAAGGGAAGCGGTCCCGGGAGTTCAGCGTATGAAGGATCTTCGCCCCTGCCCCCGGGGGAGTCAAGACAGCCCCAAAAGGAGCGCTCGCGTGGACCCGGAAGGCCCACGCGAGCGGGGTACGACCCGGGCGACGGTGCGACGCTACTGGTTCAGCACCGTGCGCGCGATGCTGATCTCGATGGAGAACGCTCCGGGGACGTTCAGCACCTGCACCCGGTAGACGCCCGGAGCCGACACCGGCTTGTCCAGGCCGGAGACGGTGAGGCCCGGGATCAACGCTTCACCGGTGGCGATCAGGTTGCCCGCGGGGTCGAGGAGCCGCACCGTCAGCGGCACAGCACTTCCGGTCACGACCACGGAGACGTCCCGGTCGAGCGAGCCTACGTTGACCGTCCGCTCGACGACCGGCCCCTCGCTCGACGAAGCCGTGCTCGTGGTGGTGACCGACCCGGATTCCGCGGCGGCGGGATTGGGCCCGCTCCCCGCGCACCCGAAGGCGAAGCCGTCCACGGTCACCACGCCCGTCCGGTGAACGAGCTTGAACTCGTGCGCGGCCAGGGTGAGGCCGGAGTAGGTGAGGCGGTGCCCGAAGGTCGGCGATCCGCTGCCGCTGGCATAGGACACCGTGCCCCGGAGGATGCCGTCGATGAAGACGTCCGCCGTCCCCGCCGCGGGCGTGATCACGAAGAAGTAGGTGATCGACGTGGCATTGAAGACGACGCGCGCGGTGGGGGTGCCGGACCCGTTGTTTGTCCCCGTGCGCTCCTGATAGCGGCCGTTGGAGGCGCGCACGTCCGTCTTCCGATGCCAGCCGTTCTTGTACTCGACCGCGCGGTCGCCTTCGTCGATGGAGACGCAGTTCTCGTTGACCGTCACCGTGACGTTGGCGGGGTCGGTGCCGCCCCGCCCGTCGGAGTTCGTGTACGTGAACGTGTCGGCGCCGATGAAGTTCGCGTCCGGGGTGTAGGTGACGGTGCTGCCGTTGGTCGTGGCGGTTCCGTTGGGCGGATCGCCGACCGCGGTGACGGTCAGGGGGTCGCCGTCGGGGTCGCTGTCGTTCCCGAGCACGTTCACCGTGACCGGGGTGTTCACGATGGTGGTGGCGGTGTCGTCCACCGCGTCGGGGGCGGCGTTGCAGATGTCGGACTGCTGGTCGGGGCCCTGGAGCAGGACGTTGGTGAGCCGGACCTGGTCGAACTGCAGTCCTTCGAGGGACTGCAGGGCATCCGAGCCGTAGGCCACCTCGATCTGCACGGGCTGGCCGGCGTAGCCCGCGGCTCCCAGGGCGGTCGCGCTCCAGGTGCTCTCCGCCCACGGATTGGCCGGCTGGGTTGCGGAAGTCGCCCACCCGGGGCCGTTGTTGCAGCCGGTGTAGGAGTTGGCCGCGTTGTAGAGCCGCCCGCCGCTCGGGTTGACGATCGTCGTCTGCCCCTGCGCGTTGACGATCCCCACGTTGCCGCGGTCGTAGAACGGCGTCGCGGGCGTCTCGGGCTCGGTGGCGAACTGGTTGTAGAGCGACAGGGTCGAGCTCGCGGTGAGCCGCACCTTCGGCGATCGCGCGCGGTCGCAGGCGTTGTCCGCCCCGGAGGACGACTTCAGGTAGAAGGCGCTGCCGTCTGCTCCCGGCGGCGGGAGGTTGGTGCGGTCGAAGGTCCCCGAGAACGTCGTCCAGCCCTGAGCTCCGCTCTCGAAGTCGAAAATCGCGTTCCCGAGCACGAGGTCGGTCTCGGTATCGCGCACGGTGAGGATTCCCGTGGCCATGACGGGGCCGCCGGGGCTGTCGGCCTCCACCGCGACGTTGAAGGTCAAGGTGGACTGGGAAGCCAGGCCTCCCGCGCGGAAGCGGAAGGTCGCGGGCCCCGTCGAGTTGGCGCCTCCGCATCCGGCGCCCAGCGACCCCACGACGATGGGCAGGGTGGTGAGGATCGACGTCTGCCCGCTGGACGGCTGGATCGCCGTGACGCGCACGTTGGTCAGGTTCATGCCGCCGGTGTTCACGACGTTGAAGGTCAGGCCCGCGATCTCGCAGTTGTCCACGAACGGATCGCCGTCGCCGGTCTCGATGACGGGACTCGCGCCTTTATCTTCGACCGCGACGCCGGGGCCGGTGAGGATGCCCGGCGCGAGCGGCGTGACCATGGCGCAGGCGCTCATGGGCCCGGCGCAGGATTCGGCGGGGACGCCCAGCGCGCCGCCCACGGCCACCACGCTGTAGTAGTAGGTGAGCCCGTCGAGGAGGTCGCTCTGGGTGAAGGTGAAGCTGCCCGCGGCGGCCGGCACCTCGGCGACGCGGGTCTTGCCGAAGTCGCATCCGTGAACGCCGTCCGTCCGCAGCACCCAGTACTCGGCCGCGCCGGGAACGGCGGGCCAGGTGACGGTCGCGCTCTGCACGCCGGCGGTGGCCGTGACCGTGGGGGCGGTGATCGGGGCCGGAGTGGCCACGCAGCCCAGGTTCATCGGAAGCGGCGCGCCGCAGGCGATGCCGTGGCGGCTGAAGGCGTCGTGGATGGCCACCATGTGCGGCGTGCCGTTGCCGATGGCGCCGTCGTCGTCGTCCGCAGCCAGGAAGTTCAGGTACCAGCTGTCCGCGTTGCACCCGCCGAGGGCGACGTCGCAGGTGTAGCCGAAGGTCACCCCGCCCGCGGCGCGGTAGAACAGCCGCGTGGTGAGGACCAGCGACGAATTGTCGTCCATGAAGCGGGGCAGGGCGTTCGTGCACCGGCCGCCGGCCACTGTCCCCGAGGCGTGGCTCTCCCACCGGCGCGTGTGACAGGGCAGGTCACGCTTGAGGAGGTCCCACACCGACTCGCCGATGATCGTTCCCTCGCAGTGGGTCGAGCGGCCGCAGGGGCCGCCGCCCAGGGCGGGGGTGGGCGGATTGAGAACGGGGCAGCCGCCCGGGATGGTGGGGTTCTGCCCCAGCACCCAGGCGAGGTCGTGCGGCCGCTGCGACTGGCGCTTCTTCCAATCATCCTCGCGGACGCCGGTGCACTCCGTGCACGGGTCGCCGTTACCGCCGCAGGTGCCCGTGGTGTAGAAGCCCCGGCCGATGCACGAGGTGTTCAGCCGGAAGATGGCCGCCATGTCCGCGTACGCCTCGCCGGGGGAGCTGACTCCCGGGTGGTCGTCGAAGTGGTCGAGCCCGTGCCCCCACTCGTGGTCGAAGACGGCCGCGATCTCGCCCGTATTGCGGCACCGGCCGCTGTTGGGCGACGCCGAGACCTCGCGATAGAAGTTGATGGAACCGGTGGCGGGATTGGCGGTATCCGCAAAGCTGAAGAACGCGTTGCACGAGTTGTTGATGTTCATGTTGGCCGGGAGCTGGCGGTTGAGCCATTGCCTGGACACAGCACCGGGGCCCAGCCAGCTCTTGGCCTGGTCGATGATGCGGTTCACTTCGTAGAAGCCCGTGCGCGCGGAGTGGGTGTCCCCCGCGGAGTGGCCGGGGGGCACGGCGCAGTCGGTGCCGGCGCTCATCCCGAGGTCCAGGGCCGGGCAGGCGGTGGACTCGTTGATGATGCCGCAGTTGTCCACGATCTTGACGAAGGGACCGGTCAGGTCCGTGCGGAACTGCCCGCTCACCGGCACGAGGCCCTCGCTGTTGGACGTCAGCCGCGTGCTGTCCTGCTTGAACACGTAGGCGCGGGACATCGGGTATCCGGGCTGCTCGACGCCGTCCGGGATTCCGCCCGGCGAGGCGCCGTCGTTGCTCACGGGGAAGATGCCGCCCACGACCTTCTTATGGTCCATGTACTGGTTGGTGTCGGCAAAGGCGAGGAGATCGCCGTCGTGAGCGTCGACCAGGCCCTCCCAGCCGCCGAGGCTTCCATTCACCTGCGGGCCGACGGCCCAGGCCAGGCGATAGCGGTACCCGCTGCCCTCGATCGAGGCACTGCCGTCGCCGCCGGCCATGGGCAGCAGCACCAGCTGCGCGCGGCGCCAACTCGCGATCGTGAAGCCCGACAGGTGGCGCGCCACCACGGCCTGGGCCTGCGATGCGGACAGGCGCGGGGTGGTGGAAACGTCGACCGCACCCCAGCTCTGTGTCCCATACAGGACGAGGTTGCCGTGGTTGATCGTCGCCTTGACGAAGCTCCGCCGCACGGGAACTCCGTTCACCACCCGATCGACGTTGATGTGCACGAGGCCGCCGTTGTCGTAGCTGCCGATGCTCGGCGGGCCCAGCTCCGCCGCGTCGATGCCCAGCTGCGCCCGGTGCGCGGCCAAGTAACCGCGGAACGCCTGCCACACCGCGTCCTTGTACGCGGCGTCGCCGGTCGGAGCGCCCAGACCCAGTCCCTGCCAGGTGAGCCGGTTGCCCACCCCGGTTCCGGGAACGACCGGAGCCGCAGGAAGCAACGTACCCCACCGCCCGCCGCGCACGTCGTAGAAGCCGAGCGCGCCCGCGACTCCCAGCGTGTCGAGCTGCGGGCCCAGGCGAGCGGCCATCTCCGGGGGAAGCTTCGCGATGGGCTGATGGACGTTGCGGAGGTAGAGCCCATCAACCTCGAAGGAGAGCGCCGCGACGGGATCGCCCTCGGGGGGGACCGCCGCCCCGGCCAGGGCGGGCAGGAGCATCAGTGCGCCCACGACCAGGCGTCGAGTCCGGTTCTGCGCGCTTGACTTCATCATGCTCTCCTCGGTGGACGCTCGATGGCGTCGCAGACAGGTGTCTGTTTTGACGGCGCGATGCGCGGTCACTGCGGGCAGCCCACGACCTCGTAGCTCCCGCCGGCCACCAGGCTGTCCGGCATGTTGTCGGGCGTGAGGGCGCTACCGTCCGGGCTCTCGATGCGGATGCGGCTCAGAAAAGCCGTCAGCTTCTGCCCGACCTGGGGGTTGCCGATCGCGCTTCCCGACACGACGATGCGGATCGTTCCGTCGGCGCTGAAGCTGCTCCCAGGGTCCGCCGGCGTTCCCGGGGCGGTGTAGGGAGTCACGGTGGCGCCGTTGCCATGCGCGAACGCGGGGGGGTTGGTAGGGAGCACGTTCGCCGTATTCATGCGCACGAACCGCACCGCCCCGTCCGCCCCCGTGTAGGAGATGGGCCAGGTCGTCGCCTGCGGAACCGAGGCCAGGCTCGTCATCTTCAGGATGAAGACGAGCTTGCCGTCCGCAGTCTGCGCGATGGCCGCGCTGCGAACGTCGTGGCCGGGTCCTGTGCTGGCGTCGCCGACAGGGTCGGTGAGCACGGTGAAGCCCTCCGCGCAGGGATCGCCGGCCACGGTCAAGGTGACGCGGCCGGTGTCGGATCCGCCCCGGCCATCGCTGATCACGTAGTCAAAGGTGTCGACGCCCTCGAAGCCGGCCGGGGGCGTGTAGGTGACTCGGCTGTCGGGGTTGAGCACCGCCTGCCCGAAAGCAGGGGCGCTCACGCTCGTCACCACCAGCGCGTCGTTATCGGGGTCGGTGTCGTTGCCGGCGACGGCGACGGTGTTGGGGTGATTGCGCGGAACGGAGATGGCGTCGTCCACCGCGGTGGGCGGCTGGTTCGCCGGAGCCTGGCATGCCCCGGGGGTCCCGCTCGGCGGGAGCGGCGTGATCGCCGCGCAGTCGCTCATCGGGCCCGCGCACGCATCGGCCCCAATGCCCGCGGGGACGAGGCCGCCCACGGGGAGGACGCTGTAGTAGTAAGTCAGCCCGTCGAGGAGGTCGCCCTGGGCAAAGGTCCGGGGCGCCGTGGCGGCGATGCGCGCCATGCGCGTCTTGCCGAAGTTGCAGCCGTGGATCCCGTCCGTGCGCAGGATCCAGTATTCGGCCGCGCCGGGCACGGCGCTCCAGGCGATGCTCGCGCTGCGCGGACCGGCGGATCCCGTCACCACCGGCTTGGCGGGCGGCGCGGGAGTGGCCAGGCAGCCGCCGTTGAGCGGCGCCGGGGCCCGGCAGGCGAGCCCATGACGCCGGAAGGCGTCGTTGATGGCGAGCATGTGGGGCGTCCCGTTGGCGAAGGTGCCGTCGTCGTCGTCCGCGGCGAGGAAGCTCATGTACCAGCTGTCCGCGTTGCAGCCGCCGTTGCGCGCCGCCCCGGTTCCCGGCGCCTGGTCGCACTGATAACCCAGCGCGACGCCGCCCGCGGCCAGGTAGTAAAGCCGCGTCCCGAGCACCAGGGCCGTGTCCGCATCCATGGTCGGGGCGGCGTTCGCACCGCGACAGCGGCCACCTGCGATGGGGCCGTTGCCGCCCGGGAACGGCGCCTCCCATCCCCGTGTGTGGCACGGAAGGTCCCGCTTCAGGAGATCCCAGAAGGCCTCGCCCAGGATCGTGCCCTCGCAGTGCGTGCCACGCTGGCAGGGGCCGGAGTTGAACGGCGTGGCGGGGACGAGGACGGCCCCGCAGTTCCCCGGCACCGTCGGGTTCTGGTCCAGCACCCAGGCCAGGTCGTGGGGCATCCTCGACTCGCGCTTCATCCAGTCGTCCTCGCGCACGCCCGTGCACTCGGTGCAGGGGTCGCCGTTGCCGGTGCAGCGGCCGCCGATCACGTTGTTCAGATAGAACCCGCGGCCGATGCACGACGTGTTCAGGCGGGCGATGGCGGCCGCGTCGGCGTAGAACTCGCCGGGCAGGCTGACCCCCGGAGAGTCGTCAAAGGTGTCGAGACCGTGACCCCATTCGTGGTCGAAAACGGCCGCGATCTCGCCCGTGTTGCGGCAGGTGTTGGAACCCAGGGCGCCCTGCCGGTAGAAGTTGATGGAGCCGGTGCTTACTGCCGCGGTGTCGGTGGGCGAGAAGAACGCGTTGCAGGCGTTGTTGATGTTCATGTTGGCGGGGAGCTGGCGGTTGAGCCATCCCGCCGGGGTGTTCGCGGTGGCCTCCGGGCCGAGCCAGGTCTTGGCCTGGTCGATGAGGCGATTCAGCTCGTAGAACCCGGTTCGCGCGGAACGCGTGTCGCCCAGGGAGTGACCGTCGGGGCGCGCGCAATCCGTCCCCTGGCCGATGCCGAGGTCGAGGGCGTCGCAGGTCGTCGTCTCGTTGACCGCACCGCAGCCGTCCTGGATGCGGACGAAAGGGCCGGTGAGGCTGGTGCGGTAGGCGCCGCTCGCGGTGACCAGGCCCTCGCTATTGGCCTGGATCCGCGTCGTGCCCTGGAACACGTAGGCCCGCGACATCGGATAGCCGGGCTGCTCGAAGCCGTCGGGCACTCCGCCGGGGGATTGACCGTCGTTGCTCACGGGAAGCACCCCGCCCACGATCTTCTTCTGGTCGAAGTAGGAGTTGGTGTCGTGGAACGACAGCAGCTCGCCGCTATGGGCGTCCACCAACGCCTCCCACGAGCCCTGGCTCCCATCGACCCGCGCGGCGATCGCCCAGGCCAGCCGGTACGTGTACCCGCGGCCCACCGCGGCCGTGGCGGTAGCACCGCTGGCCATGGGAAGGATGACGAGCGCGGGTTCGCCGAAATGGGCGACGGTGAGTCCCTTCAGATGGCGGGCCACGAGGCCGCGTGCGTCATCCGCGGAGAGTCCCGGAGTGGCCGCGACATCGATCGCGCCCCAGTTCCGCGCCACGTACAGGACGAGGTTGCCGCTGTTCAGGGTGGCCTTCACGAAGCTGTCGCGGACTGGGATCCCTTCATGCACGCGACCGGCATGAACGTGCACCAGCCGGTTGCCCTCGTGGGCGCCGATGGTCGGCGGGGCGAGCTCCGCCACGTCGACGCCGAGCTCGGCTTCGTGCGTTTCCAGCCAGGCCGTGAACGCCTGCCACACCGCCTCCTTGTACGCGGCGGCGTCGGCGGGCGGGGCGGCCGCCCAGCCGAGCGTGTTGCCCACTCCCGGCCCCGGAACCAATGGAGTGGCCGTGATCAGCGAACCCCAGCGCCCGGCGCGGACGTCGTACCCTCCCGCTTCGCCCTCCACGGAGAGCGCGGAGAGGTCGTCGCGCAGCTTCCGGTTCAGCTCGTCCGGCAGTTGATCGAGGGACAAGTGGACGGCGCGGACGAACAGGTCGCGGTGCCCGGTCACACGCCGTTCGACGCGATCGCCCTCGGGCGGGACGGCCGCGACGGCGTCTCGCGCGGGAAGCAGTAGAGCGACGACGAAGGAAGCGCAAACGAGCGCGATCGCGCCACGAGCCGTCGTGTTCATGCGGTGAGCCTCCATGACCGCAAGACTAGGCAACCGCACGCGCACCCGACAATGAGGGAACCGCCTCAGAAAAGGGTGAGAAGGCAACTCATTTTTCGGGCGTGGCCGGAGCCCGTGCTAAGTTCGCGCGGTGAGAGACGGGTTGCGGGTGATCGCCATCGTGCCGGCCCGCGGCGGCACCGATCCTGTCCCGTACCTGAACATCAAGCGCCTCGGCGACTGCCCGCTGCTCGCGCACACCCTGACCGCGGCCCGCGATGCGCCGTCGGTCGACCGCGTGGTGGTGACGACGGACGACGCGCGGGTGGCCGAGGTCGCGAAGAGCTACGGCGCCGACGTGCCGTTCCTGCGCCCGCCCGATCTCGCCGCCGATCTGCCCAGCCTGAAGCCGGTCATCGTGCACGCCGTGGCCGAGCTCGAAAGGGCCGGCGAGCACGCCGACGTCATCGTCATCCTGCAGGCCACGACGCCGTTCCGCGAGGCGGAGGCCATCGAGTCCGCGATCTCCACGCTTCTGGAGGGCGCCTTCGACACCGTGGTCTCGGTGACCAAGGACCGGACGCTCAACTGGCGCGCCGCGGACGGCCTGCTGCGGCCTCTCTTCGAGAAGGAAGGCCGGCGCGAGGAGCAGGAGCCGATCTACCGCGAGAACGGCGCGGTGGTGGCGCTGCGCCGGGGCGTGCTCGACTCCGCCTCGCGGTTCGGGGACCGTGTCGGCTACGTGGTCCTCGACAAGCGCGCCGGGTTCACCGTCTACGACCTCGAGGACTTCTGGATGGCGGAGCGCCTGCTGCGCCAGCCGCGCGTGCTCTTCCGCGTCGACGGCAGCACGGGGATGGGCCTGGGCCACGTCTACCGCTCGCTCGCCATCGCCGATGCTCTGCGCCAGCTGAGCCGGGCCGATATCGCGTTCCTGATGAGCGCGGATCACCCGGAGGGGCTGATCACCGTCTCGCGCCGCGGCTATCCGGTGCGCGTGGTGGGCGACGGCCGGCTCGACAACTACCTCGAGCACATCCGGGACTTCTCGCCCGAGATTCTGATCAACGACCTGCCCACGGTTGAGGCCGCCTACATGCGAGCGCTCAGCCACGTCGGCGCGACCACCGTGAACCTCGTCGACACCCCGGAGGACCTGGAGACCGCGGAGCACTACGAGCAGGTCATCGTCTCCGTGATGAGCCAGGACCGCGAGACGCCGGAAGGCTTCTACGCCGGTCCCGCCTACGCGATCCTGCGCGAGCAGTTCCGCGGGCGGGCCAAGGACGTGCGGCAGAGGCCGCGCACGGTGCTGCTGAGCTTCGGGGGCAGCGACCCGCAGGGGCTCACCCTGAAGGCGGCGCGGGCGCTCGACGCCCTCGATGGATCGATCGAAGTGGTGGCGGTCGCGGGGGCCGCGTTCTCGTATCGCGCCGAGCTCGCCGCCCTCGTCCCCACGCTGCGGCGGCCGCTGCGGGTGATCAACGACGCCGGCGGGCACATCTCGGAGCTGATGCTGGAGGCAGACCTGATGGTGGGATCGGGCGGCATGTCGGTGTACGAGATCGCGGCCCTCGGAACGCCCGGGGTCATCCTGGGCCAGAACGTGCGCGAGGACCGCCGCATGCGCGAGTTCGCGCGACATGGGACGGTCCACTATCTCGGCCTCGGTTCCGAGGTCGCGGAGGCGGAGATCGCCACTGCGGTGACGGCGCTGCTGCGCGACTTCCCGGGCCGTCGGGCGATGAGCGAGCGCGGCCGGGCTCTCGTGGACGGGCTCGGCGCCTCGCGGGCGGCGGAGGCGGTGCTCGAGCGCCGCAAGGTCCCGCGCGCGGCGGAGATGGCCAAAAAGTGAAGGCACTGCTGACGGGGGGCGCCGGGTTCGTGGGCAGCCATCTCGCGGAGGCGCTCCTCGCCCGCGGGGACACCGTCCACGTCCTCGACAACCTCTCGACCGGGTCGATGGACAACATCGGCCACCTGAAGGGGCGCGAGCGCTTCCACTACATCGTCGACACGGTGATGAACGAGCGCGTGGTGGCGGAGGCGGTGGACCGCGTCGACGTCGTCTACCACCTCGCGGCCGCGGTGGGCGTAAAGCTCATCGTCGAGAGCCCCGTGAACACCATCGAGACCAACGTGCACGGCACGGAGATGGTGCTGAAGGTGGCGAGCAAGAAGAAGAAGAAGGTCCTGATCGCCTCGACGTCGGAGGTCTACGGGAAAAGCGAGGACGTCCCGTTCCGGGAGGACGCCGACCTCGTCCTCGGCGCCACCACCAAGGGGCGCTGGAGCTACGCCTGCAGCAAGGCCATCGACGAGTTCCTGGCCCTCGCCTACTGGAAGGAGAAGGGGCTGCCCGTGGTCGTCTTCCGCCTCTTCAACACCGTGGGGCCGCGGCAGACCGGCCGCTACGGGATGGTCATCCCCAACTTCGTGAAGCAGGCGGTGCAGGGAGAGCCCATTACCGTCTACGGCGACGGCACGCAGAGCCGCTGCTTCACCTACGTGAGCGACGTGGTCGAGGCGCTGGTCAAGCTGGCCGAGCACCCGGCCGCGGTCGGGCAGGTGATCAACATCGGCAACGATCACGAGGAGATCTCCATCCTCGATCTCGCCCGGCGGGTGAAGGAGCGCACGCGCTCGGCGAGCCCGATCGAGATGGTGCCGTACGACAAGGCCTACGAAGAAGGCTTCGAGGACATGCCGCGCCGCGTGCCCGATCTCACCAAGGTCAGGGCGCTCCTCGGGTACGAGCCGAAGGTGCACCTCGACGAGATCCTGGACCGCGTGGCCGAGTACTTCACGTCGGACCGGGCGCGGGTTTGACCGGGGACCGCACCTCCCTCCTCCGCCACCTCGGCAAGCTCGCCTCGCACTCGGCGGTCTACGGGCTCGCCGACGTCTTCACCACCGTCGTCAACCTCCTCCTCATCCCGCTGTACACGACGTACCTCGGCGCCACCGAGTACGGGCACCTCGCCCTCCTGATGCTGTTCTCGACCGCGGCCAAGATCCTCTTCCGCCTCGGCCTCGACGCGGGCTTCTTCCGCGTGCACTACGACATGACCAGCGACTCGGAGCGGCGGACCCTGGCCGGCACGGTGGCGCTCTTCGCCGCGGGCGCTTCGACGGTGCTGATGGGGCTGGTGCTCGTCCTCCGCGGCCCGCTCACGCGGGCCTTTCTCGGCGCGGGGATCCCGGAGAGCTGGATCGTCCTCGCCGCTTCGGACGTGTACCTCGGCACCTTCGCGTTCGTGCCGCTCAGCCTGCTGCGCATCCAGGACCGGCCGCAGCTCTTCTCGGCGCTCTCCGTGGTGCGGCACACCGTGAACATCACGCTCAAGGTCGTCCTGGTGAGCCGCGGGCTGGGCATCTCCGGGATCCTGTGGGCGGACGTCGCCGCCACCGCCGCCTTCGCGCTCGTGCTGCTGCCCATCCTGGTGAAGAACGCGGCCGCCGCCTTCTCGATGCCGCTGCTGCGCGATGTGCTCACCTTTGCCCTGCCCAAGGTGCCGCACGGGGTGATGCTGCAGGTCCTGAACCTCGCCGACCGCAAGATCCTCGATCTCTTCGTCACCCGCGCCGAGGTCGGCGTCTACCAGATGGGCTACACGTTCGGGGGCGGGGTGAAGTTCGCGATGTCCGCCTTCGAGCCCGCGTGGGGGCCGTTCGTCTATGCGCGGGCGCGGGAGGAAGGCGGCGCTTCGACCCTGGCGCGGGTCGCGACCTACGCGTTCGCGGCCTTTGCCGCCGCCGCGCTCGCCGTGGCCGCCCTCGGGCCCGATCTCCTGCGCCTCATGACCCCGCGCAATCCGGCGTTCCATGCCGCGGCTCCGATCATCCCCGTCATCGCACTCGCGTACCTGCTGCACGGCGTGTTCCTGCTGACGTCGGTCGGTATCGGGATCGCCCGCCAGGCGCGGTACTACCCGATGGTCACGGGCGCCGCCGCGGCCACGAACGTCGCCGCGAACTTCGCACTCATCCCGCGCTTCGGCGCCATGGGCGCGGCCTGGGCCACCGTCCTCGCCTACGCGGTGATGGCGGGCCTCGGTCACGTCTTCTCGCGGCGGGTGTTCCCGATCCCCTTCGAGGGATCGCGGCTGCTGCGGATCGCGGCCGCGGCCGCCGGGGCCTATGCGCTGTCCACCCTTGTCGGCGGCGCGGGGACCGCGGCGGCGAGCGCGCGGGCCCTGACCCTGATCGCGTTCCCCGTCCTTGCCCTCGCCCTGGGTGTCCTCCGTACCGACGAGTCACAACGGCTCCGGCGTATATTCGGAGCGAGGGTCTGATCCATCAATAGGAGGCATTCGTCATGAAGATGCTCATCGTCGCCGCCGCCGTCGCCGTCCCGCTCTTCGCCGCCGCCGCGGACGAGAAGCCCATGAAGACTCCCCCGGGCATGATGCACGTGATGGCGGCCGGGCGCGCCGTCGCCGTGCTGCGCTCGGCGCCCGCCGGCAAGGTCGAAGGGACGATCTGGTTCGAGCCCGCGGGGAGCGGCGTCGCGGTCAAGGCCCGAATCTCCGGCCTGACGCCGGGCACGCATGGGTTCCACGTCCACGAGTTCGGGGATTGCTCGGCGGCCGACTTCACCTCCGCCGGCGGGCATTTCAACCCGATGACGATGGCGCACGGCGCACCGCAGGCCGCGACCCGTCACGTCGGCGATCTCGGGAACATCGAGGCCAACGCCGAGGGCGTGGCCACCCTCGATCTCACCGATGCGCAGCTCGCGTTCGACGGCCATCACGGGATCGTCGGCCGCGCGGTGATCGTCCACGCCAAGGCCGATGACCTGAAGACGCAGCCCACGGGCGACGCCGGCGGCCGCCTCGCCTGCGGCGTGATCGGAATCGCGAAGCAGCCGTAGGTCGGGACTGTAGCGCTAGCTGGGGCTGTAGCCGTGCTTGGGCTGTAGCCGTGGCTGCGACCAGCTTATTGAAGCTGGGGGGGAACGTCAGCGACGCGCAAGCGAAGCGCTTCGCTCCCCCCCCAGACCCCCCACCGGGCGCCGCCGCTGCGCGGCGCCGCCCTCCTGATCAGCTAACCGGCACTACGCCTGCGGCCGACCAACCCCGCCAGCGCGCAAGCCGCCAGCGACGCCAGCGGGGCGGCGCCGAAGGCCAGCGCGTGCATCTCGAGGCCGAGGCGGACGGGGAGCGCCGACGCACCCGCCGCTACCGCCAGTGCGGCGACGATGGCCGCCGCGTGCGTGCGCAAGGCCGCTCCCGACGCCGCGCGCGTGAACGCAAGCGACGCCGCCAGCGCCACCAGCGCGGCGACGTCGAGGCGCCACGGCATCGCGGCGACGGGGATCGAAGACGCATCGACGAACGCCGACGGTACGCGGACGAAGCCCGGGATCGACCACGCGTACTCGGCCACGAAGACGAGGCCGAGCGCGATCCCGTACGCGCCCAGGACCCAGCGTGCGCGGCGGCGGTGTCCGGCTGCAATCTCGAGGGCGGCCGCCACCAGGACGAGCGCGAGCAGCACGGGGATCGCCCCCGCATAGAGGGCCTGCGCGCCGAAGAAGAATGCGCAGGCGGCGGCGCCGTCCCGCGCCGCCTCCAGCACCCGCTGGCGGCGGACGAGATGCACGAGGACGGCCAGCTCGCCCGCGCTGCCGAGGACGGACGGGAAGCGGCCGGCGGCAAGCGGCTGGCGCATTTCCGGGAGCGCCAGGGCGATCACCTGGGCGAGGACCCCCGCCCACGCCGGCGCGCCGAGCCCTCGCGCGAGGGCATGCGTGAGGAGGAGCGCTGTGCCGAGCGCGGCACCGGCGAGGACGCGAACGCCCAGCGCGTCACCGAACACAATGGCCAGCGGCCAGGCCAGGAGCCGGAAGCATCCGGCGGCGGAAACCGGCGCGGGATCGAAGAAGGCAAACGGATCCGCGCGCACCGCGTCGAGCGCCGCGGCCTGCGCGCGAGCGCCGTCGCCCGCCGGAAGGAGCCAGAGCGTCCATACCGCGGCCAGCGCGGGGACGACGAGGGGGCCGGGGCTCCACGGCAGATGCTCGGGCCAGCAGCGCGAGAGGCCGTGGAAGACGAGGGCGATGATGCAGAGCGCGACCCCCACGGCAGCGGCGAGCGGCCATGAGAAAGGAGGCAGCACGGGTCGACCGAGGACGTTAGCATGTCTCCCCGATGATTCCTTCCCACACCGCCGCGCGCCTGGCCGCGCTCCTTGGCGTCCTCGCGATGAGCGAAGGCCTCTTCGCGCTGGCCGCGGCGCGCCGGGCTCCGGTGACGGTCGACGTGGGCCCGTCCACCGGCGCCATCGGTGCCGGGTTCACGGAGAGCGAAGAGCGCCCGCCGACGACCTTCCGATGGACGCGCCGCGTGGCCGCGATCGACGTGCCGGTGACGACACGCGGCGGTCCCGCCGTGGTCACGTTGCGCGCCGCGCGCTTCCTCGACGATCCCGCGTCGGTGCAAATCTTCCTCTCCGGCCGACGCGCGGGCGCGTTCACCGCCGCGCCGGGCGGGTTCCGGATTTACCGTCTCGAGGCCGACGTGCCGCCGGGGCCGCTGCGGATCGAGGTGCTCAGCGCGTCACCGGGTGACGAAGACCTCGGGGTCGCCCTCGACTGGGTCCGCGTGGAGGGGCCGGCGTGCACGATGGCGGGCTGGCGCCCGCGGGCGCTCGTCGCCATCGCGTTCGCGGTGGCGATGGCGGGCGGGCTCGGAGCCGCCGGCGCGGCGGTGACAGGCCTCGGCCTCGCGCTCCTGATCGCTCTCGCCGCCGCGGTCGATCCGTTCGCCGCCGCGCACGTGAGCGGCCACCTCGTCGTCGGCGCCGCCCTCCTCCCGCTGGCCGTCGCGGGCGCGCTGCGCGGCGTCCCGGGGCGCCGCTTCGTCGTCGTCATCGTGCTCGCCGGGTACGTCGTGAAGGGCGGCGGCGTCTTCCATCCGCGCTACTTCTACCCGGACGTGCGCAACTTCGGCCGCTACGTCGAAGCGCTCGCGGCCGGCGACGGATGGCCGGACGAGCGCGGCCGCGCCGCCCAGGTACGCACCAACACCGCGTATCCGCGGTACGTCGGCGGAAAAGCCTACGCCTTCCCGTACTCGCCGCTGTTCTTCCTGCCCTTCACCGGCCTCGTCTCCGATCGGGCGCGGGTCGAGGACGCGCTGAAGCACGCCGCCCTCGCCGCCGCCGCGCTCGAGGTGGTCGCGGTGTTCCTCCTCGCGCGCGCGGTGGGAGGGGCTGGATCCGGGATCGCGGCCGCGCTCCTCGCCGCGTTCCTCCCCCCGCTCTTCAACCGCCTCCTGTTCGCCATGTTCGCGACCATCGCCGGCCATCTCCTCGACGTGGCCGCCATGGCCGCCGCCGCCCGCGCCGCGCGGGTGCGTACCCGGCGCGCGCTGGCCACCGCCTTCGCCTTCACCCTCGCCGCCCTCCTCACCTACGTGTCGAGCCTCTTCAACCTCACGGCTTTCTTCGCCGCCTTCGCGGCGCTCGAGCGGCGCCTGGCGCGGCCGCTGCTCGCCCTCGCGCTCGTGGCCTCGGTGTTCACGGTCGCGTTCCTCTACGTGCCCTTCGTGCTCGACTTCGTGCGTGAGATCGCACCCGCGGCGCTGCGGGGCGGCGGTGCGGCGGCCGCGGCCGGCCCCGGCGGCGCGCTGGCCCGCATCCCGCTCTTCTACGGCATCGCGTATCCCTTGCTTACGTTGGCCGGGATCGCGCTCATCGCGCGAAGGGCGCCGCCGGAGGGACGCCACGCGATCCTCGCGTACGCGCTGGCCTTCGCGGTTCTGGTGGCGCTCCGCGCCTTCGGCGCGGGCCTGTTCAAGGACCTGAAGGAGATCGAGTTCGCCTCCCCGCTGGTGGCGATCGCGACCGGCGCGGTGCTCGAGGTGATCGCGGGCCGCGGGCGGGCCGGAATGTGGGCCGCGGCGATGGTCGCGGCCGGCCTCCTTGCCTTCTCGCTGGGGCGCTCCTTCGAGTACCTGGCTGCTCATACCGTGTTGGTAGGACTCGGCTAACCGCCCTCGGGAGGGCCATGCTAGTCTCAGCGTTTCGCGAACGGGAGGGATGTCCGGCATAGCGATCACTCCGCGGAGCGCGGCCGACGATGAGGAGCTCTTCCGGCTGTACCGCGCCGTCTTCGGGGAGGCCCTCGCCGAGTCCAGTCGCCGCCGCTGGCGGTGGCAGTACCAGGAGAACCCGGCGACACCGCCCGGCGGTCCGGAGATCTGGGTCGCCCGCGACGGAGCCACCCTTCTCGGCCAGTACGCGTCGATGCCCGTCCACCTTCGCTGGGGAGATCGCGAGGTCCGGTCCTCGTGGGGAATGGACGTCTTCCTGTCCCCCGCCGCGCGCGGCCGCGGGGTCGGGGCGCAGCTGTTCACGACCTGGAGCGACCACGTCGAGGTCGCCCTCGGCCTCGGCCTCACCTCGTCCTCCTATGGCCTCTTCCAGAAGCTCGGCTACGACGACGTCGGACCGGTGCCCTTCTACTACCGGATCCTCGACGCTCGCGCGGTGGTGGCGCGGCGGATGGGCGGCGCGGGGGCCGGGCTCGGGCGTTTGCTGGAGCTCGGGTGGGGCCTCCGCCATCCCGAGCGAGCGCGTCCCGCCGCCGACATCGGCGTCGCGCCCGTCTCCGGCTTCGACGCGCGCTACGACGCGCTGTGGGCGAACGCGGGCCCGTCCTACGCGATGTGCGTGCGTCGTGACGCCGCGTATCTCGAATGGAAGTACGCGCGCTGCCCGAATTACCGCTATGACATCGTCGAAGCTACGCGCGGCGGCGCCCTGGCCGGGTTCGCGGTGAGCCGGCACGAGGAGCTTCGCGGCCTGCGGCTGGGGTGGATCGTCGACCTCTTCGCGCACGCCGACGATCACGCCGTGCGCGATGCCCTGCTCGGCCGGGTGCTGGACGGCTTCCGCGCGGCGGGAGTCGCCCGCGCGCAGGCCTTCAGCATGAACGCCGGCATCGGCGCGGACCTCGGGCGCCGCGGGTTCCGGCGCGGGCCGTCGCCAATGCAGTTTTGCGTCCGCTCGCGCCTGCCCTCCGAGGACGTCCTGGCCGCGACGTCGCGCTGGCACGTGATGTTCGGCGATAGCGACATGGACCGATGACGCCGGCGGTGATGATCGGCGTCGACACCGAGGCCGACGACCAGTGGTCGGCGGGCGGGCGCGAACGCATGGAGGTCACGAACGCGGGGCGCCTTCCCGCGCTGCAGGCGCTGTGCGACGAGTACGGCATCCGGCCGACGTACCTGGTCACCCATGAGATGGCGACGCGGCCGGAGAGCGTCTCCATCCTCGCCGGCCTCGCCCGGACGGGACGCTGCGAGATCGGCGCGCATCTCCATCCCTGGAGCTCGCCGCCCTTCCGTCCCGAGGACAAGGCCGCGCACACCTACCCGCACAATCTGCCCCCCGAGCTCCTCGAGCGGCAGATCGGCGGGCTGACGGCGACCATCGAGACCGCGATCGGCGTGCGTCCCACCACCTATCGCGCCGGCCGCAACGGCTTCGACGGCGGCACGCTGCCCATCCTCGAGCGGCTGGGCTATACCGTGGACACGAGCGTCGACCCGCTGTTCAACGAGCGCCGCAAGGGCGGGATGGTGTTCGCGGGCGCGCCGGTGCTGCCCTATCACCCGTCGTACGACGACGTGCGCCGGCCGGGGACGTCGACGATCCTAGAGGTGCCGATCACCGCCGCGACCGATCCGCCGCTCCCCAAGGCGCTGGAGCACGCCTACGCGCTGCTGCCCGCCATTCCCTATCGCGGCGCCCTGCGCCGGCTCGGCATCCAGCCGGTGTGGCTGCGCCCCTCGTACACCTCGCGGCCGCGCATGCTCGCGTTCGCGTCGCGCCTGCACCGAAGCGGCGCGCCCTGCTTCAACATCATCTTCCACTCCAGCGAGCTCCTCCCCGGCGGCAGCCCCTACACCCCGGACGCGGCCAGCGTGGAGCGCTTCTGCTCCGACCTCCGTGCCCTGCTCGAGCACCTGACCCGCCGGCTGGGCGCGGTCGGGCGGACGTACGCGGAGTTCGCGCGGGAGTGGAGCCCGGCGGCATGAACGTCCTCATGGTGACGCCGCACCTGCCGCCGCACCAGGCCGCCAACGCCCTCCTGCCCCATCTCCTCGGCCAGGGCCTCGCGGAGCGCGGCCATCGCGTGCAGTACCTCACCTTCGGGCCTTCGACCGGCCGCGACGGGGTGGCGTACGTCCGCCGCCGCTCGCGACGCCTCCGCGTGACGCGGATCCCCCAGGCCATGGAGGCGGTCGAGACCTGGGCCCGGGCGCGCCCGCTGATGCGCGCGGCCGACGTCGTCCACATCCACTCCAGCACGTGGATGAACCACGTCGCGGCGCGGCTCGCCACGCGCAGCGGCAAGCCGTACGTCCTCACCCACTACGGCACCGAGATCTGGCACCACGACGGGCACGACGCCGCTTTCCGGCGGTTCAACCGCGAGGCCCGCCACGTCGCCTTCTACAGCCGCGCGCTCATGGAGAGGGCGGGGGCGCTGGCCGTCCCCGTGCGCGCAGGATCGGTCATCTATCCGCCGGTGGCCGACGCGTTCCGCCCGATGCTGCCGCGCCAGCGCGAGGCCGTCCATCGACGCTATGCGCCCGCGGGAGGCCCGCTGCTCCTGAACGTGAAGCGCCTCCATCCGCTCGCCGACCATCACACGCTGCTGCGCGCGATGGCGGAAGTGGTCGCCGCGCGACCCGACGCGGTGCTCCTCGTCGCCGGCGCGGGGGAAGAGGAAGCGGCGCTCAAGGCCCAGGCGGAGCGGCTCGGGCTTGGCCGCTCGGTGCAGTTTCTCGGCCTCGTTCCCAACGACGAGGTGGCGGCGCTCTCCGGCGGCGCGGACCTGTTCGTGCTGTCCTCGATCCTCGAGGCGACGCCGACGGTCGCCCTCGAAGCCATCGCCTGCGGCACGCCCGTCGTCTCCACCGACAACCCGGGCGGGGTCGAGCTGCACGAGATGTTCGACGGCGACGTCGAGGTGGTGCCCAAGGGAGACGCGCCCGCGCTGGCGGCGGGCATCCTCCGCTTCCTGGCCGAGCCGCGCCGCACCCGGCCGGGCAGCGACCGCTGCATCGAGGAGCGCTTCCGGCTTCCCGGCGTGCTCGATCGCTACCTCGCGCTCTACCGCGAGGCGGCCGGGCATTGAGGTCGATCGACAACGCCGCCATCGCCGCCGCCGCGGCGACGCGGTTCCGCAGCGAGTACGACTACGCGGTCTTCGAGTACCGCAGGAGCGCCAAGGTGCTGGCCGCCCTCGATCGCGCGGGCGTGCGCGTCTCCGGGCGCGTCCTCGACGCGGGATGCGGGGGGGGCGGGACGGTGCTCTCCCTGGCCGAGGAATCCGCGTTCGCGGTGGGGCTCGACCTGGAGGCGCGCTTCGCGGGATCGGGGACGCGGCTGGCGTCGGAAAAGGGAACCGCCAACGCGGCCTTCGTGCAGGGCGACGGGGCGCTCCTTCCCTTCGCCGATGCGACCTTCGACCTCGTGTTCAGCCACTCGGTGATCGAGCACGTGACGACCGCCGACGGCTATCTCCGCGAGTGCCACCGCGTGCTGCGTCCCGGAGGCGTGCTCTACCTGTCCACCGCGCCGACGCTGTCCCTGGCCGGCGCGCATCTTCCCCGCCTGCTGCTGCCGGTGCCGGTGCACATTCTCCTCGGACGCCGCCGCGCGTTCTCGCTCTTCCGCTCCCTGGCCCGCCACGCGCCGAGGCTGCTGCAGGAGCCGAAGGAAGCCAACACCTTCATCGCGCTGGCCGAGCAGGGGAAGGAAAAGCGCGACGACGTGCTGCAGCGGGTGACGGTGCGCGGCCTCGACCGCTGGATCCGCGACTCGGGGTTCCGTCTCGTGCACGAGGACCGGCAAGTCACCGGGTTCTTCCGCCGCTTCGTGCCCGGCGCGCTGCGGCGCCGCATGGAGCGCACGGCGTTCGTGCAGGACGTGATGATCGGCCACATCCAGTGCGTGCTGGAGAAGCCGTGACCGCGGTGCTGATTCCGGCCGACGTGCGGTTCCCGCTCGAGCGCGCGAACGGCGTGCAGATCGTGAAGACGGCGGCCGCCCTCGCGCGGGCGGGCGTCCTGGCCACGCTTCTCGTGCGCGACAGCGACCCGCGTCCGACGGACGAGATCCTCCCCCTCTTCGGGATCGCGCCCGGCGCGCTGCGCGTGCGG
>JANMPI010000535.1:0-9854 GCA_031369785.1 Acidobacteriota bacterium
GTCCGCCGGGAGCGCATCCATGAAGAAGCGCTGCAGCGTATCGTAGTCCTCGTCGCCGCGGACGAGGCCGAGACGGCCGAACACGCGGCGGGTGTAGGCGTCGATGACGAAGAGCGGCAGGCCGGCGGCGTAGAGCGCCATGGAGTCGGCGGTCTCGGGACCGATGCCGGGGACGTCGAGGAGCTGCGCGCGCACCATCCGGGGATCGCGCCCCGCCATGGCCTCCACGCGTCCGCCGTATTCACGCCCGAGGAAGGCGACGAAGGCGGCCAGCCGGCGGGCCTTGACGTTGTAGCAGCCGGAGGGACGGATGAGGGCGGCCAGCTCGGGCTCTTCGAGCGCAGCGATGCCCTTGTACGACAAGCGGCCCGCGGCACGGAGCGCGGCGATGGCCTTCTCGACGTTCGTCCACGCCGTGTTCTGGACGAGGATCGCGCCGACGCAGACTTCGAACGGCGTTTCCGCCGGCCACCAGTCGCCCGGGCCGTGGGCGGCCTGCAGCTGTTCATAGACCGCGGGAACCATCGACCCATTGTAGAAGGGGCACGAAAGCGTTGACACCCTCCTCCGGTACCCCCCATAATCACTCGCTAAGTCAAGGCAGGATCGTCGCTTCTGGAATTTACTTCAGACGACACCTGAGGTGCAGATGAGCCTGGAAGAAGACCTCAAGGCGCGCACGCTCGCGCTCATCAGTCAGCAGATGGCGAACTGGGTGGTGGACATCCAGCGCGCGATCTCCGAACACCAGGGGAACCTCGTCCGCACGCTCGACGAGCTGCAGGAAACGGTCGCCCGCTACGACGAGAAGATCGACGAGAACGAGATCGCGCAGTCGATGGCCGAGGTCGTGGCCAGCCAGCCGCCGCCGGCGCAGATGTCGGCCGGCCCCGGCTTCGACCGCCTGAAGCAGTCGATGGCGGCGGTGGAGAGAGGCAGCAGCCTCTCCGAGGTGCTCACCTTCCTCGTGAACGAGGTCGCGCAGCACGTCGACCGCGCGGCGATGTTCATCGTCAAGGGCCCGAGCGCGATCGGCTGGTACGGCAAGGGCATCGAGCCCGCCGAGCTCGTGAAGCAGATCAACGTGCCGCTCTCCGCGGACACGGTGTTCAAGACCGTCCACGCGTCGCGCCAGCCGCTGCGCACGCTGGCCGAGGAAACACCCGGCACCGCGCAGGCGATCGCGCGCCTCGGCGGAAGCCCGTACGGGGTGATCGCGGTGCCGCTCATCCTGCGGGACAAGCTGGCCGCCATCCTCTATTGCGACAGCTCGCGCGGACCGGTGCCCGCTCCCGTGGCCGACCTCGTGGAGATCCTCGTCTCGTACGCGGGCAAGTCCATCGACCTGCTCTCGATCTCCCCGCGCCCCGCGGCCGCCGCGGCGAGGCCCGCACCGGGCGTGACCGCGCCCGAGCGGACGACGATTCCTCCCGTCCCCGCGCGGCCCGCCGCGCCGCCGGCGCCGCTACGGGACGAAGGCTCCTCGACGGTGATGTTCAACGCCGGCACGTTCGCGGCCATGCGTCAGGGCGCCGGGCCCGGAGCCGCCGCGCCCGCGTCCGCTCCGCAGCGCCCGCCGGTGGCGCCGCCGGCCGCACCCGCCGGTCCCGCGCTCTCGCCCGAAGAGCAGAAGAGCCACGACGACGCCAAGCGCTTCGCGCGCCTCGTGGTGAGCGAGATCAAGCTCTACAACGAAGCGAAAGTGAACGAAGGCCGGAAGAACAAGGACATCTATGAGAGGCTGAAGGAGGACATCGAGCGTGGGCGCCACATGTACCACGAGCGTGTCGCCGCCCCCGTGCGGGAGAGCACGAACTACTTCTATGACGAGCTGGTGAGGATCCTTGCCGGGGGAGATCAGGGCGCGCTCGGTCCGATGTAGCTTCGCCGTCCCCGTCCGTCCGGCGTGCGCTTGATCTTGCGTTCCGTCGTCGCCGCCGTGCTCCTCGTGGCTGCCTCCCCCATCTTCGGCAAGGTCGCGGGGCCGATCGCCAGGTCGCCCGCCCCCGACGGCGCCGCCACCGACTACTGGATCCAGGCCTCGCCCGAAGGCGACGGCGAGAAGGAGCTGTACGCGGCCGCGACATCGGCGGGCGCGCCGGAAGCGCGGCTCGCGCTGATCCAGGCCGTCCGCGAGAAGTACGCCGGTTCGGCCGACGGCCTCGCGCATCTGGGAGCCGGGATGCTGCTCCTCGACCTCGCGCGCCCCGCGGACGCGCTGGTGGAGCTCCAGGACGACCACATCGAGAGCCGCACCCGGCTGGCCGATCACGCGCTCCTCGCCCGCGCGCTCGCCCACGATCGGCTCGGCGCCTTTGCGCCCGCCGCCGATGCGTATCGCGACGGCGCCGCGCGCGCTCCCGCCGGACCGCGCCGCTGCGCGGCGCTGCTCCGGGGCGCGGAGGTCAGCACGCTCCTCGAGCGGTTCGACGAGGCGAAGGCCGAGCTCGACCAGGCGATCGAGACCTGCGCGGGATCGGAGCCCGCGGCCCTCCTGCAGAGTGTCGTGCTGCAGGAGAAAAAGGGCGACCGGGGCGCCGCCGCGGTGGCCGCCGACATCCTGTATCGCGACTACCCGGCCTCGACGCAGGCCGCGGCCGCGGAGACGCGGATGAAGGCCCTCGCGCCGTTCCTCCCGCCGGTGGCTCCCGCGGAGGGCACGGCCCGGGAAAGCGCGCGCGCCCTGAAGCTCTTCGAGGCCAACGAGCATCGCGCCGCGGTCACGGCCTTCCGCGGCGCGCTCGCCCGCACGCCGCCGCCCGCCGACTCCGACCTCCTGCGCACGCGCCTCGGCCGGTCCCTGATCGCGATCGGCAAGGACAAAGACGGCGAGGCGCAGCTGAAGTCGGTGCCGGCCACATCATCCGCGGCCGCAGAGGCGGCGTACTTCCTCGCCCGACAGCAGGCCCGGCGCGCGAAGAGTCCGGCCGCGTACGAGGCCGTGGTCACGCAGTTCCCCACCTCGCCGTGGGCGGAAGAGGCGCTCACCGACCAGGCGCACTTCTACCAGAAGGACGCGCGTGACGACGAGGCGCTGCCCTACTTCCGCAAGGTCGTCGACATGTTCCCGCAGGGCAAGTTCGTCGACGGGGCGACGTGGCGCGTGGCTTGGGGCGATCGCCGTCACGGCCTCCACGCGGCGATGGCGGAGCGACTGGAGAAGGCGATCGCCACCCGGCCGCCGTCGTCCTACACCGCCGGCTTCCTGTACTGGGCCGGGCGCGCGCGCCGCGACATGGGCGACGAGGAAGCGGCGCGTGCCCACTTCGCGGAGGCGGTCCGCCGCTACGCGCACGCGTACCACGGGGTGCGCGCTCAGATGGCGCTTGGAGGCGACCACCCCAAGGCGCCGCCGCCCGATGCCGGCGAAGAGCTCGCCGACCCCGAGCGCACGCGTCTCCGCCAGCTCCTGCTGCTGAATCGGCTCCCCGAAGCGCTGGACGAGACGCGCGCCCTGCCGCAGACGCCGCAGGTGCAGGGGACGCGCGCATGGATCCTCTGGCGCCAGGGCCAGCTTCGCCCCGCGATCAACGCGATGAAGCGCGCGTATCCCGGCTATCTCGGGGCGGGCGGCGACGCGCTGCCCGACGCGCTCTGGCGGATCCTCTATCCGATCGACTTCGAGGAGCGGCTGCGCACCGAGGCCGCCGCGACCGGACTCGATCCCGCCCTGGTGGCCGCGCTCGTATGGCAGGAGTCGACCTTCGACCCCCAGGCGGTGAGCGGGCCGGGCGCGCGTGGCCTCATGCAGATCATGCCCCCCACGGGGCGCGAGATCGCGCGCGGCCTCGGCCTCAAGTACACGATCGACATGCTGCACGACCCCGATCGCGGGCTGCAGCTCGGCACGCGGTATCTGAAGCGGATGATCGACGGCTTCGGCGGGCGGGTGGACAAGGCGCTGGCCGCGTACAATGCAGGTCCGAACCGGGTGGCCACCTGGGCGAGAGCCCGCCCGGGGCAAAGCGCCGAGGAGTTCATCGAGAGCATCCCGTACCAGGAGACGCGCAGCTACGTGATGACAATCCTCGCCAACCGGGAGCACTACCGCCGGATCTACGGTCTCTCCACCGGGACTCCGCTCGAGGTCGGTGCAACAGCGGCGCGCGAAGCGGGATCCACTCCCGCGCAGCGCGCGGGGGGTCTGGGGGGGGCGGCGCAGCCCCCCCCAGCTCGCCGCCGATGAGCTTTCGCATCGGCGATTTCAAGACCAGGATCGACCCCGCGGTGTTGAAGCGGGATGGGAGGATCATGCGTCTCGACGGCCGTGCCGCCGACCAGCTCCGGCCGGTGACGATCACGCCGCGCTACATCAAGCACGCGGAAGGGTCCGCGCTCATCGAGGTCGGGGACACCAGGGTCATCTGCACCGTGAGCGTGGAGGACCGCGTCCCCCCTTTCCTGAAGGGGCAAGGCGAGGGCTGGATCACCGCCGAATACGGGATGCTCCCGCGCGCGACCTCCACCCGCTCGCAGCGCGAGGCGTCGAAGGGCAAGCCCTCGGGGCGCACGCACGAGATCCAGCGCCTCATCGGGCGATCACTGCGGGCGGTCATCGACCTGAAGGCGCTCGGCGAGCGGACGCTGTGGATCGATTGCGACGTCATCCAGGCCGACGGCGGCACCCGCACCGCGTCCATCACCGGCGCGTTCGTCGCGCTCGTGGAAGCGCTCCGCCACATGCAGAAGGCGCGGATCTTCGGCGAGCTGCCCCTCCTCGATTTCGTCGCCGCCACGTCGGTGGGCCGCGTCGGCAACGAGATCCTCCTCGACCTCAACTACGAGGAAGACTCCAAGGCCGAGGTCGACATGAACGTCGTGAAGACGGGGGCCGGACGCTTCGTGGAGATCCAGGGGACGGCGGAAGAGGGATCCTTCAGCGAGGAAGAGCTGTCCGTGCTGATGGCGGCGGCGGAAAAGGGGACGCAGGAGCTGATCGCGCTGCAGCGCCGGATCCTCGGCGACGTCACGCTCAAGGTGAAGAAGGTGGAGGGTCCTAGATCAGGCGGAAGTTGACCGTGACGGTCATGATCACCGGCACCGCCACACCGTTCCGCACCGTCGGCTCGTAGACCCACTCGCGCACCGCCTCGATGGCCGCCGCGTCCAGGAGCGGAATCCCGCGCAACAGGCGCACGTCCGTCACCCTCCCTGCGGGGCTGATCGTGATCTCCAGGATCACGACGCCCTGCACGCGCGCCAGGCGCGCGATGTCGGGATACACGGGCGGCGCGTCTCGGATCTTCCGCGGCTCGCGGATGGCGCCCCCGACGCGGACGGCGTCCGTGGCCGCGGCGGCCGGGGTTTCCGTCTCCGGGGTCCGCGCTCGGCGCGTCGCGCGCGCCAGTGTGGGTGGCGGTGGTGGAGGTGGAGGTGGTGGCGGGGGCGGCGGGGGCGGGGCCGGCTCTTCGAGCTCCGCGATGGCCGGCGCTTCGGGGGCAGGAGGCGGCGGCAGCTCGCCGTCGGCCAGTCCGGTCGTGGCGGTGTTGAGGAGGCGCCGCGTGCGGTCGCAGGCCGCCCACAGCCCCGCGACGGCCATGAGCCCGCAGAAGGCGACTGCGCCCAGGGCCGCCACCTTGACCTCGGTCCCGGCAGGACCGCGGGGAGCGACGAACGCCGAGACGACGGCGAGCAGGACGGTCAACCCCACGAGGACGGACGCGGCCACGAGGGCAGCGATCACGCGGAGGCCGAGCGCAGGATGCGGCCCGGAGAACGCGTTCAGCGTCGCCGCCGCGCCAAGGATGAGGGCCACCGTGACGCCGACGAGCACGAGCGCCATCAGGGCGATTCCGAGCAGCGACCACCCCACGGTACCGCCTGAGGGCGGGGCCGCCGACCGCGCGCTGCCTTTGGCCATCGCCAAAAACGCGCACGCCGACAACGCGACGGCGGCGGCCAGTCCCAGCACGAGCGGCGTGAGCGCCTCGGCCGCGCCGGCGGCGATCGCGGCCACCCCGCCCGATCCCGTGAGCGTCACCGTCGCGAGCGTGTCGCGCAGGATGATGCCCGCGAACACGGCGGCCACCGCCAGGGGCAGGAGGGCGAGCGCCAGGGCGGCCGGCGCGGACCAGAAGCGCGCGGCGCCGCGGCGCTGGAAGCGCAGGCCCAGAAGGCCGAGGAAGGAGGCGAGCCCCACGACGATCACGGCCAGCCAGCTGGCCTGGGTGAGCACCGTCGCGTAGCGCAGGTAGATCAAGACGGCCGGAGTCTACGTCCCCGCGGCCAGGAAATCCCGGAGCCGGGCGAAGGCCTTGCCGCGGTGGCTCACGCGGTCCTTGTCCTCGTGCGCGCTCTCTCCGAAGGTGCGTCCGAACGGCGGGTAGAAGAAGAGGGGGTCGTACCCGAAGCCGTTGCTGCCCCGCGGAGCGTCGGCGATCAGCCCTTCGACGGTCTCCTGCACCGTGAACAGCACGTCCGCTCCCCGGGCCACCGCGACCGCGCTCGTGAAGCGCGCGGTCCGCTTCTCGCGCGGCACGCCCTCGAGCTTGCGCAGGAGAAGGCGATTGCGGTCGTCGTCGGTCGCGCCTTCGCCGCCGAAGCGGCTGGAGTAGAGACCGGGCCCGCCGTCAAGCGCGTCCACGGACAAGCCGGAGTCGTCGGCGACGGTGAGCCGTCCGGACCGCCCAGCGTAGTATCGCGCCTTCAGGATCGCGTTCTCGAGGAACGTGGTCCCCGTCTCCTCCGGCGATTCGGCGATCCCGACGTCGCGCGGGCCGAGCACGCGGAACGGAAGGCCGGCGACGAGGACCTTCATCTCGGCTAGCTTGCCGGCGTTCTGGCTGGCCAGCAGGAGATCGGCGGGCATGCGGCGATTATCGCCGCCCTTGCCGCTGGTAAGATGCCCCTGTCGCGGGGAGCTGGGGTAACGGTAGCCCACCTGCTTTGGGAGCAGGAACGTGCGGGTTCGAATCCCGCGCTCCCCACCATCGCTGTCGTCGGTTTGGTCCCGCTCTCCCCCGCCCCGGCCATAAGTGCTATAAGACCCTCTCTATTCAGAGGGGGTAATTGATGCGCAAGCTCATGGTGTGTCTCTCGGTGCTCGGCCTGGCGACTGCGTTCGCCGGACCGGCCCTTGCCGGCGATAGCTGGGTCGGAAGCTGGAAGCTGAACGCGGCGAAGTCGAAGGTGGGCCCGAACGTCATCCGCGCCCAGACGTTGAAGTTCGAGGATACCGCCGACGGGGTCAAGCTGACCTCGCACGGGACGGACGCCGACGGGAAGGCGATGCACGGCGGGTACACGTCGAAGTTCGACGGCAAGGACGTGCCCTGGGCCGGAAACCCCATGGCCGACACGGCCTCTCCGAAGCGGATCGACGCCAACACCTACGAAAATACCTGGAAGAAGGCCGGCAAGGCGACGGTCATCTCGAAGGTGTCCATCTCGAAGGATGGCAAGACCCTGACCATCAGCCAGTCGGGCACCGACCTGAAGGGAGCGCCGGTCAGCTCCGTCGCGGTGTACGACCGGCAATAGGCCCCGCCGATCGGCCCTCCGCGCCACGGTCGAATCGATCTCGATCAGCCCTGCGGTCGCGCGGTGGGCCGCCAGTTGGTGATGGCGGCGAGCACGTCCTCGGGTGCGCACGGCTTCACGAGGTACTCGTCGATGCCGGCGTCGAGAGCCCGCTGTCGGGCCTCGCCGGTGGCGTGCCCGGTGACGGCGATGAGGCCGATGTCGCGCGTCGCCACGTCCGCCTTCAGGCGCCGCGCCACTTCCCAACCGTCGAGTCGCGGCAGGCTCATGTCGAGCACGATCACGTCTGGATGGGACAGGCGCGCGGCATCGAGACCCGACGGCCCATCCACCGCGCTCATCACCTCGATACCGTGGGCGGCCAGGTAGTGCAGGTAAAGGTCGCGGGTGTCCGCGGTGTCGTCGATGATCAGGACCAGCATCGACCGCGCGGGCTTCGCTCCGGGCCCCTGACGTCGCCGCCCGGACGCGCCGTCCCGTGGTCGAGCGAACGGCATTTCGGCGATACTCTAGGCCGTGGCCGCGCCGGCGGGTCCATGCGCACACTCTAGACCGGGGAGGCCGTTTCAAGGTGGAAAACGACGTCGAAACCGCGCGAATCCACTGGAACGGCGAGAAGCCCGCCGACTGGGCGGAGTGGGAGACGATCATCCGCGCCGTCATGGATCAGTGGCGCGCCGGGGGCGAGGTCACGATCGACGCCCACGAAGGCGGATGGCGCGTGAGCGCGGCCCTGGCCGACACCGAGCCGCGCGATCCCAAGCGTGACAACGCCCGCCGCCATCGCGTCACCGAGTCTCTCCGCGCCCGGGGTAAGCCCGCGGGACTGAACAAGGTGACGCCAGCGTGAACGTCCAGGTGACCGGCGTCCCGGAGTCGGTCCGGCGCCAGGCGGAGAACCGGATCCGCGACGTGCTGGGCGCACATCCGCTCGAAGGAACCCTGCACGTGCACGCCACCCGGTTCGCGAACGGCGAGTGGCTGGTCTTCATCAGCGACCTCGACGAGATCGAGATCGTGGACGGCGGGATCGCCGACCAGGTGCGCCAGGCGTTGCGCGCCCTCCCTCCCATCTAGGCGCGGCGGGCCGCCGCGGGCGAGTACCATCCTCGAGTGAGAGTCCTCGCGACCCAGGGCCCGCTGGTCCTGTTCCTGATCGTCCTCGCCGAGCAGCTCGGCCTGCCCCTGCCCGCGGTGCCGGTGCTCCTGGCGATGGGCGCGATGGTCGGCGCGGGCCGCTTCTCGTTCGCGACCGTGCTCGCCATCTCCGTGGGAGCGTGCCTCGTCGCCGACTTCGCGTGGTATCGCCTCGGGCGCTGGCGTGGCGCCAAAGTCCTGCGCTGGCTCTGCCGCATTTCGATGGAGCCGGATTCGTGCGTGCGCACCGCCGAGAACCGCCTCGCGACGAGCGGCGCCCAGGCCCTTCTGGTCGCCAAGTTCCTGCCCGGCTTCTCGACCGCCGCGCCGCCCGTCGCCGGCCTCATCGGGATGCGCGTCTCGCGCTTCCTGTTGTGGGACGGCCTCGGCGCCGCGCTGTGGTCGGCGACCTACCTTTCCCTCGGCTGGCTGTTCAGCGACCAGCTCGAGCGCGTCTTGCAGTCGATCGCCGACGTCGGCGGGCGCGCGTTCTTCGTCGCCATCGCGGCGCTCGTGATCTACATCGCGTGGAAGGCCGCGCAGCGGCGCCGGTTCCTGCGCGAGATCACGCTCGACCGCATCACGCCCGAGGAGCTTCACGCGCGGCTCGCGGCGGGCGAGGAAATCGTCGTCATCGACCTGCGGCACACCGCGGAGTTCGAGGCGGACCAGAAGAGCCTGCCGCGCGCGATGCGGATCGCACCGGAGACGATCGAGGAGCAGATGCGCGGGATTCCCGCGGACCGCGAGGTGGTGCTGTTCTGCACCTGACCGAACGAAGCCACCAGCGCCCGGGTGGCGCTGCGCTTGAGGCGCCGCGGGATCACGCGCGTCCGGCCGCTGCTCGGCGGATACGACGCGTGGCAGTCGAAGGGATTTCCACTCGAGCCGCGCGCCACTCCGGGCGCGGTGTCCTCCGTCACGTTCACCTGACGCGGTGGGCGGGAAACGCCCGATATCCCCATTTCCCGCTTCAAGAGGCGTACGTTGGACGGAGGGGACGCTTCGTCCCCTGAGGGAGAAACAAACGCCATGGCGAATGATTTCGACTCGAACCGCGAGAAGGGAAAGACCGACTTCCAGGCCCAGTCCGGTGGACAGGGCGGGCAGGGCGGCGGACAGAAGGGCGGCCAGGGCGGCGAGGGCGGCGGCGGCGGGACGGGGGGCGGAGCGAAGGGCGGACAGGGCGGACGAGCCGGCAGGGGCGGCCGGGGCGGGGGCGGGCAGTGCGGGGGCGG
>JANMPI010000537.1:0-4238 GCA_031369785.1 Acidobacteriota bacterium
TCGATTTCATCGTCACCTCCTTCCCAGGATCAGCGAGAGGAACCAGGCCCACGCCGCGAAAGCGACGAGCGACGAGATCCGGAACCGCGCGCGAAGCACCCGGGCCCGGCCGTCCGCGACGATCCACGGCGGCGTGCCGACCAACAACCGGAAGTACGCTGCCGTACGCGCCCACGAGCGGACGACCGACGCTTCGCGGGGCGACCACGCGAACCCGGGAGGACTTCCGTCGCGCTCCCACGACTCGCGCGCGATCTCGTGCTGGCGGCGCACGAGGCGTCCGTGGAGAACGAGAGTCGCGAGCGTCGCCACGCCGATGACCGAGAGCGCGACCGTGATCATCGGCATGCGGCTGATCCGCACGCGCGGTCGTTCCGGTGGAGGATCCCCGCGACGACCAGTCCGATTCCCATGGCAATGCCAAGGAGAACTTTGACTCGCATCAGGGTGCCCTCATCTCTCGTCTAGGGCCAGAACGCGAGCACGGCCGCACCGGCCAGGAGCTGCAGCCCGAAGAGCAGCACGATCCAGCGGCGGAGACGGCGATCGCCGAGGACGGAGGCCATCGCGCCCTTGAATACGAGGTTCGACAGCAGGCCCACGACGACGAGACGCCATCCCTGCGCGCCGTCGATCTGGCCGGACCCGACCAGGCGCGCCACGGACAGGGTGATGGCGTCCACGTCGGTCAAACCCGACAGAACGCTGACCACGTAGAGCCCGCGCGCGCCGGCGCTCTCCTTGGCGTACGCGACCGCGAACAGCACCACGACGTACAAGGCCGCGAAGGTGAACGCGGTTTTCAGGTCGGCGGGCTGCCGGCCCTCGACGCTGACGGGCTCGCGGCCCTTCGACGACATCCAGAGACCGGTCGCGGCCGCCGCCATCGCCGCGAACAAGGCGAGGATCGGCGGCGCCGCCGTCCGCAGGAACGGGGCGGCCACGGTGGCGATCTCGGCCAGCACCCTCACGTACACCACCGAAGAGGCGATGAGGATGACCAGGCAGGCGGCGCGGCTCGCCTCGGGCTGATCGCGGGTCCGGCGCGCCCAGCTCACCGTGGTCGCGGTGCTGGAGATGAGCCCGCCCAGCAGGCCGCCGGCGACGATACCCGCGTCCGGACCGAGGAACTTGAGCGCGATGTAACCGCCGAGGCTCAGCCCCACGATGAGCACGGCCATCAGCCACATCTCGTGTGGGTTGAAGACCGCGAACGGCCCGAAGGTCGCGTCGGGCAGCACGGGCAGCACGACGAGGGCGAGCAGGACGAGCTGCATCACCGCGCGCAGCTCGGTGCCGCCGAGGCGCCCGGCCAGCCCGTGGAGCTCGGCCTTGAAGTGGAGGAGGACGGCGATCGTTCCGCCCAGCACCACCGCGACCGCGCGATCGCCGAGCACGGTGTAGGCGCCGAGTCCGTACATCAAGAGGAGTGCGACTTCTGTAGTGATGCCCGCATGGGCCTGCGGGTCGCGCAGTCGCGCGACGTTGCCCATGGCCGTCGCCGTCGCCACGCCGACCAGGCCCGCGGCCAGGATCCAGCCGCCCGCGGTGGCCGCCAGCAGCGCACAGACGCATCCGAGGAGAGTCACCAGGGGGACGGTGCGGAGCCCCGCCAGCTTCGACTCCGTGCTCTGGCGCTGGAGGCCGACGATCAGGCCGAGGCCGAGCGCGATCGCGAGGTCACCCAGGACGCCGGTGGGCGGCATGCGGGAGTCTACTCTTCGCGGCTGTTCGTCCCGGGCAACGCTTCCTTCTCAGTGCGCGGGAGCGGGCGGGGGCGGGTCGTCCGATGCGTGGTCGGCGACGTACAGCCAGCGTCCGGCGCGGCGCTCCGCGACTCCCGTGAACCGTCCCCTGAGCGTCACCGGCGCCCCGCCGGCCTTCGGCGCGAGAGTGAGGGTGTAGTGGCCCCAGCTCACGGCGACGTTTCCGGCCGTCCTGTATTGCGCTTCCGAGAGCACGGCATCCTGGATGGTGAACGCCGCAAGCATTCCCTGGAACGACATTCGAACGGCCGCCGCGCCGCTCGCCTCCGGGCTGCCTCCCATCCAGAGAACCGCGTCCGGCGCGTAGAGGGCGACGATCGCATCAAGATCGTTCGCTTTCATCGCCTTTGTCCAGGATGCGTCGAGGCCCTTGACCCCGCCGGGCTCGGCCGTGAAGCCGAGGGTGGCGGACGCGATGAGCGCGACAACGACCATGGGGAGAATTCGATGGTGCATGATCAACCTCCGTTTGCCGCGGAGCCTACATCACGAAAGGCCTTTTCCACGAGGGGGTCGATCAACGCGAAGACGACCTGCTCGAGGGTCGGGCACATCGCGCCATTGCTCTTCCGTGCTCGCGTGTCGCGGCTACGAGCATCCTCCAGTCATCGTCGAATCTTATATAGTCCGCGCATGACAGACACTCGCGCCGTACCCATCCGCTCGCTCATCCTCTGGCCGGCGATCGTCACGCTGGCGGTCACGCTGCTGCGCCTCACCGGGGAGCTGCTTCATTGGGCGCCGTCGCTCTTCAACCCGGCGCCGGGCGGGGGAGGCTCGCTTCTTGGCATCTCGTGGCTGCCGCCGGTGTTCGGCGTCGTCTTCGCGATCCAGCTCGTGCGCATGGGACTCGGGCCGGTGAGCGGTGGGCACGCGGTCGTCCGCGCGTTACTGGGACTCGTGGCCACGGCGGCGGTGGTCATGGGCGGGAAGGCGGCCGGGATCCTGAAGCCGGGGCAGTTCAGCCTCGCCGCGCTCTTCCTGTTCACCGCCGCGCTTGCGATCGGTGCTGCGGTCGCGTTCTCCGGATGGCCGGCGCTCGGGCGCACGCTGCTCGCGTATGCGTTCGCGGCGCGCATTCCCGTCGCGCTGCTCATGCTCGTCGCGATGATGGGTAACTGGGGCACGCACTACGACGTCGTGCCGCCCGGGTTCCCGGAGATGGGCGTGTTCGCGAAGTGGTTCATGATCGGCGCGATCCCGCAGCTCACCACGTGGATCGCGTTCACGGTGCTGACGGGCGCCTTGACGGGATCGATCGCGGGCGCGATTGCGTTGCGCCGTCCGGCCCCCGCGCCGGCCATCGTCACGGCCTGATCGAACGGCCCCGCGTCGGAGCGAGACGGACGCGGGGCTTTAAGCCTCCGTAGCGTTCTCCTAGGGGCGCGGCTCGAGAACGATCTCCCGCGCCAGACGGTCGCCGAGAACCTCGCGGATCTCGCTGCGGTCCTTGTAACCCTGCATCTGCTTCTGGTCGTCACCGCTGATCTTCTGGGAAAGGGCGTCGGCCTTGACCTCGTTCGCCTCCATCGTGCCCATGTCCTTGAACTCGGTCATCAGGATGATGTTGAAGTCCTGGGTGTTGTGGCCTTCGGTGGTGAGCACCTTGTACGAGACGAGCAGGCCCTCCTTCTTCATGGCCTCCTGCTCGGCCTTCCAGGTGGTGGCGATATAGTTGAGGTAAGCGCTGTCCATTCCCGGCTTCATGCGAATGAAGTTCATGTTCCAGACCGTCCCGGGCCGGTAGGTTCGCCGGACCTGCGCGTAGGCGGTGAGCCCGCTGACGAGGAGCGTGGCCGCGACCGCGGCGCCGACGAGTTTCTGCTTCAGCTTCATGTGTTCGTTCTCCCTTTTTGGAAATGAGTGCGAGACGCTATCCCAACCCCCCACGATGGTCAATCCGTCAGCCGTGCCGGCAGGGGCGCCTTGCGGCGACCGTCAAGGAACTCGGTCGACTCGGTGTGATCGCGCTGCGATCTCGATCGTGAGGATGACCGGCACGCTTGCGGGGCGCAGGCAGATCCGCGCGTCGCACGCCTGATAGCGCAGTTCTCCCGGGAGCGTGCGCCTTCCCGGCGGCGCGCTCTTGGCGGCCACGAGAGGGACCGTCACCTCGAAAGACCCCTCGTACGTCAGCAGGTCGCTCTCGGCCCCTTGTAGCCGGTAGGGGTTGCCGCGCGGGTAGACAGGCACGCCCGACGCGAGGCCCGAACCATCCTGAAGGGTGAGGCGGAGCGGGATCAGGTAGGGCGCGCTCGCCGGGGTGGCCTGGACGTGGAAGCCCTCCTTCACCCGCACCGTCAGGCGCGCGTCGGCGTGGCCGCCCGGAGCGAGCCGGACGATCTCGGCCGCGCTCACGCTCACGACCGGCGGGGGCGGGCTCGTGAGGAGCACCGCGAGAACGAGGACGCTCAGGGCGTCCCGGCCAGCAGCGCGTCCAGCCGGGCCTTGAGCGCCACCAGGCGGGCGTCG
>JANMPI010000550.1:0-4665 GCA_031369785.1 Acidobacteriota bacterium
TGGCCGTGACCCACGATCGTTACTTCCTGGACAACGTGGCGGGCTGGATCCTCGAGCTGGACCGCGGGGCCGGCATCCCCTGGGAAGGGAACTACTCGTCCTGGCTGGCGCAGAAGAAGAACCGGCTCGCGCTGGAGGAGAAGGAAACCAGCAACCGCCAGCGCACGCTCGAGCGCGAGCTGGAGTGGGTGCGCATGGCGCCCCGGGCGCGGCAGGCCAAGGGCAAGGCCCGCCTCACGCGCTACGAGGACCTGCTGGCCGAGCAGCAGGCCGCGGACAAGCGTGACGGCGGCGCGGACATCACGATCCCGCCCGGCCCCCGTCTCGGCGAGCTGGTCATCGAGGCCAGGGGCTTGAACAAGGCCTACGGCGACAACGTGCTCATGGACGACATGACCTTCATCCTGCCCCGCGGCGGCATCGTCGGCGTCATCGGCCCCAACGGCGCGGGCAAGACGACGCTCTTCCGCATGATCGTCGGCCAGGAGAAGCCGGACTCCGGGACGCTCAAGATCGGCGACAGCGTGGTCCTCTCGTACGTCGACCAGAGCCGGGACACCCTGAACGGCAAGATCAGCCTGTGGGAAGAGATCTCCGACGGGGGCAAGGACACGATCATGGTCGGCAAGCGCGAGGTGAACTCACGCGCCTATGCCGCGTCCTTCAATTTCCGCGGCCCCGACCAGCAGAAGAAGGTGAAGGACCTTTCGGGGGGTGAGCGCAATCGCCTGCACCTGGCCAAGGTCCTGAAGAGCGGCGGCAACCTGCTCCTGCTGGACGAGCCCACCAACGACCTCGACGTGGACACCCTGCGCTCCCTCGAGATGGCGCTCGTGGATTTCGCCGGCTGCGCGGTGGTCATCAGCCACGACCGCTGGTTCCTGGACCGCATCGCCACCCACATGCTGGCCTTCGAGGGGGACAGCCGCGTGGTCTGGTTCGAGGGGAACTACCAGGACTACGAGGCCGATCGTCACCGCCGGCTGGGCACCGACGCCGACCAGCCGCACCGGATCAAGTACCGCAAGCTCACGCACTGACCGGGGCGCCGGCGGCGCCGGTTACTTCGGCGACGGTATCCCCGGCTGGGCCGACAGCAGGGCCACGAGGCCCCCGCTCCCCGGAGGGACGAGGGTCAGCTGCGCCCCGCTCTCCAGGATCTTCTGGTTCTCCATGATCTCGAACAGCGCCTCCGAGACCTCCTGATCGGCGGCGATGCGCTGCAGCGCCGCGCCCACGATGCGCGGCCGCAGGGCCGCCGCGCGCGCGAACTCCACCGCCGCGGTGCGCTCCGCGCTGCTCGTGATCACGCTCACCAGGTTGGCGCCGTCCTGCTGGATGGCCGACGTCACCTGGCGCAGCCGGTTGACCACCTTCTCCTCGATCTGACGAATCATGCGCTCGTCGCGGAAGTGCACCTTGCGCACGTAGACCGACCCCACCTGGTAGCCCCACTCGTGGGAGAGCGGGGAAACCTCCGCGCGCACGGTCTGGCTCATGCGGTGGCGGTCCACGAGCAACTGTGCGAGCGGACTGTTGCTCAGGCAGCGGATGGTCGTGCTGGCCACGTTGGCGCGCAGGGACCCGCGCGGGTCCGCGTTCTTGAACAGGTAGGCCACCGGGTCCGAGACGTACATCTCGTACCAGATGCCCATGCCCATGGGCGCGCCTTCCTCGGAGTTCACGGGCTGCGAGCGCAGGTACTCCTGGTCCAGGCGCATGTCCAGCACGTGGCACTTGCCCAGCCAGTTCACGACCAGGGCGGCCAGGCCGAGCCTCTGGGGAAGGAAGTGCATGCCCGGCTCGTCGATCACGCCCACCACGTTGCCGAACAGCACGTAAACGCGGCAGGACCGCTCACGCACGATCACGTAGAGCCCGGACAGGCGCACGAAAAACATCAGGATCGGCACGCCGATGAGGAAGAAGAAGAAGCCGAGGATGGCGGAAACGAGGAACGCGGTCACGCGCGCACCTCGCGGTAGATCCGCGATGCCTTGCCGAGCAGGCTCACCCGCAGGTTGCGCAGGTAAGCCTGCAGCGACCCCCGCCCGCTCGCCTTCAGCTCCGCCAGCTGGGCGGCCAGGATGTTCAGCGGCTCCACCTCGGCCTGGGCGCGCAGGGTCTCGATCTCCACCGCCCGCCGGGACTGCACGATCTTCTGGTCCGCGGAAGCCTGGGCGAGGCTGATCTCGGAGGACACCTGGTTGTGCGCGGTGTTGATGGCGGCCAGCGCGGACTCCACGTCCTCCGGCGGGTCGATCTCGGTGATCAGCGAGGCCTCGAGGGTGATGCCGTACCGGGCCGCGGAGGAGCGGCATTCGCGGTCCATGTGGTCGTTGAGGTCGCGCAGGTTCTTGCGGAGGTCGTTGATGGAGATTCCCTGCACCGCCGCGGCGTCGTTGGCCGCGTGCGCGGTGGCCGGGGCCTCGAAGTTCGCGATACGCTCGCGCAGCACGGAGATGAAGTACCCCATCACGTGCACGATGGGGCTCTTCACCCCGAAGAGGTACGCGAAGAGATTCTCCTCGCTCACCCGGTAGCGCAGCTGTCCCTTGAGCCCGGTGTTGAGCTGGTCCTTGGTGACCGCCTCCAGCTCCGTGCCGTTCGCATTGGCGCTCGGGTCCTCCGCGTCGTAGGCCATGTTCAGGGTCTGGGTGGCCACCGACACCTTGTGCACGGTCTCCCACGGCCACTTGAAGTACGGGCCGCCGGGGCCGACGACGCGGAGCTGCGGGAACGCATAGCGGTCCCGCTCGTCCTCGCGCAGGAGCTGGCCGAGCGGCGAGTCGAGTGTAGTCAGGCCTTCGACGCGTTGCGCCCGGCCGAAGGAGCTCTTCACCGCGCGCTCGTTCTGGTCGACGGTGTAGAACCCCAGCAGCACGTAGCGCACGACGAACCAACCCAGGAAGCCGAAGACGAGCCCGGCGATGATGTCCATGGCGGCGGACGGTACCACAGGGCCGCCGCCGCTGACCTATTCCGCCGGGGTTCGTGCTACGGTCGGCCCGAATGAGCGAAGGCAAGGGCCCCCCCGCCGGAGGGCGCGAGCGGCGCCGTCAGGAGCGGATGAGCCTCTCGCTCCCGGTGCGCGTCCAGGGCCAGTATCCGGACGGCGTGACGTGGGAAGACATGACGGCCACGTCCGACGCCTCCGTCGGCGGCGCGTCCGTGAAGCTGTCGCGCACGGTGCTCCGCGGCCAGGCCGTCTTCCTTTCCCTGCCCCTCCCCAGGCGCTATCGCGCCTTCGACCTCCAGACCCCCACCTACCGCATCTACGCCGTCGTGTGCTCGGTGAAGGCGGGCGGCGACGTCGGGCTGCGATTCCTGGGGAAGAACCCGCCCGGCGGGTATCGCCGCAATGATTCCGGTCTCTTCCTGAGCCCGCCGATCACCCCGCCGACGTCGGATCGGCGCGCGGCTCCGCGCCGGGAAGGGATCTTCTTCTTCGTGCTGAAGCCGACGGACGGCCGCGGCGCGCTGCGCGAGGAAACGACGGTCGCCGACAATCTCGGCCCCGGCGGCGCGCGCATCAAGACCACGCAGGTCTTCGCGAATGGCGAGATCATCGAGGTGCGCGAGGCCGGCGGCACGTTCATCACGCGCGCGTCGGTACAAAACGCCTACGTCGGAGAGGATTCCGTCTGGCGGCTGAACCTCATGTTCCTCGACGCGCCGGCGCCCGCCCACCTCATCGGCCCGTAGCGCCGTGCCGCGGCTGGCCATAACCGGCGCCAACGGTTTCGTCGGCCGGCATCTGGTCGCCGCCGCGCGCGCCGCGTCATGGGATGTCGTCGGCATCGTGAGGACGCGCGAAGCCGCGGAAGCCGTCGATCGCGCCGGAGGCCGGCCGGTCATGGTGGCGTCTCTCGAAGTCCCTGCCCTCGTCACCGCGTTCGCCGGCGCCGATGCCGTCGCCCACCTGGCGCAGATCGGGGCCGGGGCCCCCGACGCCTACGAGGCGGTAAACGTGGAAGGCACGCGGCAGGTGGCGGAGGCGGCGGCGCGGGCCGGCGTCGCGCGCATCGCGTACTTCAGCGGCCTGGGAACGGCGCGGTACGGCATGGCACCGCGCACGACCAACCGGTACTTCCTGTCCAAGCTCGGCGCGGAGCGGGCGCTTTACCGCTCTCCGCTCGCGGTGGACGTCTTCCGGCCGTCGTACGTGATCGGGCCCGGCGACGCTCTCATCCGCGCCCTGGTCGCGGAGATCGCGGGCGGCGTGGTCGAGCGCCCGGGCGATGGGTCCTATCGCATGCAGCCGATCGCCATCGCCGATGCCGCGGCGGCGCTTCTCACCGCGGCCGGCAGTGGTCCCGGCGGCGATCCGCCGCATCGCGTCCTCGATCTCGTCGGCCCGGAGCCGGTCGCGTACGACAGGCTGGTGGCGCGGGTGGCGGCACGGGCGGGCGCGCGCGGCCTTCCCGACCGCTACACCACCGCCACCGTCTCCATCGAGGAAGCCGACCGGCGGGCCCGCGGCGAAGCAGGCTATCGCGGCCTGCAGCCGGACGAGCTCGACTGCCTTCTCTGTGACGAGATCGCCGACGCGGCCCCGCTCGCGCGATTCCTCGGCCGCGCGCTGACGGGCCTCGACGCCGCCCTCGACGTGGCGATCGATGCGGCCTTGTCTAGCTCCTCCGGCTGATGTCGGCCAGGGACGCG
>JANMPI010000559.1:0-3420 GCA_031369785.1 Acidobacteriota bacterium
AGCGCGAGGGTCATGAACAGCGGCAGGTCGTCGGAGGACCAGTCGCCGTCCATGTACGACTCGCCCGCCCCCAGGTCGCCCTGCAGCACGAAGCGCCGGAAAAACGCGTCGCGGTGGATGAGGATCCCCGCGTGGGGCTCCGCTCCCGGCGCCCCGAAGGTGCGCGACGTGCCGTCGGGGAAGCTCACGGTGAGGCGGCCCACGCTCCAGCTTTCGAGCGCGGCCATCACACGGGGGCGGGAAAAACGGCTGAAGGCGGAATCGAAGCTCATGCGACCTCTCTGCGCGCGGCGGGCGGATCGTAGGCGGGTTTCGGGAAGACGCGGGCGCCCTTCCGCCACAGGCGCAGCGCTTCGAAGTGAATCGCCGCCACCACCTTCATGGTCATGAAGGGGTAGCGCAGGAGGGCCTTCGCCAGCGCGCGATCGGTGAGCGGCTCCGGGCGCAGGATCAGGTGGGCGCGGAGCATCGGGAGTCCCTCTCGGGTCAGGTCCACGCGCGCGTCCACGCGCAAGCGGTCCGGCTCGGGGAGGTCCCACGCGTAGCTGCCGGCCATGGGGAAGAACGGCGAGACGTGCATCACCTTCTTGTCCCGCCACGCCGGCCCGCTCCCCACGTACGAATGACGGTCGCCGAAGGTGTTGCTCACCTCGGCCACGCGGGCGACGAGTCGCCCGGCCCAGTCGTAGCAGTAGAAGAAGCTCACGGGGTTGAAGACGTAGCCGAAGACGCGCGGCAGGGTGAGGAGGAGGATCCGGCCGCCCGGCGGATGGATCCCCTCGGCGCGAAGGACGGCCTCGACCTTCTCGCGCAGGGGGCGGGCGTCGTCCCCGAGATGATCGCGGTCGCGGAAGGAGAGCGGGCGCGGGCGGTTGTGCCCGAAGAGCCGGAGTCGTCGTCCGAGCTCCGGCAGCTCGTCGAGGTCGAGGAGCAGCATGTAGAGGGGATAGGCGAAGCGGTGGGCCGGCCCGCCGTCGCGCACGTGCGTCACCGTGCCCGCGCACAGCGAGGACCCGATCACGCGGCCGCCTCGAGCCCGCTCACCCCGAGCCGCTCCGCCACCGCGATGGCGGAACGCAGGCCGTCCTCGTGGAAGCCGTAGCGCAGGTGGGCGCCGGCGAAGAAGGTGTGACGCTTGCCGTTGCGGCGTGCGATCTCCGGCTGGGCGAGAAGGGCCGGCCCGTCCAGGATCGGGTGCGTGTAGTCCATCGCCGCCAGCACGCCCGCGGGCTCGCGGGCCGGGTTCAGCGTGACGCACAGCTCGTCCGGACCGGCGAGGCCCTGCAGGCGGTTCATGTGATACGTGAGCGAGACGGGCGCCGTGTCGTCGCCGCAGTCCGCGAGGTCCGAGTTCCACGCCGCCCAGGCGCCGGCCGCCTCCGGCAGCGCCGCGCGGTCGGCGTGGAGGACGGCGCGATTGCGCGAGTAGCGGAAGGCGCCGAGCAGCCTTCGCTCGTCGTCGTCGGGATCGGCGATCAGGCGCAGGGCCTGGTCGGCGTGGGTCGCGATCACGATCCGGTCGAACCTCCACGCGCGTGCGCCGGAGAAGACGGTCACTCCGGCGTCGCCGCGGCGCACGGCCTCCACGGGGCGAGCGAGCTGGATGTCGCCGGTGAGACCGCGCGCGATGGCGTTCACGTATGTCCGGCTGCCGCCCTCGACCGTCCACCACTGCGGCGCCCCGGTGAGGGTGAGCCAGCCGTGGTTCGCGAAGAAGCGCAGGAACGATCGCGCGGGGAAGCGCCGCATTTCCGCGAAAGGCGCGGACCAGATCGCGCCCCCCATGGGAAGGATGAAGTGGCGGACGAAGCCACGCGAGTAATGGCGGTGGTCGAGAAAGTCGCCCAGGGTGAGGCCGCCGTCGGCGCGGGCCAGGAACGCGCGCGCGTCGCGGTTGAAGCGGGGGATGTCCGCGATCAGGCGAAGGTGCGACGGATCCACCGCGCGGCGGGGCTGGGCGAAGAGGCCGGCGATCCCGCGGCTCGAGTACTCGATGCCGCAGCGGCGGCAGCGCACGCCGAAGGACATGTCGCTCTTCCGCCCGCGGACGCCCAGCTCGGCCAGCAACGCGACGAAGCGCGGGTAGGTCCGATGGTTGTAGACGATGAATCCGGTGTCCACGCGCTGCCGGCGGCCCCCGATCACGACGTCGTGGGTGTGGGCGTGGCCGCCCAGGCGGGACTCGGCCTCGAACAACGTCACGCGGTGCTGCCGGGCCAGGTAGTGGGCCGCGGCCAGGCCGGAGATCCCCGAACCGACGATGCCGACCCGAAGCCCGCTCACGCCGCTCGCTCCATTCGCCGCGTGGCGTACGCGTGGGCGGGCACGGGCTGGATGTCCCACGCGAGCCCCAGCGCGCCGAGGGCGCGGATCGTCCACCAGGTGGGATCGATCTCCCACCAGTAATGGCCGTTGCGCGCGGCCCGCGGGAATCGATGATGGTTGTTGTGCCATCCCTCGCCGAGGGTGAGGAGCGCGGTCCACAGGTTGTTCCGCGAGTCGTCGGGGGTCGCGAAGCGCCGCGAGCCCCACAGGTGGTTCACGGTGTTGATGGCGAAGGTGGCGTGGGCGAGGGTGACGGTGGGCAGGCAGAAGCCCCAGGCCAGCCACGGCCACCCGCCGGCGAGGAACAGCCCCGCGGCCAGCGCGATCGGCGGCAGCGCGTGGAAGCGGTCGAGCCATCGCATCTCGGGATAGGCGGCGAACTCGCGGATCACCGGGTTCCTGGGATCGACGACGTCGTAGGTCATGTCGTCGATGAACCAGCCGATGTGCGCGCGGTAGAAGCCGGCGAGGCGGGGGCTGTGCGGGTCGCCCGCGCGGTCGGCGAAGCGGTGATGGTAGACGTGGTTGCCCGCCCACCACAGCGGCCCCTTCTGCATCGCGGTGGTCCCGAGGAGCGCCCAGAGGAAGCGGGTCGCGCGTCCGGTGCGGAAGGCCCGGTGGGCGAGCTGGCGGTGGAAGCCGAGCGTGATCCCGAGCATGCGCAGGAAGTGGGAGGCGACGCACAGGGCGACCAGGGACCACTGGAAGGGCACGGCGAGGGCCAGCAGGGCCGAGGCCTGGACGGTCCAGAAGACGATCACGTTGATGCGCGCAGTCCCGCTCACGCGGGGCCCCGGTCGGTCATGGACCCAGATTAGGGGTCCCGCCGCGTCAGGTCAAGTGATTTGAATAGGTTTTTACTAGATATTGCACAGAACGGTCGGCTCCGGACGGCATCCCCCCCACGCTTCAGGCCTTGAGAAGCCAGCCCCCGGGCACGCGAGAATCGGGCCGATACGCGCAGTAGGTGCCGGTGCGAACGGCCCGCTCGAGGTGCTCCCCCAGCTTCGCGTCGTGCTCGCGGATTCGCGCCATGGACTGGCGGAGGGCCCGGGTCACGCTGACTCTTGCCCGCTCCGAATCCGAGCCCGCGTG
>JANMPI010000568.1:0-3975 GCA_031369785.1 Acidobacteriota bacterium
GGGAGGTCGCGGACCGTCATCGTGCGGTCATGGGACGGTCACTTCGCGGCCAGCCGCCGCGCGTCCGCCTCCAGGGTGCGCAGCGCCGCCTCGTCTTCGCTGTCGTAGTACCCGCGGATCGCGCCCTCCGCGTCGACGAGGACGAACTTGCCGCTGTGCAGGAAAGGGCCGTCCGCGGTCTCGGCCCCGGGCGCATTCTCCATCGCCGCCAGCTTGAAGCCTTCGGTCGAGAGCGCGTGCAGGTCACGGACGGGACCGGTCACGAACCACCAGTTCTCGCCCGCCCCGGCGGCGGCGGCGTAGCGGGTGAGGGCCTCCGGGGTGTCGTGGCGCGGGTCGACGGTGAAGGACACGAAGGCCACGGGCGTCCCCGCGAGGCGCGTGCGCAGGGCGGCCATGCGCGCCGTCATCGCCGGGCAGGCTCCGCCGCACCGGGTGAAGATGAAGTCGGCGATCCACGGGCGGCCGCGAAGCGCGGTCAGCGTTGCCGGGCGGCCGGATCGCTCGACGAGGGTAAACGGCGGCACCTCGAAGAGGCGCGGCAGCTCTCCAGGCCGGGGGGTGCACGCGACGGTGGCCACGGCCACCAGCACGAGGGCGCGCCTCAGGGACGGGAATCGTCGCGTGCGGACTGCCCTCGGAACCGGCGCCAGGCGCTCCGGATCCGCTCGCGGCAGAGCGCGGCGGTGACCGTCCCCGCGACGAAGTAGGGGGCGCCGATCATGAGCAGGATCGCGCGGTTGAACTGCTCGCTGATTTCGCGCCCCTCGGCGGAGTTCGTGAGCGCGGTCTTGCACATCTGGCACTGCGAGGCCGCGGCGTCGGGCCACAGCACGGCCGCCACCATCACCACCGCGGCGGCGAGGACGGCGGGCTCAGTGCGACGTGTGCTCGAGGACGTGGCGGGCCTCCGGACGGATGAAGAAGAACAGGATCAGCGAGGTGACGATGATGCCGGCCGCGACCATCACGGAGAGGTTCCGCTTCTCGTAGCGCAGGTGCATGAAGTTCCCGCCGATCATCGTTGCCTTCACGGCCATGAAGATGAGCAGGAACACCACCAGGAACCAGCGGGGCATGTGCAACGACTCCGCGGCCAGCATCGCCACCGTGATGACGAGCAGGATCGCCCAGGTGATCCAGTAGATGCGGTACGGATTGCCGGTCGGCGTGCCGTGGGTGTCGTCCATCGCTCCTCCTAAAGAAGATAGAACAGCGTGAAGATGAACACCCAGACGAGGTCGACGAAATGCCAGTACAGGCCCGCCATCTCGACCCCCTGGGCCTGCGTCTTGCCCATCGCGGTGCGGATGGCGGTCACGATCAGGATCACGAGGCCGGAGATGACGTGCGAGCCGTGGAAGCCGGTGAGGACGAAGAACGCCTGGCCGAACTGGGGGGGGCCCCATGGATTCGTATGCAGCCGCGCGCCCTCGTGGATGAGCTCGGTCCACTCGTAGGCCTGGCATCCGAGGAAGAGGAGCCCGCCGACGATGGTGAGGATCAGCATTCGCAGCGCCTTCTTGCGATCGCCGAGGCGCGCCGCGGTAACCGCCGTCCCCATCGTCATGCTCGACGAGATGAGGATGAAGGTCATGAGGGCGATGAACCAGATCTTGAAGACCTCGGACTGCCGCGGCCACGGAGACTGAATGGACTCCCGGAGATAGCCGTAGCCGGAGAGCAGGCCGGAGAAGAGCAGCGCGTCGGTGACGATGAAGATCCACATCATCGTCTTCTGCCAGCTCGCGCCGAAGGGGGCCGCGCCGCCGCCCCAGTGCGAGTCGAGTGCCGTCTCAGCCGCGTGCATCGAAAGCTCCTCCCAGCGGGCTAAAGGACATACAGCAGCAGAAGCAGGTAGGCCCAGAGCCCGCCCACGAAGTGCCAGTACACGGCGAAGAGGCCGAGGCCGTCGTCACCGGGCGCGTAGGCGAGCCGACGCAGGCGTGTATACGTCACCGCAAACCACGCCAGGCCGCCCGCGAGATGGACGAGGTGCACGCCGGTCAGCATGTAGAAGAAGGAGCTGTGGGGATCGCTGGCCAGGAAGACGCCGAGGCCGGCGAGGGTCCGCCAGGCCGCCATCTGGCCGGCGGCGAAGAGCAGGCCGAGGACGCCGGTCAGGCCCAGCCACCGCTGCGCGCCGGGAAGGTTCCACGCCGAGAGGGAGCGCCGTGCGAGCTCCAGCGCCACGCTGCTGGCGAGGAGCACCAGCGTGTTCACCCAGAGGATCCCGGGGAGCGGAATCGGGCGCCAGTCGGCGCCGATGCGGCGGACCATGTACGAGCTCGTGAAGCCGATGAACATCATCGACATCGTCCCGAGCATCAGCCACACGCCGAAGCGCGCGATGGCCCGCGGCGAGGGGGCCGGGCGATCGCCGCCGTCGAAGTCACCGCGCGGCGCGCGTGGCCCGGCGGGGCCGCCGGGAGCGGCGAGAACGGGTTGGTCGAGGATGCTCATCGCGTCGTCAGTGCCCGCGCCGCTCGTTGGGCAGGAGCGGCTCGTGCTGCATCACGTGGTCCTTGGCCGCTTCGGGGTTCCCGTACTCGTACGGCCAGCGCTGCACGGTCGGGATCTCGCCCGGCCAGTTCCCGTGCGGCGGCGCCGACGGCGTCGTCCACTCCAGGCCGTTGGAGTTCCACGGGTTCTCGCTGGCCCGCTTGCCCTTGAACGCGCTCCAGAAGAAGTTGATGAAGAACAGGATCTGGGCCGCGCCGAGGATCATCGCGGAGATGGTGATGAACTGGTTCATCGACTGCAGCGGCTTCAGCCAGTCGTACTGGTAGGGGTCGTAGAGGCGCCGCATCTGACCGGTGAGCCCCACGTAGTGCATCGGGAAGAAGGTGCCGTAGTAGGTGAAGAAAGTGAGCCAGAAGTGCGCCTTGCCCAGCGGCTCGTTCATCAGCCGGCCGAACATCTTCGGGAACCAGTACGCGGTGCCCCCGAACACGCCGAAGAGCGCGGCGCCGGCCATGATCAGGTGGAAGTGCGCGACCACGAAGAACGTGTCGTGGAGCTGGATGTCGACCGCGCTCTGCCCGAGCCACACGCCGGAGAGCCCGCCGCTGATGAAAAGCGAGACGACGCCCATCGCCCACAGCATCGGCGTCGTGTAGGTGATTCGCGACTTCCACAAGGTGGCCAGCCAGTTGAACACCTTCACGCCGGAGGGCACGGCGATGAGGATGGTCCCGATCGCGAAGGCCATGCCCAGGTACGGGCTCATGCCGGAGACGAACATGTGATGGCCCCAGACGATGAACGACAGGCCCGCGATGGCCAGCATCGCGCCCACCATGGCCTTGTAGCCGAAGATCGCCTTCCGGGAGAAGGTCGCGATGATGTCGGACGTGATCCCCAGCGCGGGGAGCATCAGGATGTAGACCTCGGGATGGCCGAGGAACCAGAAGAGGTGCTGCCACAGCAGCGGGGAGCCGCCCTGGTGGAGGAACGTGCCGTCGGGACGGAGCAGCGGCGTGTTGTTGAGGACGATCCCGGTGGGCAGGAAGAAGCTGGTGCCGAACTCGCGGTCGAACACGAGCATCAGGCAGGCGGCGGTCAGGGCGGGGAAGGCGAGCAGGCCGAGGATGGCCACCAGCAGCATCGCCCACATGGTGAGGGGCAGCCGCATCATCGACAGCCCCGGCGCGCGCAGGTTGACGATCGTGGTCACGAAGTTGAGGCCGCCCATGGTGAACGACGCGATGAAGAGCACCATGCCCACGATCCACAGGGTCTGGCCGGTGTCGGAGCCGGGCACGGCGTGCTTCAGGGCGGAGAGCGGGGGATACGAGGTCCAGCCGCCGGCCGCGGCGCCCGCGCCCACGAAGAAGGACGTCATGATCACGATGCAGGCGGGAAGGAAGGTCCAGTAGCTGAGGCCGTTCAGCATCGGGAAGGCCATGTCCCGCGCGCCGACCTGCAACGGGATGAGCAGGTTGCCGAAGCCGGAGACCGGCGCGGTGGACATCA
>JANMPI010000064.1:0-1773 GCA_031369785.1 Acidobacteriota bacterium
GAGCTCATCACCTACGGCGAGACCAAGCCCGTGGTCGACAACAAGAGCCGCGCCAACCGGAGCCAGAATCGCCGGGTCGTGATCAAGGTCCTCGAGTAGGCGCGGCCCTGGACCTGCGAAGGGGCGGGGCGCTCCGGCCCCGCTCCTCGAGGGAATAGAGCCGTCCCCAGGCGCGTATTCCAGATGGTGCAGGCTGCCGTGGACGCGACCGAGGCCGACCTGCTGAAAAGCGCGCAGGGGGGGAATCTCTTTGCCTTCGAGGAAGTCGTGCGCCGGTATCAGCGGCGCGTGTATTCGACGGCGCTGCGGATCGCGCGCCGCCATGACGTCGCGGACGACGTGACCCAGGAGGCCTTCCTGCGCGCGCACCGCGCGCTCGCCTCCTACGATCCCGCGCGGCCGTTCGGCCCGTGGATCTGCCGCATTGCCGCCAACCTCGCCATCAACCACGTCCGCTCGCCGGAAGCGCGCGAGGACGAGCTCGACGAGGCGGCGCTCGCGCAGCGGCCGGCGGCGGCCGCGGAGGGGCCGCTGGGAGCGCTTCTCGACCGCGAGGCAAGGGACGTCCTGGAAGATGCGCTGGGGACGCTCCCCCCCGAGCAGCGCGCGGTCTTCGTCCTGCGCACGTTCGACGATCTCTCGTACAAGGAGATCGCGGAGGCGCTCGACCTGGAGGTGGGGACGGTCATGAGCCGGCTGTCTCGCGCGCGCGAGAAGCTGCGGGTGGCCCTCGCCGGGTATCTCGGCCATGGGCTCGGCCGCGCGGGAGCCGCGGGATGACGCATCCCACGGAGATGCTCTCGGCCCTTCTCGACGGCGAGCTGCCGGACACGGAGCGGGCGCGGGTGGAGGCGCACGTCGCCGAGTGCGCGGCCTGCGCGGCCCACCTGCGCGAGCTGGGTGCGCTCGACGCCTTCGCCCGCGATGCCGCACCGCTGGTGGCGCCGCCGGGGTATCACGAGGGCCTGCCCGCGCGCTTGCGCCCCCGGCTCCGCGACGGTCGCGCGCCCGCGGTCCATCGCTCGCGTCCGTGGTTGTGGCCGGTGGCGGCGGCGGTCGCGCTGGCCGTGATCACGCCGATCGTCGTGCGCGAGCAGACGAAGACCGCCCCGGTGACCACCGCGGCGGACGAGGCGCCCGCGCCGTCGCTGGACGCACCCAGGGCCAAGGTTCTCGCGCCGCCGAAGCCGGCGGTTCCGTCCGCGCCCGCGCTGGCCCGCCGCGCGGAGCCGGGGCCGCAATCGAGAGCCGCCGATGCGTTCGTGGCTCCGCCACCGGCCGCCCAGGAGGCCGACCAGCCCGCGCGCGATGCCGCCCTCGTGGGCGGGATCGTGGGGGGCGCGCCGGCCGCCGCATCCGCGGAGGCGCCCCGGGAGGCGGCCGCCGAGCGCAAGGAAGAGCGCGCGCGGACGAACAGCGCCCGGGCCGACGTTGGAGACGCGCGGCCGGCATTGAAGAAAAATGTGGGCCGCCCGGAGGACGCCCGCCGGGCGCGGGATGCCTGGCGGCGGATCGCGGTGTCGGATCCCGCCGGGCCGCGCGCCGACGACGCGCGCGTCCGCATGATCGAGGCCGGAGTCGAGGCCTACCGTCTGGGCGGCGACGTCGCCGATCGCCGGCAGGCGGTAAGCGACGGCGAGGCCTACCTCGCCCGACCCGACGCGACGCAGGCCGAGCGCGTGCGCGCGGCGCTCCGCCGTCTCGACGACCGCCGCTAGGTTCCGGGATCGCCCGCGCGCACGAGCCGGCTGTTCCGGTACCCGTACGCGAAGT
>JANMPI010000088.1:0-3230 GCA_031369785.1 Acidobacteriota bacterium
CCCCCTCCCGCGCCGTCGACGCGCTCGGGCGAGGGTAGCACGCGGCCGGCCGCATCCCGCGGCTAGGCGCGGCCGCGCGCGGATCGCACCAGCGACTCGTAGACCCGGTTCAGCTCCGCTTCGCTCGCGAACCGGATGCGGATCTGGCCGCCCTTCCCGCGCCGCACGATGTCGACGCGCGTCCCCAGCGCCGCCTTCAGCCGCTCCTCGGCCGCGCGGGTGTTGGGCTCCGCGCGCTTCTTGGCCGACGTGCGCGGCGCGCGCTGCAACGCGACGCGGCGCTCGACCTCGCGCACCGACCAGCCCTGCCGCACGGCGTCCCTGGCCATCGACGACTGGTCCTCGGCGCGCTCGAGGGCGAGGAGCGCGCGGCCGTGGCCGCCGTCGAGGGCGCCGGAGGCGAGGAGGTCACGGACGTCCCGCGGCAGGCGCAGCAGGCGCAGCGCGTTGGCGATCGTCGAGCGGTCGCGGCCGACCTTGCGCGCCACCTCTTCCTGGGTGAGCTTCAGCTCCTCCTGGAGGCGCTGGAAGGCCAGGGCCTCCTCGAGCGGCGAGAGCTCGGCGCGCTGGATGTTCTCGACCAGGGCCAACTCGAGGAGGCGATCGTCCGGGACGTCGCGGATCGTGACCGGCACCCTGGCCAGGCCGAGCTGCTGCGCCGCCCGCCAGCGGCGTTCCCCGGCGATGATCTGATACCGCCCTCCCACGCGGCGGACGAGGATCGGCTGCACCATCCCGCTCTCCCGGATGGAGGCCGCCAACTCCCCGAGGCGCACGGGATCGATGACCGTCCGCGGCTGGAGCGGATTGGGGTCGAGCCGGTCGGCGGGCACCTCGGCCGCGGTGTCTCCTGCGGCCGGAGACCCGTCAGGATCGGGCAGGAGTGCGGAGAGTCCCTTGCCCAGCGCCTTTCTTTTCATGGGCCATCATTTCCTTGGCAAGGTCCAGGTAGGCCTCGGCCCCCTTGGATCGTATGTCATAGAGGATAATCGGTTTACCGAAACTCGGGGCCTCGCCGAGGCGGATGCTGCGCGGGATCGAGGTCCGGAAGACCTTGTCCTTGAAATGCTCGCGAATCTCCGTCATCACCTGCTGGGTGAGGTTGGTCCGCTCGTCGACCATGGTGAGCAGGACGCCCTCGATCTCGAGCCTCGGGTTCAAGGCGCGCTGGATGCGGCGCATCGTGTTCATGAGCTCGGACACGCCTTCGAGGGCGAAGTACTCGCACTGTAGGGGGATGAGGACGGTATCTGCCGCGGCGAGGGCGTTCACGGTCAGGAGGCCCAGGCTCGGGGGGCAATCCAGGAATACGTAGTCGTAGCGGGCGGCCACCCCGGCCAGCGCCTCCTTCAGGCGGTATTCGCGGGCCAGCAGCGGCACCAGCTCCACTTCGGCCCCGGTCAGATTGCGGTCCGCGGGGGCCAGGGTCAGGTGCTGGAGGTCGGTCGAAAGGAGGATCTCCTCCAGCGGCTGCTGGTCGATGAGCACCTCGTACAACCCCGGCCGCGGGCCTTCCGCCTTGCGGCCGAGCCCGGAAGTGAGGTTCCCCTGGGGGTCCGCGTCCACGGCGAGGACGCGGCGCTCCGCCGCGGCCAGGCTGGCGGCAAGGTTGATGGCCGTGGTGGTCTTACCCACGCCCCCCTTCTGATTGGCGACGGCGATGATGCGGCCCATGGAGAACGCGCAGAGTAACACGCGGGTCCGGGGCGGCCGTGTTCCACGTGGAACAGGACCCGATGTTTCACGTGGAACGACGGTCAGGCCCGGGTGTAGGCGTGGACTCCGGGATCCCAGTCGGCGGGGCGCAGCGCGGGGTGGTCGTCGGGGGCGGCCCCGAAGACGAGAAGGGTGCCCCCCCGAGCCACCAGGTTGGCCAGTTCCCCCGACGGCAACCGCAGGGCGCGGACGGTCACCGTGACCGCGGGGGGGCCGTCGTACTCGTCGTGCCGGGCGCGGCGGACCTCGGCGTCGACCCCCATCGCCCGCGACGCCTCGCGCAGGAATGCCCAGCGGCGCGTGCGCGGCTCGAGGAGGGTGGCCCGGACGTCCGGGCGAAGGGCGGCGAGGATCAGTCCGGGCGACCCGTTCCCGGACCCGATGTCGAGCAGTGTCCCTGCGGCGAGACGCGGCGCGTGCAGCGCGACGGGCCGGACCAGGAGATCGAACCGGGCCTGGGGAGTGCGCGCCGCGGTGAGGTTCACGCGCTCGCTCCAGGCCGCGAGGAGGTCGAGATAGCGCTCGATCCGCGCCGCCGCGGCGGGCGGCAGTCCGAGGCCGGCGGCGAGAGCGCGGTGCTCCCCCGGCGCGGCCATCGCCCTACCCCCGGCTTTCCGCGGCGTCCTTCAGGGCGACGGTCACGCGACGGTCGCCGCCCTCGCCCACGCTGAACGTGCGGACGGCGGGATGGTCGGTGAGGGTCGCATGCACCACGCGCCGCTCGTAGGAGTTGAGCGCGCGCATCTTGCGCGGCGCCCCGTCCCCGGCCACGGCCGCGGCCACCGCCAGCGCCTCCTCGCGCAGCGCGCGATCGCGGTCCGATCGGTAGCCCTCGCAGTCGACGACCAGCCGCCGGGGCTCGATGGCGCGGCGGTACATGAGCTGGAGGAGGTACTCGAAGGCCTCCAGGACATCCCCTTCGTCCTCGAGCAGCAGGTCCTTGCCGGCGCCCTCGAGGCGGACGACGACCGCCTCGTCGCTGGTCGTCACTTCCCCCGCGATGTCGGCGTCGGCGGCCCGCGCGAGGTCGCGCACGAGGTCCCGGATTGCCGCCGCGACTTCCGTGACGCCCATCGCGGGCGCGGCACTGGACGGCGCGGGCGAGCGGGGCGCGTCGGCGGCGGGTGCGCGGGAGGGGGCCGCCGGCGTGCCGCGCAGCATGATGGCGATGCGGGCGGGCTTGGCGGTCAGGCCCCGCGCCGCCACCGTCCCCTGCTCCAGCACCACGTAACGCAGCTGATCGGCCGGGGTGCCCAGCGCGCGCACCGCCGCCGCCACCGCGGCCTCCACCGTCTCCCCGTCGAAGACCTGATCCTTCATGTCCGCCTCGTTTTGGCTGTGGACCGGCGCTCGTCCTGCGCCCTCAGCATGCGCAGGGTGACTCCCTGCTGCACGATCGCGCACAGGTTCGAGGCCAGCCAGTACAGGTTTAGCCCGCCGGGGGCGGCGAAGAACATCACCCCCAGGACGAGCGGCATGATCATCATCATCCGCTGCTGCGCCGGATCCATCGC
>JANMPI010000094.1:0-7727 GCA_031369785.1 Acidobacteriota bacterium
CCGAGCCGCTCTTCAGCAAGGGCGCGACGCGCGTGGGGTTCATCAGCTACTTCAAGGGCGAGTTCAAGCTGCACTCCATCGAGATCGCCGACCCCGTGAAGGAGGTCGAGCAGGAGGTGCAGGTCGCCGCCGACGAGCCCATCGACTTCCAGCCCGACGTCACGCACCAGGTGGTGGCGGAGAACAAGCGGCGGAAGAAGGTGTTCGAGAAGCTGTACCTCGAGGGACGCCCCCCGGTGAACGTCGGCGTCACCTCCAGCGGCGACTTCTTCGGGGGCAGCCAGGTGGCGCTCTCGGACGTCCTCGGGGACAAGAACTTCCTCCTGACCGCGATCTCGCAGCGCGAGTTCAGGAGCTACGAGGGCACCTACATCGACCTCGGGCGGCGGCTGCACTGGGGCGCGTCGGGGTTCGACAACACGCAGTACTTCTATGCCTCGCCCTATGCCCTGCAGACGAGCTTCTTTCGCGAGGGAGCGTTTGCGACCCAGCGCTCGCGCGGAGCGATCGGCCTCGCCCAGTACCCCCTCGACAAGTTCCGCCGACTCGATTTCCAGGCCGGCATCGTGCGCATCGAGGAGGGCTTCGCGAACGGCGAGGCCGAGCTGCAGGCGCGGCAGGCGGCGGCGGCCCTCGGGCAGCCCTTCTTCCTGAACACGGGGACGATCGCGCCCGTCTCGCTCACCCTCGTGGCGGAAACCACCCGCTTCCGCGAGTTCGGTCCGCTGGCCGGACACACGTATCGCATCGGCGGCAGCTACGCCCCCGGATCCGGCTCCTTCCTCGGCCGCCGCTCGTTCCAGGTCGACGCCCGCAAGTACCTCCGCATCGGCGGCAGCGGCGTGCTGGCCAGCCGGGTGAAGGCCTTCACCTCCGGCGGCGAGGCCCCCGACTACCTGTACTTCGGCGGCAACATGGAGCTGCGCGGGTACCCGTACCTGTCCTTCGTGGGCAATCAGGCCTTCTTCGCGAACCTCGAGCTGCGCTTCCCCATCATCAATGTGATGGCGACGCCCATCGGCCTCCTCGGCCCCGTACGCGGGACGTTCTTCGGCGGCGTCGGCGGGGCCAAGATCCGCGGCCAGCAGTTCCAGTTCGGCACCCGTGACCCGGGCACCTCCTACGTCCGCGATCCGCTCTTCGGGGAGCCGGTCACCGGGTTCCACCTGATCGACGGGCGGGCCTCCTATGGGCTGGGGCTCCAGTTCTTCTTCCTGGGATACCCGCTGCACTTCGACTGGTCCAAGCTCACCGACCTGAAGGTCGCCACCCCGGGCTGGAAGTTCGACTTCTGGATTGGGTATGACTTCTAGTTAATGCTGGGGGGCGCGTAGAGGTAGGAGTCACGAGCCGCGCTGCTCGCCCCCCAGTACCTCTCTCCAGTCGCTCCCTTCTCCGCCTCCGTGGCTTCCCTTCCGGGGCCGGTTCTGCTAAGCTTTAGCGTTTTGGCGGGTTCCAAGGAGGCGACGGTGTACGCGATCATCAGGACCGGCGGCAAGCAGTACCGGGTGGCGGAAGGCGAGACGATCTACGTGGAGAGCCTTCAGGCTCCGGTCGGCGAGGCCGTGACGCTGGGCGAGGTCCTCCTCGTCGGCAGCGACGACGAAGCCACCAAGCTCGGCTCCCCGTTTCTTTCCGGGGCGAAGGTCGCGGCGACGGTCGTCGAGTCCGGCCGCGGGCCGAAGATCCGCGTTTTCAAGTACAAGAAGCGGAAGCATTACCGCCGCACGCGCGGCCACCGCCAGTCGTTCACCGCGCTTCGCATCGATCGCATCCAGCTCTAGTCGCAGCGAGCACGCCACCGGCTCCCGAGCGGCCCTCGGCAGAAATAGGGGCCGCTCCTGTTTTTCATGAGGTTTCGTAATGGCGACCAAGAAAGGCCAGGGCTCGAGCCGCAACGGGCGGGACAGCAACGCTCAGCGCCTTGGCGTGAAGCGATTCGGCGGCGAGAAGGTGACCGGCGGCACGATCATCATCCGCCAGCACGGCACCAAGTGGAAGCCGGGGAAAAACGTCGGACTCGGCAAGGACCACACCCTCTTCGCCCTCGCCGATGGCGAGGTCCGCTTCGAGGACCACGGCGGGCGCGGGCTCAAGGTGAGCGTGCTCCCCGTCGCCGACTGACGCTGGGCGCACCCTTCCAGTAGGCCGTCGGGGCGATGTTCGTCGATCGGGTCAAGATCTTCGTCAAGGCCGGCGACGGCGGTCGCGGATGCGTCAGCTTCCGTCGTGAGCCGTACGTCCCCAAGGGCGGGCCCGACGGCGGCGTCGGCGGCCGCGGCGGCGACATCTCCCTGGTCGCCGTCTCCCACCAGAACACCCTCCTGCCGCTGCGCTACCACACCGAGTTCCGCGCCGAGCGCGGCGAGCACGGCGGCCCCGGCAACCGTACCGGCGCCGAGGGCAACGACCTGCTGATCCAGGTCCCGCCGGGCACCATCGCCACCGACGAGCAGACGGGGGCGCTGCTGGGCGAGGTTCTCCGCGACGGCGACGTGCTCCGCATCGCCAAGGGCGGGCGCGGAGGGCGCGGGAACAAGGCCTTCCTCTCCAACAGCAACCGCGCGCCGCGCGAGGCGGAGCCGGGCGGCCTCGGCGAAGAGCGCTGGATGCGCCTCGACCTGAAGCTGATGGCGGAGGTCGGCTTCCTCGGCTTCCCCAACGCCGGCAAGTCGACGCTGCTGGCCAGCATCTCGGCCGCGCGACCGAAGGTCGGCGACTATCCGTTCACGACCTTGAGCCCCGTGCTCGGCGTGGTCGAAGTGGACGAGCAGACCTTCATCGCCGCCGACATCCCCGGCATCATCGAGGGGGCCCACGCCGGGGCCGGGCTCGGCCTCCAGTTCCTGCGCCACGTGGAGCGCACGCGCGTGCTCGTCCACATCGTGGACGCGTCCGGCCTCTCCGGCCGCGACGCGGTGGCCGACCTGCGCGCGGTCCGCGAAGAGGTCCGCCAGTACGCGCCCGGCCTCCTCGAGCGCCCGCAGATCGTGGTCGCGAGCAAGCGCGACGCGGTGGCCGAACTCGATCCGCTGCCCGCGCTCGCCGCGGCAGCGCAGGCGCTCGGCTTGGCGCTCTTTCCCATCTCCGCCGTCACCGGCGCCGGCGTGCTCGATCTGAAGCGCGCGATCCTGGCCGTGGTCCACGAGACGCGCACCGCCGCCGCGGTCGTCGAGCCGGAGCACGCGTGAAGCTCGGGATCATGGGAGGAATGTTCGACCCCATCCATTTCGGCCACCTGCGGGCGGCGGAGAACGCGCGCGAGGCGCTCGGCCTCGACCAGGTGGCGTTCGTTCCATCCTCGGTTCCGCCGCACCGCGCGGCGCCGGCGGCGTCCGCCCTCGACCGCTACGCGATGGTCTGCCTGGCCACCGCGTCCGACCCCGGCTTCGTCCCCTGGGACGGCGAGATCCGCCGCGGCGGCCCGAGCTACACCGTGGACACCGCGGAGGCGCTCCTGGGCGAGAACCCGGGCGCCGCGCTGACCCTGATCGTCGGCTCCGACAACCTCTCGCTCCTGCCCCAGTGGAAGGAGCCCGAGCGGCTCCTCGCGATGTGCTCGGTGGCGGTCGTCGCGCGGCCGGGCGAAGGCACGAAACCGGCGAGCGGACTGGACCCCGCCCGGTTCGTCCTTGTGGAAGGCTCTCACCTGCCCATCGCGTCGAGCGCGCTCCGGGAGCGCGTGCGCGAGGGCAGGAGCGTGCGCTACCTGGTCCCCGACGCCGTCTGCGGCTACATCGAGAAGCGGGGGCTCTACCGATGAAGGTTCCCGGCGCCGTCACCCACGCTGCCCGCGCCGCGCTCGACAAGAAGGCCGCGGAGGTCGTGGTTCTCGACCTGCGCAAGCAGGCCGCCTTCACCGACTTCTTCGTCCTGGCCTCCGCCGCCAACCAGAAGCAGCTCCTCGCCATCGCCGACGCGGTGCAGGAGACGCTGCGCGAGAAAGGGCTTCGCCCCAAGCACGTGGAGGGCTATCCGCGGCACGAGTGGGTCCTCCTCGACTACTCGGGATTCGTGGTGCACATCTTCACCCAGAAGATGCGGCTGTTCTACGACCTCGAGCGGCTATGGGGCGGCGCCGTGCGCATGGAGATCACGGCCTGAGCACCGCCACCCCCGACAAGGTGACGACCGTGGTCGCGGTCTCCCTGGCCATGCGCGAGCTGCTCGAGGTCGCGGGCCGGCTGGCCGAGGTCCTGACTCCCGTCCTCGTCCAGGGCGAGAGCGGCACCGGCAAGGACCTCCTCGTCCACTGGCTGCACTACAACGGGACGCGCCGCAACGGCCCGCTGGTGAAGGTGCATTGCCCGTCGATCCCCGAGGACCTGCTGGAGTCGGAGCTGTTCGGCCACGAGCGGGGCGCCTTCACGGATGCGAGCTCGGCCAAGGCGGGAAAGATCGAGATGGCGGCCGGCGGCACGGTGTTCTTCGACCAGATCGAGGACCTGAGCCTCGGGCTGCAGGCCAAGCTCCTGCGCGTCGTGGAGGAGCGCACGTTCGAGCGCGTGGGTGGAACGCGCACCCTGGAGGCCGATGTCCGCTTCGTGTGCGCGGCCGGGCTCGACCTCCGCCGCGCCGTCACCTCCGGGGCGTTCCGCGCCGACCTATTCCATCGCCTGAGCGTCGTCCCCCTCACCCTGCCGCCGCTGCGTACGCGGCGGGAAGACATCCTCCCGCTGGCCGAGCTGTTCCTGGCCCGCGAGCGGGCGCGCAAGCACGGCGCCGTCGTGCGCTCGTTCGCCCCCGCGACCGCGGATGCGCTCCGCGGGTATTCATGGCCGGGGAACGTGCGCGAGCTGCGCGGGGTCGTGGAGCGGGCGGCGCTGGTGAGCGCGGAGGAGGTTATTCCCCCGGCCGCGCTCCCCGCCCACGTCCGCGAGCAGCCCTCGACGATGTGGGTCGCCCGCGACCGGCGGCCGTCTCTGCGCGACGTCGAGCAGGAATACATCCGCTACGTGCTCGAGCAGGTCTCGGGCTCACAGACGCGGGCCGCCGCCATCCTCGGGATCAGCCGCAAGGCCCTGTGGGAGAAGCGCCGGCGCTACGGGATTCCGTGAAGAGCGTGCCCAACGGCAGAAAGGACCAGGAGCCACCGGTGACGAGAATGGACCAGAAGAAGCTGAAGGCTTTCCGCGAGAGGCTCGTCGTGAAGAAGGCGGAGATCCTCGTCGCATACAACAAGAACAAGACCTACGGCAAGGAAGCCGACGAGGAGGGCTCGCAGGACATCGCGGACAAGGCGAGCAACTCGTACACCAAGGAATTCCTGTTCAGCCTTTCCAACACCGAGCGCGACATGCTCGCGCTCGTGGACGAGGCCATCGTGCGCATCGACGACCGCAAGTACGGCTCCTGCGTCGTGTGCGAGGAAGAGCTCGACAAGAAGCGCCTGGAGGCGGTGCCGTGGGCCAAGCGTTGCCTGGAGTGCCAGGAGAAGCAGGAATCCGGCCTCCTGTGACGCAACGAGTCGGCGGGGGCGCATGGGGCTGACCCTCGCCGCGGCGGCGCGGGTCTTCGTCGACCCGGTGCTTGCGCTCGTCTTCCCCACGCGCTGCCCGGTCTGTGCGGCGGCGATGGACCATCCGCGGAGCGGACCGCTGTGCGAGGCGTGCTGGACGTCGCTTCCCCGTCATGCGAGCACGCTCTGCGCCTGCGGCGGGCCGCTTCCGTCGCCTCCTGCCGGCGGGTGCAACCGCTGCCGGCGCGGCCTTTCTCCGTTCGCCCGCGGCGCGAGCCTCGGCCCCTATGCGGGCGCGCTGCGCGTCGTCATCCACGAGCTGAAGTACCGCGGGCGGCGGCGGGCCGCGGGGCAGCTCGCGGAGCGCCTGTCCCGTGATCCACTTGTGCAGGACGTGATGCAGGGCGCGGACGTGCTGGTGCCGGTGCCGCTCCATCCCCGCCGCCGGCGAGAGCGGGGGTTCAACCAGGCCGAGCTGCTGGCGGTGGAGCTCGGGCGCGCGGCCTCGGTCCCCGTGTCCTCGGGCGCCCTCGTCCGGCGCGCGGACACCCAGAGCCAGGCCGGCCTCACCGCCGCGCGGCGCCGCGCCAACGTGGCGGGGGCCTTCGCGGTGCGCCACCGCTCGCGGATCGCCGGCCGCGTGATCGTGCTCGTCGACGACGTCTATACGACCGGCGCCACCGCCCGCGCCTGCGCGGCTGCGTTACGCGTGGCGGGCGCCGCCGAAATCCGTCTTCTGACCGTGGCCCGGGTCGACTGACCCCGGCCGCACCATCGAGGAGGTCGCCCGTGCCGCGTTCCCGCCGGATCGTGTCGACGCTGTCCCTTTCCTTCGCCGTCGCCGCGCTGGCCGTCGCCCCGGCCGCGCCGGCCCAGGCGTGGGGCCCGGGCGCGCACGCGCGCATCACGTCCGAGGCCATCGAGACCCTGCCCAAGGGGATGAAGGCCTACTACAAGGCGCACAAGCTCGAGATTCCGTCGCTCTCTCCCGAGGCGGAGATCGCCCAGGACGCCGCGGACCGGCGGTTCACCGTCGACCGCCTGGTCCCCTTCCCCTTCGCGGACCTGCCGCGCACCGAGGCCGCGCTCAAGGAGAAGTTCGGAGACGACGCGACCAAGATCGGACGGCTGCCCTGGCTCATCCAGGAGTCGTACGCGAAGCTCGTGGAAGCGTTCCGCGCCGGCGACAAGGCGCGGATCCTCGCCGAGTCCGACCGCGTCGCCCAGTACGTCGCCGACATGTCGAACCCTCTGGCGCTGTCCGACAACGCGGACGGCCAGAAGACGGGACAGCACGGCCTCTGGGTGCGCTTCACCACCAAGCTCCCGGAGGCAATGGACAAGCGGCTGAAGATCGGGGGCGAGGCGGCGCGCTTCCTCGACGACCCCAAGGGCCATGTCTTCGCCATGGGCGGCGCGTCGTACATCTGGCTCGACAACCTCCTGTACGAGGAGGAGCTCGCGAAGCGCGGGCAGTCGGGTTACGGCGAGCTCTACTACGAGTCGCTGGAGCGGCGCGCGGGTTGGCTCCTGCGCGCGCGCCTCGATCAGGCCGCGACCGACGTCGGCAGCTACTGGTTCACCGCGTGGACGGCGGCGGGCCGCCCGGAGTTGAAGTAGCATCGTTCGTGGACCGCGGACGAGCGCAGCCCTTCGACGGCGCGATCATCGACCGCTGTCTCGGCGGGGACGAAGCGGCGTGGGAGCAGGTGGTCGCCCGCTTCAAGCGCAGGGTCTTCCACATCGCCTACAAGTTCACCGGGCGGCATGACGCCGCCGAGGACCTCACCCAGGAGGTCTTCCTGAAGGTGTTCCGGAGCCTCGACAAGTTCCACCGCGACGCGGATTTCTCCACCTGGCTGTCGAGCGTCTCCCGCAACTACTGCATCGACCACTACCGGGCGAGCAAGCGGGAAAAGGAGGTGGTCGTGGAGGACCTCGTCGCCTTCGACCTCGCCCCGGCGTCGGTGGGCAGCAACCCCCATCGCGCACTCGAGGACCGCGACCGCCGCAGCTTCCTCCGGCGCGGCCTCGAGGCGCTCCCGGAGAAGCTCCGCGAAGCGGTGGTGCTGCGGGACCTCCACGGCTTGAGCTACCAGGAGATGGCGGACCAGCTCGGCCTGCCCGAGGGGACGGTGAAGAGCCGCATCAACCGCGGGCGGGAAGAGCTGACGCGGCTCCTGCTGCGGGCGAAGCAGCCCGACGGACTGCGCACCCCGCGCCCGGGGCGGCACCCGCGCAACACGGTTTCTACAGGAGGCAGGTGATG
>JANMPI010000108.1:0-35172 GCA_031369785.1 Acidobacteriota bacterium
GGGATCACGATCAAGGCCAACACCGTCACCCTGCCCTACACCGCCCGGGACGGGAAGACGTACGAGCTCAACCTCATCGACACCCCCGGCCACGTCGACTTCTCCCACGAGGTACGCCGCTCGCTCATGAGCTGCGAGGGCGCGCTCCTCGTCGTCGACGCGTCGCAGGGCGTCGAGGCGCAGACGGTCGCGAACCTCTACCTCGCCATGGAGTTCGGCCTCACCGTCGTCCCCGTCATCAACAAGATCGATCTGCCCTCCGCCGACATCGACCGGGTGATGGAGGAGATCGACCGCGACCTCGGCCTCGATGCGTTCGAGTCCATCCAGGTCTCGGCCAAGATGGGCACGGGCATCGACGACCTGCTGGAGGCGATCGTCGCCAAGCTGCCCCCGCCCAAGGGCGACCCGCAGGCTCCGCTCAAGGCGTTGCTGTTCGACGCCCAATACGACGCCTATCGGGGCGCGGTGCTGCTGGTCCGGCTCTTCGACGGCACGCTGAAAGTCCCGACCCGGGTACGGCTGATGCATTCGGATGCCGAGCACAAGGTCGAGGAAGTCGGCAACCAGCGACTGAAGCGGGTGCCCGTATCGCAGTTGTCGGCCGGAGAAGTGGGTTACGTGCTCGCGGGCATGAAGAGCCTCGAGGGTCTGGCCATTGGCGACACGCTCACGGAGGCCGATCGGCCCGCCGCGGAGCCGGTACCCGGCTATCGGGAGGCGAAGCCCGTCGTGTTCTCGTCGATGTATCCGATGGCCACCGACGACTACGAAGACCTGACCAAGGCGCTCGAGAAGCTGAAGCTCAACGACGCGTCCCTCATCTACGAGAAAGACGCCTCGGCCGCTTTGGGCTTCGGCTTCCGGTGCGGTTTCCTGGGGCTCCTCCACCTCGACGTGGTGCAGGCGCGGCTCGAGCGCGAGTACGACCTCTCGCTGATCCTGTCCGCCCCGTCCGTCCGCTACCGGATCGTGCTCAACAGCGACAAGGAGGTCTGGATCGACAACCCGACCTTTTATCCCGATCCGGCCCAGATCAAGGAGGCCTACGAGCCCTACATCAAGGCGGCCATCATGACCCCCGAGCGTTATCTGGGGGCGGTCATGGAGCTGTGCCGCGAGCGGCGCGGGGTGGAAACGACTTACAGCTTCCTGGCCGCGGGCCGGATGGAGGTCACGAGCCAGATACCGCTGGCCGAGGTGCTCTTCGATTTCTACGACCGCTTGAAGTCCATCACCCAGGGCTACGGCTCGTTCGACTACGAGCTGTTGGACTACCGCCTGGGCGACATGGTGAAGGTGGACATCCTCGTCAATAGCGAGAAGGTCGACGCGTTGTCGCAGCTGGTCCACCGCGAATTCTCGCGGCCGCGGGCGCTGCGCTACTGCGAGCGACTGGCCAAGAAGATCCCCCGTCAGCAGTTCAAGATCGCCATCCAGGGGGCGATCGGCGGCCAGATCATCGCCCGCTCCACCATCAATCCCTTCCGCAAGGACGTGACCGCCAAGTGCTACGGCGGCGACATCAGCCGCAAGCGCAAGCTCCTCGAGAAGCAGAAGGAAGGCAAGAAGAAGATGAAGATGGTGGGGAACGTCGAGATCCCCCGCTCGCCAGCGCTTCGCCTCGGCACTGGTGGCGGAGGTTTCGCTCGCCGCGCCCGCGTGGCGCGATCTTCGGCCGTTCGACACCGTGTACTTCGGCGGCGGAACGCCTTCCCAACTTCGTCCCGAAGAGCTCGCCCGCGTGCTCGATGCCTGCGGCGCGCATCTCGCGCTTCAGGATCCCCTGCCGTGGATCTTCCTCGAGGCCAACCCCGAGGACGTCACACCGGAAGCCTGTGCGGCGTGGCGGGCCCTCGGCGTGCGCACCCTGTCTCTCGGGGTGCAGTCCTTCTCGGACGAGGCACTGCGTTTCCTCGGCCGCCGTCACACGGGACGGCAGGCGCGGGCCGCGGTCGAGACTTCCCTGGCCGCGGGCTTCGACACGGTGTCGATCGATCTCATCTTCGGCCTGCGCGGACAGACCGCCGAGGACTGGCAGCTCGAGCTGGCCACTGCGGTGGCGCTGGAGCCGCAGCATCTGTCGTGTTATCAGCTGACCATCCACGAGCGCACACGGTTCGGGGTGCAGGCGAAGCATGGCCGGTTCTCGGAGCTTCCCGAGGACGATCAGGCGACCCTGTTCGAGCTCACGCACCGCTTCCTCGCCGACGCGGGCTGGCCGGCGTACGAGGTTTCGAACTTCGCGCGCGGGCCGGTCCACCAGTCGCGGCACAACCGCAAGTACTGGGACCACACCCCGTACCTCGGTCTCGGTCCGTCGGCGCACTCGCTCGCCGCGCCCGAGGACTCCTCGCCAGCCCGACGCTGGTGGAACGAGCGCGGCACGCCGCGGTGGGAGAAGCGCGTCGCGGCCGGAGAACGTCCGATCGAAGGGCAGGAGCTCCTGCGTCCGAGCGAGATGGCGGCGGAGGCGTTGCTCCTCGGCCTGCGCACCACGGACGGGATCGATCTCGACGACTTGAGGAAGCACTACGGCATCGACCTGCTGGCCGCGAACGACGCGCTCGTCGGCCGTCTGGTGGACGAGGGTCGCTTCGTCCTGCGCGCCGACGCGGAGGGCGGCCGGTGGTTGGTTCCGACCCTGTCCGGACTGGCGGTGGCCGACGGCCTGGCCGCGGCGTTCGATCTTTCGCTGCCGAACTGACCGGCCGCGCTCTCAACCCCGCCGCGCGGCATCGATCCTGGCGACGTCGATCTTCTGCATCGTCATCATCGCGTCGAACGCCCGCTTCGCCTCGGCGCCGCCTTTGGCCAGCGCCTCCGTCAGGGTGCGCGGGGTGATCTGCCACGAAATTCCCCAGCGGTCCTTGCACCAGCCGCACTCGCTCTCCTGGCCTCCGTTGCCGACGATCGCGTTCCAGTAGCGGTCCGTTTCCGCCTGATCGTCCGTCGCCACCTGGAAGGAGAACGCCTCGCTGTGCTTGAACGCCGGGCCCCCGTTGAGGCCGAGACATGGAACTCCGAGGACCGTGAAGTCCACCGTGAGGACGTCGCCGGCCTTGCCGCTCGGGTAGTCGCCTGGCGCCTTGTGGACCGCGGTCACTTTGCTGTCCGGAAAGGTGGCTGCGTAGAAGCGCGCGGCATCCTCCGCGTCCTTGTCGTACCAGAGGCAGATCGTGGCCTTCGCATTCATTGGTAGTGGACCCTCCTCTCTCTATCTTCCCACCGGCCGACGGCGGGAGCGGGTGCCGGTTCCCCTGGAGCCTCCTCCCATTGCATCGGAGAGCGGCCGCCCCCACGATGGATGAAGACGCTTTCTTCGAAGGAGGCATCGTGGCGAGACGACGGCACAGGATCCGCATCGCCGCCGCGTTCGTGTCCGCCGGTCTGTTGCTGGCGACGCCGCTCCTGGCCCAGGAGGACGGCCCTGCGAACGCGAAAGGCAAGTCGGTCGACAAAACGGGCAAGGGCTACACTGCCGCCTTCGTGATCGACCCGGCCACGAAGAAGGTCTACTTCGACGAGAACGCCGACATGGTTCTCCCGACCGCGTCGATGGCGAAGATGATGACCTGCCTCATCGCCGTCGAGCGGATCTCGCACGGGCTGCTCACGCTGGACAAGCCCGTGACCATCTCCGCCCGCGCGAGCAAGATGGGAGGCTCGCAGGTCTACGCCCGGCAGGGACAGACCTTACCGGTGCGCACGCTGCTCGCGGCCACGATGATTCAGTCCGCGAACGACGCCGCCACCGCCCTCGCGGAGGACATCGCGGGATCGAACGAGGCCTTCGCGGACATGATGAACGCACGCGCGAAACAGCTCGGCCTCACGAAGACCACGTTTTTCGACCCGCACGGCCTCCCCAATGCGAAGGACCCCGAGCGGATCGACAAGATGAGCGCGCGCGACCTTGCCGTCCTCGGCGCCGAGCTGATGAAGCATCCGCTCATGCGCGAGTACGCGAAGACACCGAAGTTCCCGTTCGAGAACGGCACCTTCACGGCGGGTCTCACGAACCCCAACCATCTCGTGAACCCGGAGAAGCGCGACTACATGCCGAACGCCACCGGCATCAAGACCGGCTACTCGGGGCCGGCGGGCTTCTGCATCACCGCCTCCGCCGAGAAGGGCGGACGGACGCTGGTCGCGGTCGTCATGGGCGCGACGAAGCGGTACGGGCCGCAGAGCTCCTTCGGCATCGCCGCGCGCCTGATGAACGAGGCGTTCGCGAAGTAGCGACACCGACGCAGCACGACCAGGGCAGGTGATCCCGTAAAACGTGATAATCTGATTTTCATGATCACGAAGGTGTCCGCCACGGAGGCCGTCCGTACCTTCTCCGACCTCCTCAATCGAATCCGCTACCGCGGGGAGGAGTTCGTGGTCGAGAGGGCCGGGGAACCCGTCTGCCGGATGATGACGGCCGCGCCGGCGAAGACGCTGACCTTCCGCGACCTGATGTCCCTGCTGCGGGAGGTCCCGAAGCCGGACGCGGGCTACGCCTCCGACGTGCGACGGGCCGCCCGGAGCCAGGGCCGCCCAACGCGATCGCCGTGGGGACGCTGATCGATTCGTCGCTCCTGATCGCCGCCGAACGGCGGAAGCTCGACCTGGACGACGCCCTCGGCGCACACACCGAGGATGCCGTGGGCATTGCGTCGATCACTGCTTCCGAGCTCCTGCACGGCGTCCACCGGGCGGCCACGATCGCGCAACGGCAGCTCCGTGAAGCGTTTGTCGAGCGGCTCCTCGCCGTGCTTCCGGTGTTCCCCTTCGACCTCGGGACCGCGCGGATCCATGCCGCGCTTTGGGCAGGCCTCGCCGCGAAAGGGGCTAGCGTCGGATCCCATGATCTCTTGATCGGTGCCACCGCGATTGCCCTGGGCTATCGCGTGGCCACACGCGACCGGCGCAGCTTCGGGAAAATTCCAGGCTTGGAGGTCGTCGTCCTCTAAGGGGCGTTCAAGGCCGACGGTCGAGCTCTTCGATGGTGGCGGTCGAGGAAGGCCGAGTGGCCAAGCGCTTCGCCACGACCTCGGCGCCGCGGAGGGCGCGCAGCACGTTGCCGGCGGCGAGCTTCTCGAGCTCGGAGTCGGACCACCCGCGGCGGATGAGCTCGGCGAAGAGGTCGGGGAAGCGGCTCACGTCCGCGAGCCCCGAGGGCTCCTCGGTGCTTCCGTAGAAGTCGCTGCCGATACCGACGTGATCGCGGCCGGCGACGCGGGCGACGTGCTCGATGTGATCCGCGACCTGGGCCAGCGTCGCCACCGGCGCGGGGCCGTGCAACGCGGCGTACTCCTTTCCGAGTCGCTCCATCTCGGGGCTCGTCTTGGCGTTGAAGATCGAGGTCTCCAGCCCCTTCCCCCACGCCGCCGTCTCCGCCGAAACAAAGGCGGGGATGAACGTGACCATCACGAGGCCGCCGTTCCTCGGCATCCGGGCCAGCACGTCGTCCGGCACGTTGCGGCGATGATCGACCAGGGCGCGCGCGCTCGAGTGGGAGAAAATGACCGGCGCCTCCGAGAGGTCGAGGACCTGGCGCATCACGTCCGGCGAGACGTGCGAGATGTCGACCAGCATGCCGAGACGGTTCATCTCGCGCACCACCTCGCGCCCGAACGTGGTCAGCCCGCCGTGCGCCGCGGTATCGGTCGCGGAATCGGCCCAGTCGTTGTTCTTGCCGTGCGTGAGGGTCATGTAGCGGACGCCGAGCGCGTAGAAGGCGCGGAGCGCGCCGAGGCTGTTCTCCAGCGCCTGGCCGTTCTCCATGCCGAGGAACGAGGCGATCTTTCCCTGCCGCCGGGCGCGTTCGACGTCGGCGGCGCGGGTGGCGAAGAGAAAGGTGTCGGGATAGGCGTCGATCATCCGGCGCGCGAGCTCGATCTGCTCGAGCTGGGTGCGCGCGGGTTTTGGCATTCCCGATGGGATGAAGACGCTCCAGAACTGACCTCGGACACGGCCTTCGCGGAGCCGCGGGATGTCGGTGTCGACGGTCGCGCCACGCTTGCGCAGGTCCACGCGGGACAGATCGCTCGCAAAGTTCTCGCGCAGGGTAAAGGGCAGGTCGTTGTGGCCGTCGACGAGCCCCACTCGGTCCAGGAGGGCGTGCGCCCGCACCAGCGCGGCATCCTCGGCGAAGAGCGGCGCGGTCAGGCAGGAAAGGGTGGTGATCACGGCGACGGCGAGAACGAGCGGTTTCATCGCGCGGATCTTAGTCCTGTCTCTTCTTTCGCAGTACTCTCGCCGACGCGTGAGCGCGAGGCGGATCGCCGCGACAGCGGTAACAGTCCTTCGGTGTTGCGGCGGAGCGGCCGCCCTGGCGACGGTGCTGCTGTGGCTCGGCCTGGTCGCGCTGCCCTCCATCCTCATATTGAGCCTGCCCGCGCGCTACGTGGCACCGGCCCGGCGCCTGTCGTGGCTGACGTCGTGGGCTCGCGCGCACTGCCGGCTCGTCCTGGGGATCCTGCGGGTGGGGGGAGCGCGGTGCGTCCGGCGGGGCGCGCTGCGTACGGATGTCCCGGGCATCATTTTGATGAACCATCAGTCACTGCTCGACATCCCCACCGCGGTGCTCATGTGCGAGCCCGTGGTGCCCGCCTTCGTCGCCCGCGAGAGGTACACGCACGTGCCGGTGATCTCGACCGGGCTCCAGCTCGCGGACTGCCCGGTCGTGGATCCCGGGCGTGACCGGGCCGCCGCGGTGGCCCTGCTCCGGAATGCGGTGCGCAAAGACCGCACGATCTTCATCTATCCGGAAGGGCATCGCACCCCCGACGGCGCGGTGCAGCCGTTCCGGACCGCCGGTCTGATCGCCATGCTCACGGAGCGCCGAGTCCCGGTATGGCTCGTGGCCACCGATGGATTCACCGCGGGCCGGCGTCTGTTGGACCTGGTGCAGTTGCACCGGATCCGCGGGGTCACGGAGGTGCTGGGGCGTTTCGACCCTCCGGACGACGAAGCGGCCCTCCCCGCATTCGTCGACGGACTCCACTCACGCCTCGCCGACGGGGTGGCGCGGATCAGGCGTCAGTCCGGCTAGACCTCGTCCATCTCGGCCGTGAACAGGATCTCCGCCCGTTGTAGAGTCTGTTCATGGCTCGCCAGCGGCATGACCGGTCTCCCGAACGCACGAAGACGGACAAGAGCCTCCGTGAGGAGCGGGAGAACACCGACGAAGCCATTCGCGGTGACCGTGACTCCTCCGAGCGCAGTGCCGAAAGCGTGATCGACAAGGCAAGGGCACTCTCCGACGCCGCCATCAAGGCGGAGCGCAAGAAGACGGACAAGGAAGCGCGCCTGCCACCCCGGCCCGCCAAAAAGGGCGCGGTCGCCGGCCAGCGGTCGAAGACTGACCGGGCCGTCCGAGGACAGAGAGCGACCACCGACCACGCGCTGCGAACCGACCTCAAGGGCCGGGCGGACGCCCTGGATGCGTTGCTGGTGCACGAGAGGGCGGCCACGGACGCGTATCTGCTGACCGAGCGGGTGCGCTCTGACAAGGACGTCTCGCACCGCGACGACTTCCTGGGCATGGTCGCCCACGACGTGCGCAACCTGCTGAACCTGGTCGTGCTCAGCCTGGCGATGTTGCGGCCCGACGACGAGGAGCCGCCCCCGCACGTGACGGCGGTCACGGCCCGCATCAGCCGCTACGTCGCGCGCATGAATCGGCTCATCGGAGACCTCGTCGACGTCACCAGCATCGACGCCGGGAAACTCGGCGTGAAAGCTGTCGAAGGCGACGCCGCCGCGCTGGTGGCGGAAGCGGCGGAGACGTTCCAGCCCGCCGCTCTGGAAAAGGGCGTCTCCCTCCGCACCGAGATCCCCCCCCGCCGTCTCCGCGCCATGTTCGACCACGACCGGGTGCTCCAGGTCTTCGCCAACCTCCTTTCGAACTCGATCAAGTTCACGCCCCGCGAAGGCGAAATCCGCGTGCGCGTCGAACGGGCGGGAGACATGCTTCGGTTCTCCATCAGCGATACGGGAATAGGAATCGCGGCGCCGATGCTCGAGGCCGTCTTCGAGCGGTTCTGGCAGGTGGGCAAAAACGACCGCCGGGGCATGGGTCTCGGCCTCTACATCTCGAAGTGCATCGTCGAATCGCACGGCGGCCGGATCTGGGCCGAGAGCAAGGTCGGGAAGGGCAGCCAGTTCTACTTCACGCTACCGGTGACACGCGCACGCGCGGGCAGGATCACGGCCAAGGCCGCAGCGCGGCACAAAAAGCCGCCTCGGCGGAACGGCCCGAAAGGACAGATCCGCCGCTGACCGGGATCCGATCGTTCGCGGCCTCACGGCGATCCAGGTACAGATCCGGGCCGATGCGGTGCTGGTCGAGGGGGACGCAAGGTAGCGCGGGCGCGGAAGCCTGGCGAGGTCAGTGCTGCCCGACACAGGGGGGAGAGTATTCCGCGTCGATCCCCGGTGATGCTCACATTTGCTCATGTCCGATAACGTCCCCCTCGCCCGGGGCCAGGAACAGGTTGCGCTCCAGGCCGTGCTGCTTCGTGTACATCTCGAAGTAGCGGCCGCGCGTCGCGTACAAGGCGTCGTGCGCACCGCGCTCCGTGATGCGCCCATCCTCGACCACGAGGATCTGGTCCGACCGGCGGATGGTGGACAGGCGATGGGCGATCACGAACGTCGTGCGCCCCTTCATCAGGTGGGAGAGTCCTTCCTGGATGAGCGCCTCCGACTCCGAGTCGAGCGACGAGGTCGCCTCGTCGAGGATGAGGATGCGCGGCCGCGCGAGGAGCGCGCGCGCGATGGAGACGCGCTGCCGCTGTCCGCCCGACAGCTTCACCCCGCGCTCCCCCACGATCGTGTCGAAGCCCTGCGGAAAACGCGCGGCGAACTCGTCCACGCGGGCGAGGCGGCAGGCCTCCATGACCTCGGCCTCCGTGGCCTCGGGACGGGAGAAGGCGACGTTCTCACGCACGCTGCCGTCGAAGAGGAACGTGTCCTGCAGCACGACGCCGAGCTGCGTCCGGAACGACTCGAGGCGCACGGTTGCGAGATCGACGCCGTCGACCGTGACCTCCCCGCGGGTGGGGGTGTGGAACGCGGAGAGCAGCCCGATGATCGTCGACTTGCCCGCGCCGGAGGGACCCACGAACGCGGTGACCGTCCCCGCCGCCGCCTCGAAGGAGATCCCGCGCAAGACGTCGCGCACGCCGTCGTACGAGAAATGGACGTCATCGAAAGCGACCCGCCCGGTGATGTGGGGCAGGGTGACCGTGCGGCGCGGGTCCTGGTTCTCGGGGCGCTCGCGCATGATCTCGCGCGTGCGCTCGAGGCCGGCCAGTGCCTCGGTGAGCTGGGTGCCGATCGACACCACCTGGAACACGGGGCCGACCAGGAAGCCGAGGAGCAGCGTGTAGGTGAAGAGTCCGCCCAGGGTCATCTGGCCGGCCATGATCTGCCGCGCCCCCACGTACATCACCGCCCCGCCCACCACACCGAGCAGCACCGCCGTGATGAGGCTCAGCAGCGAGGTCGTGGTCAGCGTGGTCAGGACGTTGGCGAGGATGCGTTCCACGCCGTGCGAGAACACCTCCGCCTCGCGGGCTTCGGCGTGATAACCCTTGACCACGCGCACGCCGCCCAGCGACTCGGCCAGGCGTCCCGATACCTCCCCCTCGATCTTCCCGCGCGCGCGGAAGATCGGGCGCAGCGTGCCGAAGGCGCGGTAGAGCAGGCCACCGAACACGAGCAGGGTGGCGAAGGTCACGCCGGTCATCACCGGGCTGATCCGCAGCATCAGCACGAGGGCGACCGCGCCGGTGAGCAGCCCGCCCAGGAAGTCGATCAACCCGGTGCCGACGAGGTTCCGCAGCCCCTCGACGTCGCTCATGATCCGCGTCACGAGAGTCCCCGTCTTCGTGCCGTCGTAGAACGCCACCGGCAAGCGTCCGACGTGCTGCTGCACCTCGCGCCGCATGTCCGCGATGAGCCGCTGCGCCGCCTTGGACAGAAGCTGCGTGAGCCCGAACGACGTCACGCCTTGCAGCACGGTGGCCGCGAGCACGCCGGAGATGAGGGGCACGAGCAACTCCGAGCGCCCCGCGGCCAGCACATCGTCCACGAGGTATTTCGTGGAGGCGGGCAGCACCAGCCCGGCCAGACGGTTCACGGCCATGAGGACGAAGCCCACGGCCAGCAGGCCGCGCCGCGGACGGACCAGTCGCCACAGGTCCGGCACCAGCGCGCGCAGGCGCTCGGACTTCGGCTTGGCGCTGGCCTCGGCGTGCAGGGCCGGCATCTTACGGCGCGTCGCCGGTGTCCAGGAGCGCGCTACGCGACCATCGCCAGCGGAGGTCGGGGCTCCAACGCCAGCGCGAGCATCTCGCCCGCGGTCTTCACGGGATGGAACCGCATCTGCCCGCGGACGTCCGCCGGCACGTCGTCGAGATCGCCGGCGTTCCGCTCCGGAAGGATGACCTCGGTCAGGCCCGCTGCGTACGCGGCCAGGACCTTCTGCTTCAGCCCCCCGATGGGGAGCACGCGGCCCTGCAGCGTCACCTCGCCGGTCATGCCCACCGTCGGCTTCAGCGCGCGGCCGGTGAGGAGCGACGCGAGCGCCGCGACCATGGTCACACCCGCGCTCGGCCCATCCTTGGGGATCGCCCCCGCGGGCACGTGCACGTGGAACTCCCGGCCGTCGAACGTCGCGGCGTCGATCCCGAGCTCGGCCGCATGGCTCTGGACGTAGGTGAGCGCGATGCGGGCGGACTCCTTCATGACGTCGCCGAGCTGTCCGGTCAGCACGAGCCCGCCCTTGCCGCCCATCGATGCCGCCTCGACGAAGAGGACGTCTCCGCCCGCGCCGGTGACCGCGAGACCCGTGGCGACGCCGGGAACCCCGGTACGCGCGGCGACCTCCTGGATGAACTTCGGCCGCTTCAGCGCCGCCATCACGGCCGCGGAATCGATCACCAGGGGCCGCGTCGGGTCGCCGGAGGCGATCTTCGTGGCCGCTTTGCGCAGCACCGTGCCGAGCTCGCGCTCCAGCTGGCGGACGCCGGCCTCGCGCGTGTAGCTGGTCACGATGAAGCGAAGCACGTCGGGGTCGATGGCGACGTCCGTCGGGCCGAGCCCATTGCGCTCGACCTGGCGCGGCCACAGGTAGTCGCGGCCGATGGCCACCTTCTCCTCGGTCGTATAGCCGTCGAAGCGGATCACCTCCATGCGGTCGAGGAGCGGCCCGGGAATCGTGTCCGCCACGTTGGCGGTGGCGATGAACAGCACCTGCGAGAGGTCGAGCTCGACGTCGAGGTAGTGATCCTGGAAGGAATGGTTCTGCGCGGGATCGAGCACCTCGAGGAGCGCCGCCGAGGGATCGCCGCGCCAATCGGCTCCGATCTTGTCCACCTCGTCGAGCAGGATCACCGGGTTCATCGTGCCCGCGTCGCGGAGCGCGCGCACGAGGCGCCCGGGCAGGGCGCCGATGTACGTCCGCCGATGCCCGCGGATTTCCGCCTCGTCGCGGACGCCGCCCAGCGACATGCGGACGAACTTGCGTCCGGTGGCGCGGGCGATCGACTCGCCGATGGACGTCTTGCCCGTCCCCGGAGGGCCAATCAGGGTCAGGATGGCGCCCGACCGGCGGTCGTCGGTGAGCCCGCGCCCGGCGCGGAGCTTCCGGACGGCCAGGTACTCGGTGATGCGGCGCTTCACGTCGTCGAGGCCGGCGTGATCGGCGTCCAGGACCTCGCGCGCGTGCTCGGGATCCAGGCGATCCTCGGATTGCTTTCCCCACGGGACGGCGAGCAGCCAGTCCAGGTAGGTGCGGATCATCGAGCCCTCGGAGTTCTGCTCCCCCATCCGCTCCAGGCGCCCCGCCTCGCGCTCGGCCTGCTTGCGGACGGCCTCCGGCATGGCCGCGGCGGCGATCTTCGTCCGATACTCCTCCGCCACCGGCGCCTCGTCCTCGCCGAGCTCCTTGCGGATCGCGTCCATCTGCCGGCGCAGCAGGTACTCCCGCTGCTGCTTCTGCGTGCCCGTCTCCACTTCCTCGCGAATGCGCTTGCGCACGCGCAGCTCGGCCAGCCGGTCCTGCTGGAAGCGGAGGGCGAGGCTCAGCCGCTCGACGACATCCAGCGCCTCCACGAGCTCGACCTTCTGCCCGAAGTTGAGGTCGGGCGAGTAGCCGGCCGTATCCGCCAGAGCGCCGGGATGCGTGATGGAGCGGATGAACGCGCTGATCCGGCCGTCGGCGCCGCGGAGCTCGAGGATCTCCTCCACCACCGCGCGGTACTCGCGCTCGAGATCGCGCGTCAGGGCCACCGGCGGGTCCACGTCGGGACGCTCGTCGACTTCGACGCGCAGGACGCCGTCCGCCGCGGTCTGGGCGGCGCCGGGCAGACCCCGGTGCAAGGGCATGAAGACGGCAACTTCGCCGCCGCCGACGGCCACGCGCTCGGTGACCTCGGCCACCACGCCCACCTTGGCGTAGCCGCTCCCGACGCGCGGGACGAGGAGCACGCGGCTATCGCCCGCCACTTCGGCGGCGAGTGTCACCGGCATGCCGGGAAATACCGCTACGTCGTCGAGCGGGACCAGCCTGAGGTGTGCCATGACTGCGAAGATACGATCAGTGATTGATGATGTCAACCATAGGTAATGTAAACCATTGTGTTCCTGAACTATACTGGCGGGGATGAAACCGGCGACACCTCCCGCGAGCGGGGCCTGGCCGCTGCTGGTCAAGCTGTACTTCGCCCAGCGGGCGAACCTTCCGCCGCTGGCCGCCGAGCTCGAGCTCTCCCCGGCGCAGTGCCACGTCCTGCACCTGATCGAGCCGGAGCGGCCGCTCCCCATGGGCCAGCTCGCGGAGACGCTCGCCTGCGACAAGTCGAACGTGACGGGGCTCGTGGACCGGCTCGAGTCTCGCGGCCTCTTGCGCCGGCGCCCGTCGGCCGGGGACCGCCGGGTGAAGGTCCTCGTCCTCACCGCGACCGGGGCGCGGCTCCGCGCGCTCCTCGTCGAGCGCATGACCGCTCCGCCGGCCGCGCTGGAGCGCCTCTCGGAGAGCGAGCAGCGAGCCCTGGCCCGGATCCTCGCGCGCCTGCTCGCGTAGGCGGGCCGCGGCAGAATCTCATGCCGCATTCTTCATGATAGGGTCCGCTCGGGACCTGGCGCAGCGGACCAGCGCGGGTCTGCCAGGAGAACGTCATGCGGATGGCCGTGCTCGCGATGTCCCTCCTGCTGCCCGTCGCCGCTAGCGGCGCTTCGCCGGCGACGGAAACCCTGACCATCCGGGGCCGCCAACAAAACCTCCGCCTGTACGGTGCGCGAGGCGGGCCCGTGGCCGTGGTCGCGAGCGGCGACGGCGGCTGGGTTCACCTGGGCCCGGCCATCGCCGAATTCCTCTCCAGCAAGGGGTTCTTCGTCGTCGGGTTCGACAGCAAGGCGTACCTGTCCAGCTTCACCGACGGCGACCAGACGCTCGCCGTGACGGACGTGCCCGGAGACTTCGGGACACTGCTGGACTACGCGTCCAGGGGCACGCGCACGCCGCCGGTGCTCTTCGGCATCTCCGAAGGCGCGGCGCTGGCGGTGCTGGCGGCGACCAGCGAGGCGACGAAAGCCAAGACCGCGGGCGTGGTCGCGCTCGGCTTGCCGGACCAGGCGGAGCTGGGCTGGCGCTTCCGGGACTCCATCATCTACGTCACCAAGGGAGTCCCCAACGAGCCGCTCTTCAGCACTGCGGAGGTGATCGGCCGGGTGTCTCCGCTGCCGCTGGTCGCCATCCACTCGACCAGGGACGAGTTCGTCAGCGTGAGCGAGGTCCAGCGTGTGATGGGCCGGGCGCTCGAGCCGAAGCAGCTCTGGCTGATCGAGGCCGGCGACCATCGCTTCACCGGCAAGGAGCAAGCCCTCGACCAGAAGCTCATGGACGCCATCGCCTGGATCAAGGCCCAACGGCGCTGAGCGCGCCGCGCCTGCGGCCTGCCGGAGCGATGCTGGGACTCGCCTGGCTCCTGTGCAGTGCCGCCTGCCTCCGCCGGACCCCGATGCTGGAGCCCGGCCGCGGGGCCCAGGTCCTGGTGCGGGGCGCTCAACTCGGCCACGAGCGCGTCGATGTCCACCTGGTGCAAGCACGGGTTGCCGATGACCGTCCGCTGCTCCTGTACACGACCGGCGACGGCGGATGGCGCAGCGCGGATCGTGGCCTCTTCCATCACCTCGCGCTCGGGGGCTATCCCCTTGCCGGCATCAGCGCGCGACACTACCTGGGACATCTGCGCTTCGAAGCCACGACTCCCACCCACGTCGCCGAGGACTACGGCCACCTCATCGCGTTTGCCAAGCACGAGCTCGAGCTTCCCGTCGACACCCCGACCGTCCTCGTCGGCTTCTCACGCGGGGCGAGCCTGGCCGTGGTGGCGGCCGGACAACCTGCTCTGCAGCGGGTCCTCGCCGGCGTCCTCGCTATCGCCCTGACCGACGAGGAACAGTACGTGCGCACCTACCGGACGCGCACGGGCCGCGATCCACGCGACCTGGGCGCACGCGAGCTCGCGACGCTGGGGCCGTACGACGTGCTGGACGACGTCGGCCTACTGCCGCTGGCGGTGATCCAGTCGACCCGGGACGGCTACGTGCCGGCGGCCCGGGCACGCCAGCTCTTCGGTCCCGACGGCGAGCGACGGCGGATGTACGCGCTTCCGGCCCGCAGCCACACCTTCGCCGGCGCGCGCGATGCGCTGTACGCGCAGGCGCGCGTCGCACTCGAGTGGATCGCGGCCTGCGGCCCGATCACCGGGTCGGCACCGACTCGGCGGAAGCCGTAGGAACGAGGCAAATTTAGATGTCGGGAAAGTTACGGCGAGGTCTACCGGCCGTACTCGGGCTGATCCTCTTCGCGACCGCGCTCGTGGTCCTGCGCAGGGAGCTTCATGCCGTCACCTGGCACGAGCTGACATCGGACATCGTCGCCACCCCCTCCACCCAGCTCCTGGCCGCGCTGCTCCTGGCCGTGCTCAGCTACGCGGCGCTGACGGGCTACGACATCCTGGCCTTCGCTTCCATCGGGAACCCCTTGTCGCGCTGGCGCGTGGCCGGGGCCTCGTTCCTCGCCTACGCCATCGCCAACAGCGTCGGCTTCGCGCTGTTCTCGGGCGCCGCCGTGCGCTACCGGTTCTACAGCCGGTGGGGGGTCACCGCCCAGGAGCTTTCCCGGATCGTGTTCTCGTACTCGATCACCTTCTGGCTGGGGCTGCTCGCCCTGGGCGGACTCAGCCTCGTGGCGAGCCCTCTTCCGGGCGCCCACGCGCTTCCGGGGCACCGGCTCATGGCCCCCGTGGGGTGGCTGCTGCTCGCGACGTGCGCGGCATTTCTCGTCGCCGTGGTCGTGCGCCGCAAGCCGATCCGGGTGGGAAAGATCGAGCTGACTCTACCGTCCCCACGGATTGGCTTCGCCCAGCTCGGCGTCTCGGCGATGGACTGGACGCTCGCCGCGGCGGTGCTCTACGTCCTGCTGCCACGGAGCAACCTGTCTTTCCTGGGCCTGCTGGGCGCCTTCCTCGCCGCGCAACTCCTCGCGATCGCCAGCCACGTTCCGGGCGGCGTGGGCGTCTTCGAGGGCCTGATGGTGCTCCTGCTGAAGCCGTTTCTCACTTCCGCGGATCTCGTCCCCGCGCTGCTCGTCTATCGCGGGATCTACTACCTGTTGCCGCTCGCCATCGCACTCGTGGTCCTGGTCGCCGACGAGCTTCGCCAGCGCCGCGAGCAAGCCGCGCGTGCGGGAGCGTTCCTCGGCTGGCTCAGCGACGCGATGGCGCCGCGCGTCCTCGCCGTCTTCACGTTCCTCGCCGGTGCCGGGCTTCTCTTCTCGGGCGCCACGCCGGCGGCTCCGGGGCGCCTCGCCTGGCTCGACGCGATCCTGCCCCTGGGTGTGATCGAGGTCTCGCACTTCCTGGGCAGCATCGTCGGCGCGGGTCTGCTCCTCGTGTCCCAGGGGCTCGCGCGTCGCCTGGACGCTGCGTACTATCTCGCGGCGGGCGGAGTTGCGGCCGGCATCGCGGCGTCCCTCCTCAAGGGCTCCGATTTCGAAGAAGCCACGCTGCTCGCCCTGCTGCTGGTGGTCCTGTGGCGCGCGCGGCCGGCCTTTGATCGCCGGGCGGCGCTTTTCGACACGCGCTTCGAGGCGGGCTGGATCGTGGCGGTCGTAGCCGCGCTGGGCTCGTCCGTGTGGCTGGGGTTCTTCGCCTTCCAGCACGTCGAGTACTCCCGCGAGCTGTGGTGGCAGTTCGAGTTGGGGCAGGAGGCCTCGCGGTTCCTCAGGGCGTCGGTCGGAGCGGCGGTGGCGCTGGCCCTGTTCGCATTCGGGCGGCTGATGCGGCCTGCCGACCATGAGGCCCCCCAACCCACGGACGCCGATCTCGAGGCGGCCGGGGCCGCGATCGCCGCGCAGACCACCACTTCCCCGAGCCTCGTCTACCTGCGGGACAAGGCCCTGCTCTTCGACGAGGATCGCGGGGGGTTCGTCATGTATGGCGTCCAGGGGCGCACGTGGGTCGCGCTCGGGGACCCCGTGGGACGGCCCCACCGCCTCTCGGCTCTGGTTCGCCTGTTCCTCGAGCGCTGCGACGACTTCGGCGGCGTTCCGGTGTTCTACGAGGTCGGCAAGGAGGGCCTGCACCGGTACGCCGACTTCGGCCTGACCTTCGTGAAGCTCGGCGAAGAGGCACGGGTGGACCTCGCAACCTTCTCCCTCGAGGGGCCGCAGGCCAGCAAGCACCGTCAGGCGCTGCGAAGGCTGGACAAGGAAGGCGCGACCTTCCGCGTCCTGCCGGTGGCGGAATTGCCCGCGGTGATGGACGAGCTTCGATCCGTCTCCGACGACTGGCTCCGCGAAAAGGCCGGAGGCGAGAAGGGCTTTTCGCTGGGCTTCTTCGATCCGGGATACGTCGCGCGCTTCCCGGTGGCGGTGGTCGAGCGCCGCGGGCGCATCGAAGCCTTCGCCAACCTGTGGCCGGGGAGCGGCAAGGCCGAGCTCTCGATGGACCTCATGCGCCATCACCAGGACGCGCCGAAGGGGGTCATGGAGGCTCTTCTCGTCCACCTGTTGCGCTGGGGCAAGGAGCAGGGCTATCGCTCCTTTGTGCTCGGGATGGCGCCGTTGTCCGGCGTCGAGACATCGACCGTGGCCCCATTGTGGAACCGGGTGGGCAGGTACCTGTACGAGCACGGCGAGACGTTCTACAACTTCCAGGGCCTGCGCGCGTTCAAGGAAAAGTTCGATCCGGCCTGGGAGCCGCGCTACCTCGCGTATCCCGGGGGGCTGGCCCTGCCGCGGATCCTCGCCGACGTCGCGGCGCTCATCGCGGGCGGCTACGGCAAGATCTTCAGGAAATGAGGCACGCGAATTGGACGGCCTTCTTGGCGGCCTTGGCTCTCGTGCTGACCCTGGCACCGGCGGCCCTCGCCGGTGAGCCCACTGAAACGCTCAACGTGCCCACGTTCGGCCGGGTGGCGGTCTACGCACCACCGGGCGCCCCCGATCAGGTCGTGTTGTTCGTCTCGGGCGACGGCGGCTGGAACCTCGGCGTCGTCACGATGGCGGAGCGCGTACGGGACCTGGGCGCCCTCGTCGTGGGCGTCGACATCCGTGCGTTCGTGAAGAGCCTGGAGGCGGCGAAGGGCTGCGCCTATCCGGCGGGACCGCTCGAGGAGCTGTCCCGGACGGTCCAGCTCCACCGCCGGCTCCCCGCCTACAAGCGCCCGATGCTGGTCGGGTATTCGTCGGGGGCGACGCTCGTCTACGCCGCCCTGGCCGCCGCACCCCCGGAGACGTTCGCGGGGGCGATCAGCCTCGGCTTCTGCCCGGATCTCGAAATCCACGACGCGCTGTGCCGGCAGCGCGGTCTCGCCTTCCAGAAGAAGGTCAAGGGCATCGGCTACGACCTGGCCCCTTTTGCCGGCCTTGCCGTGCCCTGGATGGTGCTTCAGGGCGAGGCCGACAAGGTGTGCGACCCGGTCGCCACCCGCGCTTTCGTGGCCGCCACCGGCGCCGCCCGTCTCTTCTCGCTTCCGAAGGTTGGCCACGGCTTCTCGGTGCCACGGAATTGGGAGCCGCAGTTCGTCGACGCGTACCGGGCGATCGCGCGCGCCCACGCCCCGGTCGATGCCGCCCCCGGCTCCCTGACCGGCGTCGAGGATCTGGCTCTCGTGGAAGTGCCGGCAAGCCGTGGCGAGAGTCGCGACGCCCTGGCCGTCATTCTCACCGGCGACGGCGGCTGGGCCGACATCGACAAGACCGTGGCCGCGGGCCTGTCCGCCGCGGGCGTGCCGGTGATCGGGTGGAGCAGCCTCGACTACTACTGGACGCCGCGGACGCCGGAAGCCGCCGCCCGGGACCTGGCGCGCATCATCGAGCACTACTCGGCCGCGTGGCACAAGGAGCGCGTCCTGCTCGTCGGTTACTCGTTCGGCGCCGACGTCCTGCCCTTCCTGGTGAACCGACTGCCCGCGCTCGCGCGCGCTCGCATCCGCCGGGTGAGCCTGCTCGGCCTGTCCGGGACCGCGGCCTTCGAATTCCACATGTCGAGCTGGCTGGGCGGCGGAGCGGACGCGCTCCATCCCACGGCCCCCGAGGTGGGCCGGATGGCGGTGCCCGTGACGTGTGTTCATGGCTCCGACGAGGCGGATTCGGGCTGCCTGGGCTTGACCGGCCCGCAGGTCCGGATCGCGCCGGTGGGCACGGGACACCACTTCGGCGGCCGCTACGAGCGGCTGGTCGAGCTGATCCTGGAACCCGCGACCACGCGCTGACTAGCGGCCGAAGAACGCCTCCACGGCGTCCCAGAGGTTGCCGGCGCTGAGACCTCCGGTCGAGAAGATCACGATTCCTTCGACACCTTGCGCCCTCACCGTGTCGAGAGTCTTCGTCAACCGGTCGGGCTGCTCGTAGCCGGCCGGCATGCTGGAGAGGAACGTGTCGAGCTTCGCGGCCAGCGCTTCCCCGCTCCCCGGATCCCGCAGGTGGGCGACGATCGCGGCGTGGAGGTCGGGCGCGTAGGCCTGGAGCCGCGCCGCCACCTTGTCGAGCTCGGCCTGCATGTCCGCGACGGAGCCGCCGTCACGCGCCAGGCGCCGCAGGCGGTCGAGGGGGACGCGCTCGGCGTCGTACAGCTGCGAGGCGGCGATGCCGATCCACAGGTGCGGGAAATCCGCGGCCCACACCTTCTGCTGCTGGATGCTCTCGGCCAGCAGGTCGAGGTGCGTCTCGAAGTCGCCCGCGTAGTGGCCGCGGTAGTCCATCGGCATCAGGTACTGCACCCATGGCGTGAACCGCCTCCAGTCCTGGCCGATGAAGCGCCCGCTCTGCACGGGGTTCTTGAAGACCGCGGCCGAGAACTCGATCTTCGGCTTCGCCTTGCGGACCTGCTCGAAGACCTCGCGCGTGAAGCGGGCGACGTGGTGGGCACGATACTCGTAGAAGAAGTAGTCGAGGTCGCGGTGACCGCCCGGGAAGACGCCGCCTTCGAGCAGGAAACGGCTCTTCATCTCGCGCGTGTACTCGCTCCAGTTCGGGGGCAGGACTTTCGGGCTCCGCTCCCAGTGCGCCTCGAGGTGCGGGCGATCCATCGGGGTCAGGAGCGGGTCGTCGGGATGCGAGGTCGAGTAGTACGACGCGTATTTCGGGATCTCGTTCAGGCAGTAGTCGCAGAAGCAATAGGTGTCGGGCGCGACGTCGCCGGGGTAACGGACGTAGTCGTGATGGATCGCGTCCACGTCGTACCGCTGCGCGAATTCCCTGATGAGCGGGATCAGCCACTGGTCGGTGTAGCCGGGGCGGCGGGCCGGGCACATCCAGGCCAGCCGGTACGGCCGCCCGCGCAGGATCTCCGCCGTCGTCGGTTTTCCCTCCGGGCCGAGCGCAAGCCACTCCGGATGCTGCTGGACGACGTACGAGTCGGCGCCTTCCGCGAAATCGAAGAACCACGCGTGCACGGCGATCTTGCGCTTGTGGCAGTGCTTGATGAGGACGGCGGGAAAGTCGAAGGCGCGATACTCCGGGACGACGGCGGGCGCGAAGCGCTCGCTGGGCCAGAAGAGGCCGGCCGAGGTCTTCACCTCCATGACGAGCGTGTTGACGTGCGCCGTCGCGAGCTGGTCGACGAAGGCGACGACCGATGCCTCTGTCGTTCCGGCATCACGGGGGCTGGCCCAGACCGCCCGGCCCGCGAGAGTGGGCGACGCCGCCGCGTCTCCTCCGACGAACAGTGCGTTTCCCAGTGCGAAGGCCACGGTGACGAGGATTGGCTTCATTCCGGCTCCGGTCGGCTAGTTCCCGCTCTCGCGCAGCAGCCGGTCGAGGGCCTCGAACTCCACCGGCTTGACCAGGTGATGGTCGAAGCCGGCGTCCAGGGATCGCTGCTTGTCCTCGGCCTGCCCCCACCCGCTGGCCGCGATCAGCAGCATGTCTCGCCCGCCGGGCTCGGCGCGGATCGCCCGCGCCAGCTCGTGGCCGTCGAGGCCGGGCATGGCGATGTCCAGCACCATCACGTCGGGGCGGAACTCGCGCGCCAGCGCCAGCGCCTTCTGGCCGTCAGGGGCCATGCGTGTCTCGTACCCGAGGACCCTCAACAGCGTCGCCAGGCCCTCGGCCGCGTCGACGTTGTCGTCCGCGACCACGATGCGGCGCCCCGTCGCCCGTCGCGGAGCCGTCGGAATCGCGGGGGCCCGCGCGCCCGCGGGAGCGACCGCCGCCGCCGCTCGCGGCAAGCGCACGACGAACTCGGCGCCCGCGCGTGGCCCTTCGCTTCGGGCTTCGTCGGTGCCCCCGTGCATCTCGACCAGGCGGCGGACGAGGGTCAGCCCGATGCCGAGGCCGCCGCCCGCCTGGGTGTGCGACGGGTCGAGCTGGGTGAACATCTCGAAGACCTGGTCCAGCATCGCCGCGGGGATTCCGACCCCGTCGTCACGGACCGACACCACCGCCATGTCGTCTTCCGCGCGCGCGGCGAGAGCGATGCGCCCCCCGCGCGGCGTGAACTTGGCGGCGTTGTTCAGCAGGTTCGCCACAACCTGCACGATGCGCGTCGGGTCGGCTTCGAGGACGACCTCCTCGCCCGGCAACGTCACCGTCAGTGAATGCCCGGACTGCTCGATCAGCGGCCGGCTGGTCTCGATCGCATCCCGGAGCGCGTCCGCGAGCGTGAGCCGCGAGCGGCGCAGATCGACGATGCCCCGGCTCACCCGCGAGAGGTCGAGCAGATCGTCGATCAGGCGGACCATCTGCGCGAGCTGGCGGCCGATCACCTCGCGGGCGGAAACGACCGCGCCGGCGTCTTCGGGTGCGACTCTCATCAGGTCGAGGGCATTGCGTATCGGCGCCAGAGGATTGCGCAGCTCGTGGGCGAGGGTGGCCAGGAACTCGTCCTTCTGACGGTTCGCCTGGCGCAGCTTCTCCGCCAGCTCCCGGAACCGGGCCTCGCTGGCGAGGAGGGCGGCGGCGATTTCCTTCTGCTCGTGATCGGCCCGAACGCGCTCGGTGACGTCGGCGCCCTGCACGAAGATGCCCGTCACCCTCCCGCGGCCGTCCTTGATGGGCTGATAGACGAAGTCCACGAAGCGCTCGCCGACCGGGTCGCCGGGTTTCGCCGGAGCGGAATAGCGGGCGCCGTTCTCCGAATAGGCGTTGCCGCTCGTGAAGACCTCGTCCAGCTTCCGCAGATAGCCTTGCGCGGCGATTTCGGGAACGGCCTCGGCGATGTTCCGGCCCAGAACCGCCCGATGTCCGATGAGCTGCATGTAGCCGGGGTTCGCGAGCTCGATCCGGTGCTCGGGCCCGGCCAGCATGGCCATGAAGGTCGGCGCCTGCTCGAACAGCTGCGCGAGCTTGTCGCGCTCGGTGGTCAGATGGCGCGCCAGGAGAACCTGCTGCGTCGTCTCGGTGCACACGACGAGAACGCCTCCGATGCCGCGGGGCGCCGTCTCGTCGTCGATCGGGCTGTAGCTGTACGTCCAATAGACGTCGTCGAGCCGGCCGTGGCGGGTGATGGGGACCAGCTGATCGACGTGCCAGGTGGCGCCGCCCCCGGACAGGACCTGCTCGATCTGCGGGCCGATGATTCCCCAGATCTCGTCCCACACCTCCCTCGCGGGCCGGCCCAGGGAGCGGGGATGACGCTCCGGCCCGATCGATTCGCGGTAGGCGTCGTTGTAGAGGCAGGCGCGGTCGGCGCCCCACCAGACGTACATCGGATGTCCGGTGTTGAGCATCAGCCGCACGACGGTGCGCAGCGATTGGGGCCAGAGGGAGGGCGGCCCGAGGGACGACCCCGCCCAATCATGGGCGCGCATCAACGCGCCCATCTCGCCGCCTCCACTAAGGAAGGTGGTGTCCGCCGCCACCTTGATGGCGGGCGCCGTGCCGCCATGCCTGGCTCTGCCCATGTGCCGGAACAGACTATATGCCCGGCAAGCAGGGTCGTCGAGGTCGGTTCTGGCGTCTCGCCGTGGCGCGGGCGCGACGGGCCTCTAGGTGGCCAGCACATCGCGCACCTTCCGGGCCAGGGCATCCATCGAGAACGGCTTCTCGATGAACCAGATTCCGGGATCGAGCACGCCGCGGTGGGCGATCGTGTCCGCGGTGTAGCCGGACGTGAAGAGCGTTCAAATGCCCGGCCTCATGGCCTCGATGCGCCTGCCCTAGAGCCGAGGCGTCCTAGCCTTTGGGCTGGGGGACGATGCGCAGATAGGGCCGCGGAGCCTTCCAGCCGCCAGGGTACTTCTGCCTCGCCTCGTCGTCCGACACCGACCCCGCGATGATCACGTCCTCGCCGGCCTTCCAGTTGGCCGGCGTCGCGACCTTGTGCTTCGCGGTCAGCTGCATCGAGTCGAGGACGCGCAGGACCTCGTCGAAGTTGCGGCCCGTCGTCATCGGGTAGGTGAGGTTCAGCTTGATCTTCTTGTCGGGGCCCACCACGAACACGGAGCGGATGGTCGCATTGTCGGCCGCGGTGCGCTTACCGCCGGCGGCGTTGGGATGGATCATGTCGTAGAGCTTGGCGACATTCAGGTCCGCGTCGCCGATCATCGGGTAGTTGGGCGCGGTCCCCTGCGTCTCCTCGATGTCCTTCGACCAGCGCTGGTGGTCCTCCACGGGATCGATGCTGAGCCCCATCACCTTGCAGTTGCGCTTCTGGAACTCGGGCTGCAGCTTCGCCATGTAGCCGAGCTCGGTGGTGCAGACGGGCGTGAAATCCTTCGGGTGCGAGAAGAGCACCGCCCATCCGTCGCCGATCCACTGGTGGAAGTCGATCTTCCCCTCGGTCGTCTCGGCGGTGAAGTTCGGCGCCTCGTCTCCGATGCGCAATGTCATGCGGGCCTCCGCTAGCCGCCGCCGCCGGAGCGGCGAGGGGTGGTCAGCTTCTGGAAGCCCTTGGTGTTCTTCGTGCCCTTCCAGGGCTGCTGGGTCTGCTTCTTGGACGCTGCCCCGGGCTTGGGTGCGTCCGCGGACGCACCGCCGCCGCCGCTGGGCGCGTCGTCGCCGGACGCGCGCTGCTCGCGCCGAGCCGCCTCGTCCTTCTCCAGGCAACACTGCTTGTACTTGCGGCCCGACCCGCAACGGCACGGCTCGTTCCGCCCCGGCACCGGCTTCGCTTCAGGCATCGGTCTCCTCGATGCGAGTATAAGGCACCGTGAGCCAGGGCGATCCCAAGGTCCTCGGGCGTTACGAGATCACCGGCGAGATCGGCCGCGGGATGATGGGCGTCGTCTACCGCGCCGTCGATCCGGTCCTCGGCCGCACCGTGGCGCTGAAGACGGTCAACATCCGCCTCGCCGCCGGCGACGAGGACCGGGCCTCCTTCGAGGCGCGGTTCACCGCCGAGGCGCGCGCGGCGGCGCTCCTCTCCCATCCCGCGATCGTCACCGTGCACGATCTCGGCCGCGACGCCGAAAGCGAGATCCTCTACATCGCCCTCGAGCACCTGGAGGGCCGCACGCTCGCCGACATCGTCCGCGAGGACGGCCCGCTGCCGTGGCGGCGTGCCCTGGGCATCGGCTCGGCGATCGCGGGCGCGCTCGATCACGCGCACGGCCGCGGCATCGTCCACCGCGACGTGAAGCCGGCGAACATCATGGTCCTCGCCGGCGGCGAGCCGAAGCTGATGGACTTCGGCATCGCCAGGATCGACGCCACCAACCTGACCGCGCCGGGCGACTTCCTCGGCACCCCGTCCTACATGTCGCCCGAGCAGGCGACGGGCGCCCCGATGGACGGGCGCAGCGACGTCTTCTCGCTGGGCGCCGCGCTCTACCTCGCGCTCACCGGGCGCCGCGCTTTCGACGCGCCGAGCGTGCCCGGCGTGATGGCGCGGGTGGTGAACGACGCCGCGGGCCCCCTCGCCGTCGCCGACCTCCCGCCCGAGGTCGAGTACATCGTCGAGCGCTGTCTGGCCAAGTCGCCGGACCGTCGGTACCGGCGCGCCGGCGATCTCGCCGAGGACATCGACGACGTGCTGGCCGGCCGCGCGCCGCGGCATCGCGCGGCCTGGGGGGGAGCGACTGCGAAGGCCGCGCTGCCGGCGACGACGGGCGATGCCGTCATCCGGCAGGTCGATCGTCTGGGATGGCGGGGGCTCGCCATCGCCGCGCTCGGCCTCGCGCTCCTCGTCGCGGGGGCGGCGGTGCTGCGGAAGCCGCGCGCGGGAACCGACGGCCCGCCGGTCCCCGAAGCGACGGCCACCATCCCCGCGCCTGCCCCCGCCCAGCTCGAGGTCTCCTTCCGTCATCCCTTCCGGAGCGCCACCATCCGGGTCTGGCTGGATGGCGCGGTCGCGCTCGAGAAGGTGGTCGAGGGACGGGTCACGCGGGACCTTCTCGCCCTCAAGCTGCGTCGCGGCACGTACAAGGGCACGGTGGACGTCGCGCCCGGCGAGCACGTGGTGCGCGTCCAGGTGGACGACGGCGGCGGCTTCCGCGAGACGCAGCGCATCAAGGGGACGTTCTCGAGCGGCGAGGTGCGCCGCCTGGACGCGGCGGTCGACGGCGTGGTGCAGAAAGACCTCGCCCTGGGGTGGCGGCCGTGATCCGCTTGTGACACTTCGGGGACCATCCGCGGCGGGTTCCGGTGCGCGCGGCGGTGGGTTAGGCTGCGTGCGGTGAAGCGCCATGGATGACGAGGACGCCAGGGCACCACGCGGCCGCCCGCTCCTCGACCGCCTCGGGATGCGGACACCCGAGATCCGCGCGTGGGTCCTCTACGACTGGGCAAACTCCGCCTTCTGGGCCACCGTCATCCAGATCTTCCCCTTCTACTACGTGCGCGTGGCTCACGCCGGCTCGCCCGCCGCCACTGCGAATGCGCGCTACGCCGCGGCCACGACGGTCGCCATGCTCATCATCGCCCTGCTGTCTCCGGTGCTCGGAGCCATCGCCGACCACGCGGGCATCAAGAAGAAGATGCTGGCCGGCTTCCTCGTGCTCGGCATCCCCGCCACCGCGCTCATGTTCTTCATCCAGCGCGGGCAGTGGGGCTTCGCCACCATCCTGTTCGTCCTCGCCAACATCGGCGTCGCGGGCTCGATCGTGTTCTACGAGTCGCTGCTGCCGCACGTGGCGCGGCCGGACGAGGTGGACCGCGTGTCCGCCGCCGGGTACGCGATGGGCTACCTCGGCTCCGGCATCCTGATGGCCGCGAACCTCGTGATGATCCAGCGGCCGCAGTGGTTCGGGCTCCCCGACTCCGCGGCCGCGATGCGGATCGCCTTCCTGAGCGTCGCGGTGTGGTGGCTCGTCTTCTCGATCCCGATGTTCCGGCGCGTGGCGGAGCCGCCGCGGCGGGTGGACGACGGCAGCGGCGCCGGCCGCAACGTCGTCGCGGTGGGATTCGCGAGCCTCGGCGAGACCTTCCGCGAGCTGCGCGGCTACCGCCAGGCCTTCCTGATGCTGGTCGCCTTCCTCATCTACAACGACGGCATCAACACCATCATCCGCATGGCCGCTCCATACGCGGCGGAGATCGGCCTGCCGGAGGGGGCGGCCATCGGCGCGCTGCTGCTCGTGCAGTTCGTCGGGATCCCGTTCACGTTCCTCTTCGGCATGGTGGCCGACCGCATCGGGCCCAAGCGCTCGATCTTCCTCGCTCTCGGCGTCTACCTCCTGATCACCCTGACCGCGTACTACATGACGACGATCGCGCACTTCATGCTGCTGGCGGTGATGGTCGGTACGGTGATGGGCGGATCGCAGGCTCTCAGCCGGTCGCTGTTCGCGAGCATGATCCCCCGCCACAAGTCGGCGGAGTTCTTCGCCTTCTACAGCGTGTTCGAGAAGTTCGCCGGCATCATCGGGCCGGCGCTCTTCGCGTTCATGATCTCGGCCACCGGATCGAGCCGGGGCGCGATCCTCGGCCTCGACGTCTTCTTCGTGATCGGGGCGGCGATCCTCCTGTTCGTGGACGTCGACGAAGGCCGGCGCGCCGCGCGCGAAGGCGAGGCGCGGGCCGGGCTGTCCACCACCCCGGCGTGAGGCCGGCCTGGCGCCGGGTGGTCAACGCCCTCCTGCGCGCGGCGGCCCGCCTCGCGGTGGCCGTCTTCTTCCGCGAGGTGCGGCTCGAGGAAATGGCGCGGCTCCGCTTCGCCCGCGGCGCGCGGCTCCTCGTCGCGCATCACGTGAACTCGCTCGTCGATCCCCTCCTCATCTTCGCGCTCCTGCCCGGGCCGCCGCGCTTCCTGGCCAAGAGCACGCTGTGGCGCCATCCCGTGGTCGCTCCCCTCATCATCCTGAGCGACGCCCTTCCCGTGTACCGCCACCAGGACGGCGTCGACGTCTCGCGGAACCTCGATACCTTCGCGAGCGCGCGGGAGATCCTGTGCGCGGGCGGGACGATCGCGCTCTTCCCCGAGGGACGCAGCCATAGCGAGCCGCGGCCGCTGCCCCTGAAGACGGGCGCGGCGCGGATCGCGCTCCACGCGGCGTCGGACGGCCGGGCCCCCGCGCTGTGCATCGTGCCGGTCGGGATCGTCTACGAGGACAAGGGACGCTTCCGGTCGCGCGTCGTGCTCCGTGTCGGCGCGCCCATCGACCCCGCGCCGGAGGCAGCCGCGTACGCGGACGAGGGCCGCGTCGCGGTGCGGCGGCTGACCGCGCGCATCGCGGCGGGCCTCTCCGAAGCGACGCCGCGCGGGATCGCCTTCCCGCCCCCCGGCGAGCGGGTCCCCGGCCTCGCGGTGCGCGCGCTCCTGGCCCCCGCCATCGCGCTCGGAGTGGTCCTCAACTGGCTCCCCTACCACCTGCCGGGATGGGTGTCACGCATCCTGACGCGCACACCGGACGAGCCGGCGACGTACAAGATCCTGACCGCGCTCCTGGCGTTCCCCGCCGTGTGGACGGCGGAAGCGACGGCGGCGGGGATCGCGGGCGGACCGTGGGCCGCGGTGGCGACCGCGATCCTGGCCCCGGCGACCGGCTACGCCGCGCTCCGCTTCATCGACCGGGTGGAGGCGGCGGGCTAGAAGCGGCGCGCGACGCCGGCGAAGACGCCGAAGTCGGTGGTCGCGTCGAGGTCCTTGATCCCCTCGAGGAACCCGCCCTCGAGACGCCAGCGGCCGGCGTCGACCTTCGACCCGATGCGCAGCGAGAGCTGGAGGGCGGGATAGCCGTCGAGGCTCGTGATCAAGCGGCTGCTCGCCTCCCACTGGACGAGCGCGCTCCAGGCCGCCATCGGCCGCCACTCGAGGGCGGCGTACCCGAACCCCCGGTTGCGCTCGTAGTCGAGCCCCTCGCGCGTGGCCGGGCCGAGCACCGTGGCGCCCGCGCCGGCGTGGAAATCGAAGGAGGCGCCGAGCGGCTGGGAGACGACGGCCTGCGCGCCCGCGCCCCGGCCCCCTTCCCCGAAGGCGCCGTTCGACGTCGGCACCAGGACGCGCGCGAGGACGGCGATGGTGGGACCGCGGCTGGCGGCGGAACGGATGGCCTTGCCGACTTCGAGCTCCACCGAGCCCAGGCCCGTCCCCCCGTGGCCGGTCCACTCGATTCGCTCGCGCTCCGGGGTGCGTCCCTCGACGCGGAGTCGGCGCGTCGCGTACAGCGGGCGGCCGCTGTCCGGGAAGCCGAAGAAGCGATGGAAGGGATCGATGACGGTGTCGAGCCATCCCCCCCCGCGCCAGTGCCCGGGAACGCGCGCGCCCGCCTCCCACCCATGCCCGAGGCCGCGGCGGACGGCCACCGCGAACGTGCGGTGCTCGCCGTCGACGAAGAAGCGAAGGTTGTCGAGCCGGCCGCCCGGGACCGTCTCCACGCCGAAGTCGTTGCCCCAGTCCCCGTCGACGCGTACCTCGGTGCGCCCGCGCGGGACGAGCGCCGCCCCGATCGGCGGGAGGGTGAGGAGGGACTGCGCGAGGAGGAACTCGTCGCGTGATTCGATCGGGCCCCGCGTCGGCCCCGGGGCCGCGACCCCGGCGCCCGCGCTCAACAGCAGCGCGAGCACCGCCGCCATCGCACGGCTCAAGGCGCCCCGGCCGCCCCGCCTGCCAGCTTCCGGTCGGCGGCGTCGCCCTTGGCCCACCATCCGGAATCGCGCACCGCGCCCGCGCTGTCGATCGCACGGTACGTGAAGGCGTCCGGCGTGATGGTGGCGAGGACGAAGTGGTACCACTCGCCGCCCGCGGCAACGTACCCGTTCTGGGGGTCGAACCCGTAGGTCTTGCGGCCGCCGCCGCCGGAGACGAAATAGCGGATGCCTTCCTGCGGGAGCATCCGCGCGTAGAAGTGATTGTGGCCGGCGAAGACGGCGTCGACCCGGTGCTTGCGCAGGATGGGAGACAGCTGCTGGTCGAGCTGGAACTCGCGCGTGCGCCCCCCGCCGATGGGCACGAAGAAGATGGTCTTCGCCCCCGTCGTCGGCGACTGCGTGGGGTGATGCATGGTGACGATCTTCCAGCGCGCCCGCGACGCGCCGAGCGCCTGGTCGAGCCATTGCAGCTGCGCGGTGTCCTCGCGCAGGAGCAGCTTGCTCTGCGATCCCTTCAGGGTGTTTGAGTCGAGGACGAAGACCTCGACGAGCGGGTTGATCGCAGGCAGCGGCACCGAGTAGTAACGGAGGCTGCGCACGTAGCCGAACGGTCCGTGCGAGAGGTGGTACGGCACGTTGCAGCGGAACTCCTTGACGTACGCGCCGGTGTCGGCGGGAAGCGGGCTCAGGGGGTTCGCCTCGCAACCCGTGACGTCGTGGTTGCCGAGGGCGGCATGGAAGACGACGCCCTTGATCAGCAGGGCGGCGTAGACGTCGTCGAACCGCGACTGGATGTCCCGCCGGCTGCCTTCGGCGTAGACGTTGTCCCCGAGCAGGAAGACGTACTGCGGGTTTGCCTTCAGCATCTGCTCCGCCACCGCGCGCTGCTTGCTGTCGCCGGTGCCCGCGTCGCCGATGAAGGCGATGCGCACCTCCTGCGCGTAGGCGGGAGACGCGACGACGAGCGCGGCGGACAGCGCGGCCGCGAGCCAGCGCATGGTCACCGGCGTCGGCGGAGGGGCACCCGGGCCAGCTCGTCGTACAGGTGGACGGCCGACTTCATGCACTTCATCAGGTCGCCGAGGTGCAGGCTCTCGTTCTCCGAGTGCGCGTTGCACAGCGGGTCCTCCACCCCCATGAGCAGGCAGGGCGCGCCGCCCAGCAGGTCGGCGAACGGCTGCACGAAGCCGATCGACCCGCCGGCGCCGATCATCGCCGTCTCCTTGCCGAACCCGGCCTTCAGCGCACGGCGCGCGGCGTCGAACGCGGGCCCTTCGGGGTCGGTGGTCCACCACGGCGTGGAGCCGTTCACCTTCGCGGTCACCTTGACGCCGAACGGCCTGTCCTTCGTCAGCTTCTTCACGAGCTGCGCCCCGGCCTTCTTCCCGTCGATGTTCGGCACCGTGCGCAGCGACAGGCGCGCGCGGGCGGAATCGACGATCTGGTTCGACGAGCCGGCGATCTCGTGCGACTCCATGGCGATGACGGTGAGCGACGGCCGCGTCCAGAGCTGCTCGTACACCGAGTAGCCCTTCTCGCCCCACAGCTTGACGCCCTTCTCGAGCGCCCCTTCCTTCTTGAACTTCTTCTCGTCGAAGGGGAGGTTCCGGATGCGCTTCAGCTGCGCCTTGCCCGGCTTCGCCACGTCCTTGTAGAGGCCGGGGATGTTCAATGAGCCGTCCTTGTTGCGCAGGTCCGCGATCAGCCTCGAGAGGACCTGCACCGGGTCCGGCACCGGCCCGCCCCACATCCCGCTGTGCAGCGGATGGTCGAGCACCTTGACCTCGACGTCCACCTGCACGATCCCCCGCAGCTGATAGGTGAGAGCGGGGACGCCGGTGTCGAAGTTGGCGGTGTCGGAGAGGACGATGTAGTCCGCGGACAGCATCGACTTGTACTTGTCGAGGAACTTGCCGAGGTTCTCGGAGCCGATCTCCTCCTCGCCCTCGATCACGAACTTGACGTTGCAGGGCAGCCCCGCGCCCGACTTCAGGTACGACGCGACGGCGGCGATGTGCGCCATGCAGCCGCCCTTGTCGTCCGCGGTCCCGCGCCCGTAGAGGCGGCCGCCGCGCTCGGTGGGCTCGAAGGCGGGCGTCTTCCACTTCTCCGCGCGGCCGGGGGGCTGCACGTCGTGATGGCCGTAGAGCAGGATCGTCGGCGCGCCCGGCTTGTGAAGCCAGTCCCCGTAGACGTAAGGATGGACGTTGGGGATCTCCAGCACCTGAACGTTCTCGATCCCGATCTCGCGGAGCACGCCGGCCATTCCCTCCGCCGACCGCCGCACCTCGGACGCCGGAAACCCCTCGGCGGAGATGCTGGGGATCTTCGACTGCTCGATGAGCGTGCGCTTGAAATCGTCGAAGTTCTTGTCCAGGTATTTGAGCGCGGCGGCGACGTTCCCGTTGGATTCAGCCATTCGGCGAGTCTAGACCACCTCCGAACCGACGCCAACCATGGCGGGAAACACCGGGACGGAGTCGCGCACCAGCCCGCGGAGCCGCTCCGGGCGATCGGCGAGGCGATCGAGTCGCAGCAGCGTCCACGCACCCGGAATCGCGATCAGCAGCATGAGCGGCCAGAACCAGCGGTCGCCGAGGCGCGAGTGGAGAGGGAGGAAGAGGATGGGGTTCAAGCCGATGGCGAGGCTCCAGGTCGCGCCGTTCCAGCTCAGGTAGCGCCCGCGCCAAGCCGGCGGCGCCCAGTCGGTGAGGAAGGCCATGGTGAACGGCAGGCAGAGGATCTCGCCGAACGTCCAGAGCACGACCGTGAACAGGAACCACGACCAGTGCATGAACACGCCGGTGAGGGCGAAGCCGAGGCCGCCGAGGAGGGTGCCCACGGCGGCGACGCGGAGCCGGCGATAGCGCTTCAACCGCTCGACGGCCCCGATCTCGAAGAGCGCGATCAGGACGCCGTTGGCGGCGACGAGCCCGCCGAAGACGCGGGCGGGATAGCCCGCGGACACGGTGATGGCCATGGGCAGCGTGCTGATATGGTTGAAGAAGACCATCGCGAAGCCGAACGAGACGGCCATCAGCTGCAGGAAGACCGCGTCCTGCCACGGGCTCATCCGCACCGGCGCCGGCGCGTCCGGATGGTGCGTGACGTCCGCCGGCCGCGTCTCGCCGATGAAGAGGTACACGACCGCGGCGTAGCCGAGCGTCGTGAGGCCGTCCCCGAAGAAGAGGAGCCGCCAGTTCCAGTCGGCCAGGAAGCCGCCGAGCGAGATCCCGACCGCGAACCCGAGGTTGACGGCGAGCCGCAGCCCCGCGAAACCGGACGCGCGCTGCGACGACGGCAGCACGTCGCCGATGATCGCGGACGCCGCGGGCCGGTACAGGTCGGCCACGAAGCCGAAGAGCACCAGGAGCGGCACGAACGTGCGGACGGAATCGGCCAGGCCGAGGACGACCGCGACCACTCCGCTCCCGCCCAGGCTCAGGAGCAGCGTGAAGCGCCGCCCCAGGCGATCAGTGAGCGCGCCCCCGACGAGGATCGAGATCAGCGACCCGGTGCCGTACGCGAGCAGAAGCCATCCCACCTGCTGCTCGGTCAGGTGGAACTCGCGCCGGAGCACGATGGTCAGGAAGGGCACGATGAAGCTGCCCATCTTGTTGACGAAGGTCCCCGCGATCAGCAGGCGCACCACCGGCGGCAGGCGCGCGAGGATCGGGATGGGGTTCACGAGCATGGGGCGCGCACGACTGTACGATGGATTGATGCGCGGACGCGTCCTGACGCTGCTCGTGGCGGCCGGCCTCTTTCCTGCTTGCGCGTCCACGACCAACTATCCGGATCCGGCCGGCCCGCGCTTCGCGGGCGTGTACACGAAGTCCGCGCTGCCGCGCGAGCACGCGCTGCGCGTCGTCACCTTCAACGTCAAGTACGCGCTCCATTCCGAGGCCGCGGCCGCGCTGCTCCGAAACGATGCGCGCCTGGCCGGCGCCGACGTCATCACGCTCCAGGAGATGGACGAAACCGGCGCCGAGCTCATCGCGCGCTCCCTCGGCGTCAACTACGTCTACTACCCGGCCGTCCTCCATCCCGCGCACCGTCGGAACTTCGGCGACGCGATCCTGAGCCCGTGGCCGCTCACCGACGACGTGAAGATCCTGCTTCCCCACCGTGGGCGCTGGCGGAAGTCGCAGCGGATCGCCGTCGGGGCCACGGTGCACGTCGGCGGACAGGAGCCCGTCCGCGCGTACAGCGTGCACCTCGAGACGCCGGCCGGCATCTCCGGGAGCGCGCGCCGCGATCAGGCAAAGGCGATCCTCGCCGACGCGGCGCGGTTTCCGCGGGTGATCGTCGCCGGAGACTTCAACTCGCGCGGCGTGCTCGAGGTGTTCGCGGGGAGCGGCTACGGTTGGCTGACCCGCCGCGTCGGCCGGACGATCTCGCGCTTCTCGTGGGACCACGTCGCGGTCAAGGGATTCCGCCTAGAGGACTGCGCGAGCGTGGGGTCGATCAAGGAGGCCCGGAAGGTGAGCGACCATCGCCCGGTATGGGCGAACCTCGTCGACGACACCGTAGCCGGCGCCGGATGCCCGTAGTAGGCTCGGCGGCATGACGAAGCTGGTGCTGCTGCGCCACGGCGAGAGCACGTGGAACCTCGAGAACCGCTTCACGGGATGGACCGACGTCGACCTCACGCCGAAGGGCGTCGAGGAGGCGCACGAGGCGGCGCGCCTGCTGAAGGAGGGCGGCTACGACTTCGACTGCGCGTTCGTCTCGCTCCTGAAGCGCGCCATCCGCACCCTGTGGATCGTCCAGGACGACATGGACCGCATGTGGCTCCCGGTGAGCCGCAACTGGCGGCTCAACGAGCGGCACTACGGTTCGCTGCAGGGATTGAACAAGGCGGAGACGGCGGCAAGGTACGGCGATGCGCAGGTGCTGAAGTGGCGGCGGAGCTACTCGGATCCGCCGCCGCCGCTCACCCCGGACGACGAGCGGCATCCCTCGCACGACCTGCGATACGAAGATCTGTCGCCCGACGAGATGCCGGTGGGCGAATCGCTGAAGGACACCGTGGCCCGCTTCCTGCCTTTCTGGCACGAGTGCATCTGCCCAGCCGTTCGGGACGGAAAGAAGGTCCTGATCGCCGCCCACGGGAACAGCCTGCGCGCGCTCATCAAGTACCTCGACGAGGTCTCCGAGGACGAGATAGTCAAGCTGAACATCCCCACCGGGATCCCGCTCGTGTACGAGCTGGGGGCCGACCTGAAGCCGATCCGCCACTACTACCTGGGCGACCCGGCCGCGGCGAAGAAGGCGGCCGACGCGGTGGCGAAGCAGGCACGCCGCTAGAAGTAGTCCGCGTCGACGCGGCAGGTGTACTCTGGATCCGACGGACGAACGGAGGCCGCATGAAATGGACCGGGATGTACCTGCTGGGCTACGTGATCTTCGTGGGCGGGCTTTTCGCCGCGCTCTGGAAGATGGGCGTGCTGGCGTCGCTGGGGACGACGTGGACGGTGATCGGCATCGTGCTCGCCATCGGACTCGGGATCATGATGTCGGTGAAGGGCAGCGGGACGAAGGAAAACATCGACATCAACCGGCACTGACCAGGGAGCCGTCGAGGGTGGCCCTTCCGTGGCCGTGACCATTGCCGACCGCTACCGCGCCGTCCGCGAGGCGACCATCGCCCTCGCCGCCCCGCTCGCCGCCGAAGACCAGGTCGTGCAGTCGATGCCGGACGCCAGCCCGACCAAGTGGCACCTCGCGCACACCACCTGGTTCTTCGAGACGATGGTGCTGGCCGCGTTCGATCCCGCCCACCGGCCGGTGGACGAGCGCTACTGCTTTCTCTTCAACTCCTACTACGAGGGCCTCGGCGATCGACAGCCCCGGCCGCGGCGCGGGCTCATCACCCGTCCCACCCTCGACGAGGTCCGCGCGTATCGCGATGCGGTGGACGCGTCGATGGCCCGCCTGCTGCACTCCGGCGCCGCGCCGGAAGCCATCGACCGCACCGAGCTCGGCCTGCAGCACGAGCAGCAGCACCAGGAGCTGATCCTCACCGACATCCAGCACGCGCTCTGGTCGAACCCGCTGCGGCCGGCGTACCGCGACGCGCCGGCCTCCGCGTCGCCGAGTGCGCCGCCGATCGAATGGATCCGCCACGACGAGGGCGTCGTGGAGGTCGGCCATGCCGGGCGCGGCTTCGCCTTCGACAACGAGGCCCCGCGCCATCGTGTTTTCCTCGAGGCCTTCGCGATCGCCGACCGCGCCGTGACGTGTGGCGAGTTCGCGGACTTCATCGCCGACGGCGGGTACCGCCGGCCCGAGCTGTGGCTGTCGGACGGATGGGCGGCGGTGCGCGCGGAAGGCTGGACCGCGCCCTTCTACTGGGAGCAGCGCGACGGCTCCTGGTGGGAGTTCACCCTCGCCGGCATGCGGGAGATCGAGCGCGCGGCCGCGGTCAGCCACGTGAGCCATTTCGAAGCGGATGCCTACGCGCGGTGGGCGGGCGCGCGGCTGCCCACGGAGTTCGAGTGGGAGCAGGCCGCGGAGTGGCCGCTGCCCGGCCGCGTCTGGGAATGGACGTCGAGCGCGTACCTGCCCTACCCGCGCTTCGTGCCGCTGGCCGGAGACCTCGGCGAATACAACGGCAAGTTCATGTCGGGCCAGATGGTCCTGCGCGGCGGGTCGTGCCTGACGCCGGCGTCCCACATCCGCCGGACGTACCG
>JANMPI010000113.1:0-2692 GCA_031369785.1 Acidobacteriota bacterium
GACGCGCTGGCGGAGGCGGAGACGAACACGCGCGGAGTTCCCGGCACCGACGCGGGCAAGGTGCTGGGGACCGTCGGCTACATGTCGCCGGAGCAGATCCGCGCGCGGCCCGTCGACCATCGGTCGGACATCTTCTCGTTCGGCTCCGTGCTCTACGAGATGCTCTCCGGGCAGCGCGCCTTCCGAGGCGCCTCCGCCGTCGAGACCATGAATGCGATCCTGAAGGAGGACCCGCCGGAGCTGTCGGCGACGAATCATCATCTGCCCCCCGGGCTCGAGCGCATCGTCGCCCACTGCCTGGAGAAGAACCCCGACGAGCGCTTCCAGTCGGCGCGGGACATCGCCTTCGACCTCGAGCAGCTCTCGGGATCGGCCGCGACGCACGTCGCGCTGGCCAGTCCGACGAGCACGCTGGTCCGCTGGCGGCGCGCGGCGCTCTTCTCCCTCTCGGCGCTGGGCCTCGTCGCTCTCGGCTACCTGGCGCCGCACCGCGGCAGCGCGCCCGCTGTCGCTGGCTTCCGTCCCATCACGTTCCAGAGCGGCCTGGTGAACGACGCGCGCTTCTCGCCCGACGGGAAGGCGATCGTCTATCAGGCGTTCTGGCCGGGCAGCGACCCGGACATCTACGTCACGCTGCCCGGAAGCCCGGAGTCCAGGAGCCTCGGCCTGAAGAACAGCCGGCTCGCCGCGATTTCCAGGAGCGGCGAGCTGCTCATCCTGCGCCGCGACGGTGGCGGCTCGACGCTCGCCCAGGCGCCCATGGGCGGCGGCGCCCCGCGTGACATCCTCGAGGATGTGATCTGGGCGGACTGGGGCCCCGACGGCGCGACGATCGCGGTCGTGCGCGACTCGGGATCCCGCCAGCATATCGAGTACCCGATCGGAAAGACTCTCCATGAAGCGATCTCCATCAAGCACCTGCGCGTGTCGCCGGACGGCCAGCTCGTGGCCTTCAGCGATCACCCCTTCGCCGGCGACTTCCGCGGCGACATCGCGATCGTGGACGGGTCCGGCACGAAGACGACGCTCTCGTCGAACTGGGCCGACATCCGGGGGCTGGCCTGGTCGCCGGACGGCAAAGAGATCTGGTTCACCGCGACCCGCGTGGGCGCCGAGAGCAGCTTGTGGGCCGTGACGCCCCAGGGCAAGGAGCGTCCCGTCTTTCGCGGGCCCGGCAGCCTGGCACTCCAGGACACGGCGCCCGACGGGCGCGTGCTGGCCGCCGTCCAGAGAAGGCGGCCCCTGCTCTTTGGCCTCGGTCCCGGTGAAACCCGGGAGCGCGACCTGTCGTGGCTCGACTACGGCGCCGCGACCGACCTGTCCGCCGATGGCCGGACCCTGCTCTTCGTGGAACAAGGCGAGGGCGGCGGTTCCGAATACACCGCTTACATTCGCGGAATGAACGGCTCCGCTCCCGTCCGACTGGGGAAGGGAAACGCCCTGGCCCTGTCGCCCGACGGGAAGCAGGCTCTCGGCGTGAACATGAACGTGCCGATGCAGGCCATTCTCCTGCCCACCGGCGCGGGCCAGGCCAGAACGCTTCCGCGGGGCCCGCTCGTGCAGATCCACGCCGCCGGCTTCCTGCCCGAGGGGAAGCGCGTGGTGCTCTACGCCAACGAAACCGGCCAGGCGCCGCGGCTCTACCTCCAGGACCTCGCGGGCGGCGAGCCGAAGCCGATCTCGACGGAGCGCATCCTCATTCCGCAGGGGGTGCAGACGACGCCGGACGGCACTTTCGTCGCCGGCGTCTGGGAGCATCGCGTCTGGCTCTACCCGACGGCGGGCGGTGAGCCCCGAAGCGTGCCGGGAGCCGCGCCGGACGACGAGCCGCTCCGCTTCAGCGCGGACGGCCGCTTCCTTTATGTCGGCTACGTAAGCGCGAACCGGCGGCGTCAGATCTTCCGCGTGGACCTCGTCCGCGGGACGCGTGAGCCGTGGAAAGAGATCGGCCGGGAAGGCGGAGGCTACGCCTCGTTCCCCGGCGTTGTCCTGACGCCCGACGGAAAGAGCTACGCCTACACATTGCGCGACGACACGTCCACGCTCTACCTCGCATCGGGGCTTCGGTAGGGTCGTGTCCCTCGCCCCCGGAACAAAGGTCGGGCCGTACGAAATCGCGGCGCCCCTGGGCGCCGGCGGCATGGGCGAGGTGTACCGAGCCCGCGATGCGCGCCTCTCACGCGACGTGGCGATCAAGGTCCTGCCCGCGTCGTTCGCAGCCGACGCCGAGCGCCTGCGCCGCTTCGAGCAGGAGGCGCGGGCGACGGGCCTCCTCAACCACCCGAACATCCTCCAGATCCACGACGTGGGCGTCTACGAAGGGGCGCCCTATCTCGTCTCCGAGCTGCTGGACGGCGAGACGCTCCGCGAGCGCATCGGCGGCACCGCCCTGCCGGTGCGAAAGGCCGTCGACCTCGCGGTACAGATCGCCCGCGGCCTGGCCGCCGCGCATCAGAAGGGCATCGTCCACCGCGACCTGAAGCCGGACAACGTGTTCGTGACCACCGACGGGCGCGTGAAGATCCTCGACTTCGGCCTTGCCAAGCTCGCGCCCGGGGACGCGCTGGCGGAGGCGGAGACGAACACGCGCGGAGTTCCCGGCACCGACGCGGGCAAGGTGCTGGGGACCGTCGGCTACATGTCGCCGGAGCAGATCCGCGCGCGGCCCGTCGACCATCGGTCGGACATCTTC
>JANMPI010000149.1:0-4761 GCA_031369785.1 Acidobacteriota bacterium
CCGAGCCGCAGCGGTTCGCCAACCACGACGTCGGCCTGCACGGTGACGTCATCGAGAGCGTGTCGCTCCTCGGTAACGGCGCCTACAAGCTCGACGACGGCACGGGCACGATCTGGGTGGTCTCGCGCCACGGCGTCCCGCGTCGCGGCGCGCGCGTGAAGGTGAAGGGCCGGGTGCGCGACGTGGTGGACATCGGGACGCTGTTCAAGCTCCCGGATCAGATCGGGTCCGGCCTCGTGATGGTCGAGGACCACCACCGGGCGCGTTAGCCGGCGCGGGTCACCGCCGGCGGCGTACCGCCGGCTTGCGGGCGACTCTTTTCTTCGGGGCGGGGGCGGCGCGCCGCCGTGGCGCGGCGGCCTTCTTGCGTGCCGCCGCGGGCGCGAGGTTGCGGCGGGCGGCGACCGCGGGCGCCTCCTCCGGAGCGCTCGCCGCCTGCGCCACCCGAACCGCACGCACGTCGCCGAGCGCTTCGGCGATCAGCCGCTCGGGCGGACGGTGTCCCTGCGCGAACGCGAACACGTGGAAGTGATCGCGGTTCTCGCGCAGCGCCTCCAATCGGCCGTCGGACTCCATCTGCGCGATGAGCCCCATGATCCAGTGCTGCTCGTCCGCGGTCATGTAGTGGTAGTAGATGTCGAAGGCGAGGCCCGTCGTGTGCGGCGCCACCGCGATCTTCGTGGCGTTGGCGTTGGTCTCCCCGAGCTGGAGCTGGTAATGCTCGCTGCGCACCAGTGAGGTGAATGCGAGCGGCCGCCCGAACTTCTCGCGGTACTGCCGCGCGATATCGAGCATCACCGCCAGGGCCTCGGGTCGGATGAAGCTCAGCAGGCGCGCGCGGAAGGCGCGGCGATCCCCGGGCCGGCCGAGGTCGTACCCGCGGGGTGCGAACTGGCGTGCCCGCTCCTCGAGGACCTGCCATTCGCCCACCAGCATCCGCCGCCGGTCGTAATCGTCCCAGGCCGCGGCGTCGCCCGCCACCCGCCGCTGGAGAGCGGCCACACCGGCCTGGGCGGCGCGGATCTCCTTGTTGATGGCGTTGCGGCGCGCGCGGGCGGCGCGCGTCCGGCCCACGATCTTGCGGAGGTCGTCGCGCTTCGCGGCCGCGGCGGCTTTTCTCTCCTCGATCGCGGCCTGCTTCGCCGCGCGCTCGTCGTCGAAGAAGTCCCACCGTGGATACAGGGTGAACTCGCGGCCGGTGCGGCGGTCGAAGTGGGTGAGCGGCTCGTCGGACGCGTTGGCGCCTACGCCGTACAGCAGGTAGTCGTCGCTCACCGGCTTCACCTCGACGAGCTCGCCCTTCTGAATCAGCTCCGCGATTCCGGCCTCGTCATGGGGCAGCGCGTACTGCTGCTCGCGCCACCCCGCGACCTGGACGGCGAGGAACCGCCGCTTGTCCGCGTAATGGAGGAGCTGCGGCGGGACGCTGACGCGCGCGCCCCGTCCGATCCGCTCGCCGCGCTCCTCTTCGACCCGCCGCGCGGCCTCCTTCCACCGGTTGACGGCCGGGCCGGGAACCTGCGGCGGGGGAGCGACATGGGTGTCGGGACCGGCGGCCTCGTCCACTGGTGGCGTCCGGCGATGGTAGAGGGCGACTCCCGTGATGGCGAGGGCAAGCGCGGTGAACACGCCGACCATCCAGCTGACGGTCTTCTTGATGTCCCTATTCATCGACCCGCTTTCCACCCTACTGCCTCGGGCTCGATGCAGCAAAAGCCTTTCCCGATCTTTTCCAGGTTTAACCTGCAACCAGGCTTGACCACGGACGACGGCGGGCGCAGGGTAGAGCACGCGTGACTTCCGGGCCGCCGCCGTTCCCGACGAGCCTGTGCCATCGCTGCGGCGCGCCGCCGCGGCTCGTGACGTCCGATCGCGGCTCCGTCTTCCTCTACTGTCCGCTATTGAAGGCCTACCCCCCGCAGCCGGTAGTGACCTGCGCGGCCTTCATCCCCGCCAGCGCGCCATGAAGATCGACATCGCGCGCGCCCTTGCCGTCGCGCGTGACGCCGCCATCGAGGCCGGCGATCACCTCCGCGCCGACTTCCATCGCCCGGGAGGGCCGCGCGGCGGCGGTGACAAGGCGCCCGCCGACACCGAAGCCGAGCACCTGATCCGTGCCCGCCTCTTCGCGGCATTCCCGGACTGGAGCTACCGGGGTGAGGAGACGGAGCCGCGAGCCGGCGCCGGCGGCGCTCCCGTGTGGCTCGTCGATCCCAACGACGGCACCCGCGACTATCTCGTCGGGCGGCGGGGGAGCGCGGTGTCCATCGGCCTCGTCCACGACGGCCGGCCCGCCGTGGGCGTCGTCTTCGCCTTCGGATATCCGGACGATCGCGGAACGATGATCACCTGGGGGGAAGGATTGGGGCCGGTCGTCCGTGACGGCGTGCCGGTGAACGCGCGGATGGCGCCCGCGCTCACCACATCGGATGTCGTCCTCGTGTCGAGCAAGGGCGACCGCGATCCGGAGGGCAACCTTCGGTGCGTCGCGCCCGCGCGTTATCGCACCCTGCCCAGCATCGCGCATCGCCTCGCGCTCGTGGCCGCGGGCGAGGTCGCGGGGACGAGCTCGCTGCACGACCCGTGTGGCTGGGATTACGCGGGCGGGCATGCGCTGGTGCGCGGCGCGGGCGGGACCCTGGTCGATGAGCAGGGGCGCGAGGTGTCGTACCTGCCCGACGGCCGGAGCCGTGCCCGCTACGCCTTTGCGGGATCGCCGGCGGTGGCGCAGGCGCTTGCGCGGCGTCCGTGGAGCACGATCGCGGGCGGCTCGGATGGGGACGTGAGGCCGGCAAGCCTGGAGCGCGGACGCGCCATCGCGGATCCGGCGCTCCTGTCCCGGGGGCAGGGATGCCTGATGGGGCAGGTCGCGGGAGACAACCTCGGCGCCCTCGTCGAGTTCCGCTCCGCGGCGGACATCGCGCGCGACCATGACGATGGTCCCCGGCTCCTGCACGACGGCGGCCACTGGAACCTGCTGGCCGGGCAGGCGACCGACGACAGCGAGATGGCGCTGGCGCTGGCGCGGTCGATCCTGCGCGCGGGCAAATACGACGGCGCGGCGGCCCTCGACGCGTACCGCGAGTGGCACGCGTCGGAGCCGTTCGACATCGGCCGCACGACCGCGGCCGCCCTTCGCGGTTCCGGCGCCCCTCTGGCGGCGAGCCAGGCCAACGGGTCACTGATGCGCGCCAGCCCGCTCGGCATCCTCACCCACGCCCTGTCGCCCGCGGCGGCGGCGACCGTGGCGCGCGCGGACAGCGCGCTCACGCATCCCCATCGCGTCTGCGGGGATTCCGTCGCCGCGTACGTGATCGCGATCGGGCACGCCATTCGCACCGGCGCCGGTCCCGAGGAGACCTACCGCGCGGCACTGTCGTGGGCAAAGGCGGAGGCGGCGCCCGCGGTCGTGGATGCGCTCTCGCGTGCCGCGTCCGCCGCGCCGGAGTGCGACGGGCACCAGATGGGCTTTGTCCTGATCGCCCTCCAGAACGCGTTCCACGCGCTCCTCCACGCGCCGACGCTGGAGGAAGGAGTCGTCACCACCGTCCGCCGCGGCGGCGACACCGACACCAATGCCGCCATCGCGGGCGCGTTGCTCGGCGCCGTCCACGGCCGGGATGCCGTTCCCGCGCAGTGGCGGCAGATGGTCCTCAGCTGCCGGCCGACCTCATCCCGCGGCGCCGTGCCGCGTCCGCTGCCGTACTGGCCGGCGGACGTCTACGAGCTCGCGGAGCGGATCCTCCTCGCCGGACGCGACGCCGCCGGGCGCTGAGCCACTAGCCGCGCGGCGCGCGCGCGAAGCCTTCGCCGCGGTCCCGCTCGCGGAGCCGGTCGCGGCCGGGCCAGGGACGCGGAAGGACGCCCAGCGCGCGCAGCGCGGGCGCGTACTCGTAGCGCAGGACCGTACGCTCGACGGGATCGGCGGTCGCATCGAACCGCACTTCCGTGGCGGGGTCCCACGCCGACGCGCCCCAGCCCGTTCCCGGGTAGCGGGCGTCGCCGCCCTCCGCCTTCTTCGGCGCGCGATCGGCGGACGCGGCGGGTGCTTCCGCGCGCCCGTCCGCCTCGCCGCCCTCCACGCCACCGAAGACACCTTCGTTGCGCTGCCGGGCCATCGCCGCCCCACGATCGCGATAGACCGCGACCTCCACCCAGCCCAGGTGGCGGTTCGCCTTTCCGACGCGGGCGGCATACGACGACCGCTCGTCGACGAAGGTGAAGCGGCGGACCTCGTCGAGCGACGTCCGCCAGCCGCGGACATCGACCTCGTCCCAGGGCGCGAGCACGTACATGCGCCCGGGCGGCCGCCGGCCGATCTCCTCGCGCTCGCCGCTGATCGCGTTCAGCCCGTCGACGACGACCAGCGCCCCCATTCGCTCGTGCGTGCGGTTCGCGAGGCGCAGCGCATAGTCGCAGCCTTCGCGCGCCTCGAAGTAGAGCCGGCCCGACCCGTCCACGGCGCGGTACAGGGGCACGGGCACGCCGGCCACCTCGATGGCGACGTCGACGAGCGCACCGGCCCGCGCGGAGGAGCCAGCCGCGGCCAGCAGGGTCAGGGCGAGAGTGGACGTGATCGAGGGTGCGCGCATGTGAGCCTCCGTTCGGGGGAGGTACACGCGGCGCGAGAGGGTTATTCCAGGGGGGCGAAAATGCCGGCCGCGGCGGCCCAGGGGGGCCGCCGGGCCGGGGCGCGTCAGTTGCTGGCGGCTTCCTTCTTGCGGCCGGCCTCGATGTTGATCGTCACCGTGACGTCGTCAC
>JANMPI010000151.1:0-2111 GCA_031369785.1 Acidobacteriota bacterium
TTCCGCCAGCCCGTCGTCCAGCACACCGGGGAGATGCCGGGGCAGCCGCTCATCGTCGGGGTCTACGGCGACCGTGGCGCGGGGCAGCTCTACGAGGACGATGGCGAGACGCTCGGCAACACGCGCGGAGTCTTCTCGCGCCGCCGGTTCGACTGGTCGCGCACCGGGACCGCCGGGACGTTCACCGTCGGGGCCCCGGAGGGATCGTATCGGCCGGCCGCGCGCGACCTCGTGCTCGAGCTGCGCGGGCTGCCCGCGGCCACCGCGGTCTCCGCGGGAGGCGAAGCGCTCGCCCGTCTCGCCGCCGATGCGAAGACGGGGACGGGCTATTCGGTCGGCGACGACGGCCTGCTGCGGGTGCGCGTGCCCGACCGGTTCGCGGCGATGGCGGTCGACGTCACGTTCTGATGACGCCGCCGGCCGCGAGCGCCGAGACGGGGCTCTTCACCGACGAGGACCTCTTCCTCTTCAACGAAGGAACGCACGGCCGCGCGTATCGGAAGCTCGGCTCCCACCTCGCCACGCGCGACGGCCGGAAGGGGGTGGCGTTCGCGGTCTGGGCGCCCAACGCGCGCAGCGTCTCGGTGATGGGCGACTTCAACGGCTGGGACAAGGGCGCGAACCCGCTCGACGCGCTCCGTCAGTCCGGCATCTGGCACGGCTTCGTGCCCGGCCTCGAGAAGGGCGCAGTCTACAAGTACCACCTGCGCTCGCGCGTCACCGAGTTCGCGGTGGACAAGGCCGATCCCTACGCGTTCCGCCAGGAGGCGCCTCCGCGGACGGGATCGGTGGTGTGGGACCTCGACTACGAGTGGGCCGACGAGGAGTGGATGAGCGCGCGCAAGGCGCGGAGCTCACTTGGCGCACCGATGAGCGTCTACGAAGTGCACTTCGGCTCCTGGCGGCGCGTGCCCGCGGAAGGCGATCGCTTCCTCACCTATCGCGAAGCCGCCCCGCTCCTCGCCGATTACGTCGAGCACATGGGCTTCACCCACGTCCAATTCCTGCCCCTCACCGAGCATCCGTTCTACGGATCCTGGGGCTATCAGACGACGGGCTACTTCGCCGCCTCCAGCCGCTTCGGCACGCCGCAGGACCTGATGTTCCTCATCGACACCCTCCACCAGCGCGGGATCGGCGTGATCCTCGACTGGGTCCCCTCGCACTTCCCGACCGACGAGCACGGCCTCGCGTACTTCGACGGCACGCACCTCTATGAGCACGCGGACCGCCGCCAGGGGCATCACGAGGACTGGGACAGCTTCATCTTCAATTACGGGCGGCACGAGGTGAAGAGCTTCCTGGTGAGCAGCGCGCTCTTCTGGCTCGACGCGTTCCACGCCGACGGGCTGCGCGTCGACGCGGTGGCCTCGATGCTCTACCTCGACTACTCGCGGAAGGAAGGCGAGTGGATCCCGAACCCGCACGGGGGCCGCGAGAACCTGGAGGCGATCGACTTCCTCCGCCAGCTGAACGAGCACGTCTACCGCGAGTATCCCGACGTCCAGACCACCGCCGAGGAGTCGACCTCGTGGCCGATGGTGTCGCGGCCGGTCTACCTGGGCGGCCTCGGCTTCGGGTTGAAGTGGGACATGGGCTGGATGCACGACACCCTCGCCTACATGGAGCAGGACCCGGTCTTCCGCAAGTACCACCACAACCTGCTCACCTTCCGCGCCATGTACGCCTTCACGGAGAACTTCGTGCTGCCCCTGTCGCACGACGAGGTCGTGCACGGCAAGAAATCGCTCCTCGACAAGATGGCGGGCCAGGGCCGCGAGCGCTTCGCCAACCTGCGGCTGCTCCTCGGCGCGCAGTTCGCGCAGCCGGGCAAGAAGCTCCTCTTCATGGGCGGCGAGATCGCGCAGGGGCTGGAGTGGAGCCACGACCGCAGCCTCGACTGGCACCTTCTCGACATCGACCTTCACGCCGGGGTGCAGGCCTGGACGGAGGACCTTAACCGTTTCTACCGCGGCCAGCCCGCGATGCACGTGATGGACTGCGTGTCGTCCGGGTTCGAGTGGGTCGACTGCTGCGACGCGGACGCGAGCGTGCTCAGCTTCCTCCGCCGGGGGGGCCCTGGAACGCGGCCCGTCCTCGTCGTGCTCAAC
>JANMPI010000181.1:0-4793 GCA_031369785.1 Acidobacteriota bacterium
CGGAAGAGGAACGCCTGCTTGTTCTGCAGGCCGGCCTGGTACACGACCATCCCGTGGAAGCTCGACCGCGCCAGCTTGCGGCTCATCCGGTCCACGAACCGGAGATGGCGCGCGAGCGATCCGAACTCCGAGTAGCGCGGCCAGCGTCCCCACCCCAGCCATCGCGACGGGTACCACCAGGCGTAGAAGGACAGCATCTTCGGGAGCGCGGCCGCCTTCTGCTGCAGGGTGGAGCGAGGGTCGGCCATGGGGCCCGCCGCCTGCAGGTGGCGGTCGACCATCTCCCGGGCCATGAACAGGTGCATGATCTCGGTCGAGCCCTCGAAGATCTTGTTGATGCGGTAGTCGCGCATCATCCGCTCGACGCCGATCGCCGGCTCGCCTCGCTCCGCGAGCGACCGCTCGGTCTCGTAGCCGCGCCCGCCGCGGATCTGCATGGTGTCGTCCACGATGTCCCACGCGCGCGCGGTGTTCCATTCCTTCGCCGCCGCCGCTTCCAGCCGGATGTCGTACCCGCCGCGATCCGCCATCTCCGCGGCCAGGCTCGCCACCGCCTCCATCGCGAAGGCATGGGCGGCCATGCTGGAGAGCATCTGCGCGATCGCCTCGTGGCGGCCGATGGGCTTGCCCCACTGCACGCGCGTCTTCGACCACGTCCGGCAGATCTCCAGGCACATCTTGACCGTGCCCACCGATCCGCTCGGGATGGAGAGCCGCCCGTCGTTCAGGGTGGCGAGCGCGATCTTCAAGCCGCGACCTTCCGCTCCGATGAGGTTCTCCACCGGCACGCGGACGTTGGTGAAGCTGATCACGCCGTTGGCCAGCGCGCGCAGGCCCATGAAGTGAGAGCGGTGCTCGACCTTCACGCCCGCCCAGGCCATCTCCACCACGAAGGCGCTGATTTTCTTCGTCCCCGGGTGCACGGCCATGACGACCAGCAGCTTGGCCAGCGTGCCGTTGGTGCACCAGAGCTTGACGCCGTTCAGCACGTAGGCGGCGCCGTCCGCCGTCTTCTCCGCCGTGGTGGCGACACGCGCGGGGTCGGACCCCACTTCCGGCTCGGTGAGCGCGAAGGCGGAGATGTCCCCCGCCGCGCAGCGCGGCAGGTACTTCTTCTTCTGCTCCTCGGTGCCGAAGTGCAGGAGCGGGTTCGGGACCCCGATCGACTGATGCGCGGAAAGGAGCGCCACGAGGTTCCCGTCGCTGCTGCCGAGCAGCTGCATCACCTTCTGGTACTCGACGTTGGTGAACCCGAGGCCGCCGTATTCCTTCGGGATCTTCATCCCGAACGCGCCCATGCGGCGGAGCTCGGCCAGGACGGGTTCCGGATACTCGCCGGTGGCGTCGATCTCGACCGAGTCCACCTCGTCCCTCAGGAACGTCCGCATCCGGTGGTAAAAGCGGTCGAATTCCGGGCGATCCTCGCCGGCCAGCGGATAGGGGTGGATGAGGTCGAGACGGAGGGTGCCCAGAAAGAGCTCGCGCAGGAAGCTCGGCTGCTTCCATTCGGTCTGGCGCGAGGCCTCGGCGACCTCGCGCGATTCGCGCTCGCTGACGGCGGAGGGACTGCTCAAGTATGCGATTCTACTCGTAGCCAAGCGGGGGGGCCCGAAGTGCAAGGGCCCCCGCGTCCCTCACGGGTGAGCCGGATTGCACAGACGCGGCCGGGGCAGGGTCGTAATCTTCTAGGGGACTTTCCCCAGGTCGACACGCACCCCAACCGAACAGGAGATCGTCAACATGGCGACCGTCACGAGCAGCACGCGCGAAGTCCTCGTCTTCGAGGTCGGAGGCCAGGTGTATGGCCTGCCGACGGCGGACGTGCGCGAGCTCGTGCGGGCGGTCGCGATCACCGCGCTGCCGAGCGCTCCCGCGGTGATCGAAGGCGTGGTGAACGTCCGTGGGCAGGTCCTCCCCGTGCTCGACATCCGGGCCCGCTTCCGGCTCCCCCCGAAGGCCCTCGATCCCTCCGATCACTTCATCGTCGCCTCCGCCGGCCCTCGCGGCGTGATCCTCCGCGTCGACCGGGCGACGCACCTCGCCCTCATCGACCCGAGCAAGGTCCAGCCCCCCGAGACCCTGGGGCCGGGAACGAGCTACGTCGCGGGAATCGCGATGCTGGAGGGCGGAATGGTGCTCATCCACGACCTCGCCACGTTCCTGAACGAAGCGGAGTCGCGCTCGCTCGACGCGGCCTGCGCCGAGGTCGACGCGGCATGAGGGACGGCCTGCTGGCCCTCGTCGCGGAGCGGTCCGGGCTGATCTTCGCGCCCAATCGACGCGTGGAAGCCGACGCCGGCATCGCGCGCGCCATGAAGCGGCTGGCGGTGACGGACATCGCCGCCTACTTCCGCCGCGTCCGCGCGGATGTCGCCGCGTTGGACGAGCTCGTCGACGACCTTACCGTCGGCGAGACCCACTTCCTCCGGGACCCCGCCCAGATGGACCTCCTGCGCCTGACGATCCTCCCCGCGCTGCAGCGCCGGGGCTTCCCGCCGCGGGTCTGGAGCGCCGCCTGCGCCAGCGGCGAGGAAGCGTACAGCCTGGCCATCCTGCTCGAGCAGGCCGGCCTCGACGAGGGCGCGCTGGTCCTCGGCACTGATCTGTCGCACGTCGCCCTCGACAAGGCGCGCGCCGCGTCCTACTCCGACTGGTCGATGCGCGGGGTGAGCCCGCTCTTCCTCTCCGACTACTTCCGCCATGTCCGCAAGCGCCGGGTCCTCGTCGACCGCATCCGCCAGAAGGTGCAGTTCCAGCGGCTGAACCTCGTCGCCCCCGCGGAGTACGCGAGCGTCGGCGCGGCGGGCATGGACCTGATCCTGTGCCGCAACGTCCTCATCTACTTCAGCCAGGAGAGCGTCGGCCGGATCGCGGCGCGGCTCTACGAGAGCCTGGCCGAGGGCGGCGTGCTGCTCACCGCCGGGTCCGACCCGCTGATCGGCGACCACGCGCCCTTCGAGATCGAGGTGACGGGGGTCGGCCTCGTGTACCGCCGCCCTCACCGCGGGAGCCCGCGCCCGGACCGGAGCGCGGGGCGCGTGTTGCGACCCGCGCCTCGCGCGCCCCGAGCCGAGGAACCGGCGCCTCCTGCCGTGCCGCCGCCGGTCGCGCGCGCCCCCACCCCGGCGGGCCGGGAAGCGTTCGACCAGGTGCTGCTCCTCGCCAACGGCATGGGCGCGTTCGAGGCCGACGTGCTCGCGCAATCCGCGATCCGGCGGCTTCCCTTCGACGCGCCGCTGCACTATCTGCGGGCGACACTGCTCCTAGCGCTCGACCGCGGCGAGGCCGCGGAGAGCGAGACGATGCGCGCGCTCTATCTCGACCCGTCGCTCGCGGTCGCCCATTTCCTGCTCGGGACGCTGCAGAGGAAGCGCGGCGCGCGACGGGAGGCGCTGCGGGCGTTCCGGAACGCGCACGAGCTCTGCGCCTCGCGCCCCTCGGACGAGCAGCTGGAGGCGGGCTCCGGGGAGCTCGCCGGCGCGCTGGTGACCGCGGCATCGGCGGAAATGAAGAGCCTCGGGGTGAGCGTTGAGTGACGACGGCCGCCAGCTCCTCGCCGCCCGCGCGCGATCCCTGGCACGTGTCCCCGACACGCCGCCGCGGGCGGGCGAGATCCTCGAGCTGGTCGGCTTCGATCTCGCCGGCGAGAGCTACGGCATCGAGAGCCGCTTCGTGCGCGAGGTGGCGCGGCTCACGCGCTTCACGCCGGTCCCCGGCACTCCGCCGTTCGTCCTCGGCGTGACCAACCTGCGCGGTGAGATCCTGGCCCTGTTCGATCTGCGTCATCTCCTGGGCGTGGTCGCGGTGGGGGTGACCGACCTCGGGCGCGTCGTCGTGCTCGGCGAGCACCGGCGCGAGTTCGGCATCCTCGCCGATTCGGCGAGCGAGATCCTCTGCGTGCCGAGGGCGACCCTCGCGCAGAGCGAGACGGCCTGGGGGCGCTCCTACGTGCGGGGCGTGAGCCCCGGCGGAGTGATCGTGCTGTCCGGCGAAGCGCTTCTCTCCGACCCGCAGCTCACCATCGACCTCCGGCCGGCGTCGTGACCTTCCATTCCGCAAGCGACAAGAGAGCAGGCGAAAATGACGATTGATATTCCGTTCCGCAAGACCCTGGGCGCGCGTCTGGGCGCCCTGAGCGTGGCCATCCTGGCGTCGGCGATCCTGCTCATCGTGGCGGATTTCCGGATGCTCGGCGAGATCGACGCCGCGATGGCGCGAACCAACCGTCTGGGTCACGACCGGAGCGACGCCTACCGGCTGCTCGCCCTCACCGAGCGGCTCACCCGCGACACGACCGAGGAGCGCTCGGCCACCCTCGGCGAGATCGGCGACGTGCGCGGGCAGATCGATCGGCGCATGGACGACGCGCGGGGCGGCGGCACGGAACGCGGCCCGATCCGTGCCGGCGCCGCGTCAACGGGACGCCAGGAGAGCTTCTGGCGGACGCAAATCGTCCCCGCTCTCGATCGATTGGCGTTGACCCACGACACGACTACACTTTCCGCTCTCAGCACCGCCGTCAAGCGCTATGTGTCGGAGATGGACGAGGTGCAGGCGGAGATCGACGCCACCGTCCGCTCCGACGCCGACCGCTTTCGCACCCTGCAGTACGGCTTCCTCATCTTCGTCGCCTTTGTCTGCCTCGTCACCCTCTACCTCGTGAACAGCGCGGCGCGGCGGATGCGCATGCTGGTCGCGGTCGCGGTGCGGTCCGCGGGCGGCGATCACACCGCGGACGCGCCCTTCCTGGGCGCGGACGAGGTCGGGAAGCTCGGCGAGGCGTGGAACGGGGT
>JANMPI010000208.1:0-4343 GCA_031369785.1 Acidobacteriota bacterium
CCGCGTTCCTCCATCGCCCGCGGGCCGTCCTCGTCGACGAACCGATGGTGGGTCTCGACCCGCGCGGCGCGCGGCTCATCAAGGACGTCTTTCGCGCCATGAGCCGACGCGGCGTGGCCATCCTGATGAGCACGCACACCCTGGAGGTCGCGCAGGAGATGTGCGACCGCATCGCGATCATCCTGAAGGGCCGAATCATCGCCCGCGGCACCGTCGACGAGCTCCTGGCCCTGGCCGGGGGCGAGGACGAGGAGCTGACCCCGGTGTTCCTGAAGCTGACCGGGGGCACCGCGCTGCAGGAGATCGACGAGGTTTGACGACCCGTCCCTTCCCCTATCTTCTCCAGCCCGTCTTCTGGGCGGCGCGCAACCGCGCCCGTAACCGCGAGCCCGGCGACACCGCCCGCGCCGTGCTGTTCGGCGGCCTCGCGATCCTGGTCGCGGCCTCGATCTTCGCCGTCGTCTTCTGGCTCACCTGGCGGCTCCTCGCCTACGAGGAGCTCGGCGACTACCTGATCCGGCTCGCCCTCTCCTGGCTGTTCCTGACCTTCCTTTCGTTCCTCGGCTTCAGCGCGATCGTGACCGCGCTGTCGACGTTCTTCCTGTCCGAGGACCTGCGCCTGCTGCTCGCGACTCCGGTCTCCCGGGACCGTCTCTTCTATTCCCGCTACGCGAAGACCCTCGGCCAGGCGTCGTGGATGGTGGTCGCGTTCCTCGTCCCGGTGCTGCTGGCGGTCGGGCTCGCGCGCTGCGCGGGCGTCGGGTACTACTTCACCGCGGTGACGGCGCTCGTCCCCTTCGTGATGATCCCCGTCGGCCTCGGCTGCATGATCACGCTCGGGCTGGTGAACGTGTTCCCCGCCCGCCGGGCCCGCGACATCCTCGCGCTCATGGGATTGCTGTTCGCCATAGCGCTCGTGGTCATGCTGCGCTTCCTGCAGCCGGAGCGCCTGCTGCGGACGGAGGCGCTTCCCGACATCACCGGCTTCTTCGCCACCCTGCAGTCGCCGGTCACCCCGTTCCTGCCCTCGTTCTGGGCCGGGGAGACGGTCTTCGCGGCCCTCACCGGCCGCGCGGACTGGCTGCACGCCGGCGCCTTGTGGACGACCGCGCTGGCGTCGATGGTCCTCGCGCGCATGGCCTTCGGCCGGCTGTACTTCGACGGCTGGAGCAAGTCTCAGGAGGCGCGCAAGGCCCGCTTCACGCGCTTCGCTTTCCTCGACCGCATCGGGCGACACCTGCCCGCGGGATCGGCGCTGCGCCACCTGTTCGTGAAGGACCTGAAGGTCTTCCTCCGCGACACGACGCAATGGTCGCAGCTCCTCCTCCTCGTCGCCCTGGTCTTCGTGTACCTCTACAACTTCCGCGTGCTCGATCTCGACCGCCTTCCGTACATGACCGCGGTGGTCAAGAACGTCTACGCGTTCGTGAACCTTGCCATGGCCGCCTTCGTGCTGTCGGCGGTGGCGGTGCGCTTCGTCTTTCCCGCCGTCTCCGCCGAAGGCTCGGCCTTCTGGCTGATCCGCACCTCGCCGATCCCGATGCGCTCGTTCCTGTGGTCGAAGTTCTGGATCGGCCTCGTGCCCGTGCTGGTGCTGGCCGAGGCGCTTACCATCGTGTCCAACGAGTTTCTCGGCGCGGCGCCGTTCCTGAAGCTGGTGGCCGCGGTGGTCATCGTCTTCATGACCTTCGCCCTCGTCGGCCTCGCCACCGGCATGGGCGCCATCTACCCGCGGTTCGGCGCGGAGAACGTCACCCAGGTGGCGGGCTCGTACGGCGGGGTCGCGTTCATGGTCGCGGCCGTCTTCTTCACCGTCATCGAGATCGCGCTCGCCGCGTACCCTTCGTTCGTATACCTGTGGCACCAGACCCAGCAGGTGCCGATTCCGCTCTCGCGCTGGATCCCGATGGGCCTGTCGTTCGCGGCCGCGGGCGCACTTTCCATCGCGACCTGCCGCATCGCCATGGCCCGCGGGATCCGGGCCCTGCACGCCCTCGGTGATTAGAGTCACGGATCCGGTTGTGCCGTCCGCGCCGGCGGCCAATACTGGTAGGGCGCGATGCTCCTGAAGGCCGACTTCCACATCCACACCCGCGAAGACCCGCACGACTTCATCCGCTACACCGCCGTCGAGCTGCTGGCGGAGGCGGCGCGGCAGGGATTCGAGGTGCTGGCCCTCACCTGCCACAACAAGCGCATTCACAGCGAAGACCTGCGGCGGCGCGCCGAGGACCTGGGGATCCTGCTCATCCCCGGCGTGGAGGCCGCCATCGAGGGCAAGCACACGCTCCTCCTCGACATGCCCTACACGCGGCTCCGGGTGCGCAACTTCAAGCACGTGCGGGCGATCAAGCGCGACGGCGGGCTCGTCATCGCACCGCATCCGTTCTTCCCCGCCCCCAAGTGCCTGAACGGAAAGCTGCGCGAGAACCTCGATCTGTTCGACGCCATCGAGTTCTCGCACTTCTACACGCGGACGGTCGACTTCAACCGCAAGGCGGTCGCCTACGCGCGCAAGATGGACATCCCGCTCGTCGGAACGTCCGATTGCCACCGGCTGTGGCAGCTCGGGACGACGTACACGATGGTGGAGGCGGAAGAGAAGACGGTGGCGGGTGTGTTCGCGGCCATCCGCGCCGGCCGCGTCCGCGTGATCACCGCGCCCTTGCGCCCGTTCGGCCGCGTCCGCGAGGTCTGGGACCGTGACGTGCGCCCGGTCTTGGGCCGTTCCGTACCGTCTGCTAACATCGGTCGGTGATCGCGAAGCGTAATCCCACCCGGGCGGTGAAGGTCGGATCCGTGCACCTGGGCGGCGGCCACGAGGTCGCCGTGCAGAGCATGTGCGCGACGCGCACCCAGGACATCGACGCCACCGTGGAGCAGGCGGAGGCCATCCGCAACGCGGGCGGGGCGATGGTCCGCGTCGCGGTGGACAACCCGCAGGACGTGGCCGCGCTGGCCGAGATCCGCCGGCAGACCCCCGCCAACCTAGTCGTCGACCTGCAAGAGAACTACCGCCTCGCCGCGGTGGTCGCGCCGCACGTCGACAAGGTCCGCTACAACCCCGGCCACCTCTACCACCACGAAAAGGAGAAGCCGGTCGCGGAGAAGGTCCGCTTCCTGGCCGACGTCGCGCGCGAGCACGACTGCGCGCTGCGCGTCGGCGTCAACTGCGGCAGCGTCGATCCGGTGACCGCGGCCCGCCACCCCGAGGACGACGTGGCGGCGATGGTGGATTCCGCGCTCGAGCACTGCCGGCTGCTGGACGATCTCGGCTTCGACCGCTACGTGGTGTCGCTCAAGGACTCACACCCGCGCAAGGTGATCGAGGCCAACACGCGCTTCGCCGCCCTGCGGCCGGACGTGCCGCTGCACCTGGGCGTGACGGAGGCGGGGATCCCGCCGGAGGGGATCATCAAGACGCGCGTCGCCTTCGAGCAGCTGCTGTCGCGCGGGATCGGCGACACGATCCGGGTGAGCCTCACCCTCCCCAATCCCCGCAAGCACGAGGAGATCACCGTCGGGCGCGCCATCCTCGGCGACATCGCGGCGGGACGCTTCCGCTCCGTGCCGGTGTTCGACGACGACAAGCTCAACATCATCTCCTGCCCGTCCTGCTCGCGGGTCGAGAACGAGCGCTTCGTCGAGCTCGCGGAGGCGGTGAAGGAGATGACCGCGTACGCGGAGCGCCACGCGATCACCATCGCGGTGATGGGCTGCCGCGTGAACGGCCCGGGCGAGACAGATGACGCCGACCTCGGCCTGTGGTGCGGCCCCACCCACGTGAACCTGAAGAAGGGCGAGGCGTCGATCGGGGCCTATACGTACGACGACATCCTGCCGCGGCTGCGCCGCGAGCTCGACGCGCTCATCGCCCAGCGCACCGCCGCCCCCGTCACGCGCTGAGCGGTCGGCTGCCGCTCGACAGCTGCAGCAGGTCCCACAGATTCCCGTAGAGGTCCTTGAAAACGGCAACGGTGCCGTAGGACTCGACCTTGGGCTCCCGCACGAACGTGATGCCGAGCGCGACCATCTCGGCATGGTCCCGCCAGAAGTCGTCGGTATTCAGGAACAGGAAGACGCGGCCGCCGGCTTGGTCGCCGACGAATGCTTCCTGCTCCGGCTTCGACGCTCTCGCGAGCAGCAGGCTCGTGCCCCTGGATCCCGGAGGTGCCACCACCACCCAGCGCTTGTCCTGCTCCGGCTGGTACGTGTCCTCGAGGAGCGTGAACTTCAGCTTCTTCGTGTAGAACTCGATGGCCTCGTCGTAGTCGCGAACGACGAGCGCGACGTGAACGATGGATTGCCGCAAGGGCGGTGCTAGCCGCGCGGACGCACGGGGC
>JANMPI010000210.1:0-2966 GCA_031369785.1 Acidobacteriota bacterium
CGTCCCGACCCCGAGGCGGGAGGCGATCGACGCCCGGCCCGCGGCCCCCCCCTCTGCCCCCAATTTCGTTTGGGGCGACCCCTGGAGTTGAGCGTCCGATGAACGTTGCCAAGCGTCTTGCCCTGGTCGTCGGCCTGATCTTCGCCGCCGCCGCCCCCGTCGCCGCCCAGTACGTCCCGGCCACCGCCGCCGAGCAGGCCCGGCTTGACTACGCCAAGAGCGCCAAGTACCCGCTCGCCGACACTCGGGCCCTGGCCGCCGGCATCGTCATCATGGGCGCAGCCCTCGGCATCGGCGGCCTGGCCAAGGCGGCCGTCGAGAGCATGGCCCGCCAGCCCGAGGTCGCCGGCAACATCAGCACGGCGATGATCATCGCGGCGGCCCTGATCGAGGGCGTCACGTTCTTCGCCCTGATCGTCACGATCCTGCTCGCCATCAAGTAGCGCGATGACCGTCACCCTGGCTCCTGTCCTCCTCGCCGCCGGAGGGCTCACGGATTTCGACGCGACGCTCTTCTGGTCGACGCTCTTCCTCTTCCTGCTCTTCGCGCTCGTGATGTCGAAGCTGGCCTGGAAGCCGCTCCTCGCGATGATCGAGGAGCGCGAGAAGGGCGTGCGCGACGCGGTGGAGGGCGCGCAGCGGGCGAGCACGGAGGCCCAGGCCCTCCTCGCCCAGCACCAGGAACTGCTGCGCGAGGGCGGCCGGCAGCGCGAAGAGATGATCAAGCGCGCGATCGCCGACGCCGAGCAGCTGAAGGCCGACCTGTCCGCGCAGGCGCGGAACGAGGCGGACCAGATCCTGCGCAAGGCCAGGGAGCAGATCGAGCGCGAGAAGCGCCTGGCCATCCAGGAGCTCCGCGGCCAGGTGGCCGACCTCGCCATCGAGGCCGCGTCGCGCATCGTCACCTCGTCGCTCACCCCCGACGCCCAGCGGAAGCTCGTGCACGAGTTCATCGAGAAGCTCCCCGCGGCGCGATGAGGCCGCGGCTCGTGGCGCGGGCTGGCTCCTTTGAGGCCTTGCTCACTCGCTGACCACGCCCGGCCCACATTTTTCGGCCCGCTGCTCTACAATTCGCCTCCTCCGGTGAGCCAGAAACGCGACGCTTGCCGCGTTCAATGATGGAGGCGGCACCCTGTCGCCCGGAGAAGGGGGATCGATGAGAGAACAGTTTCGGGCGCGCCGCCTCGCGGCAATCGCGGCGTTGGCCTTGACGGCAATTCTGCCGGCCTGCGGCGGCGGCGGTGGGGGAGGGACCACGCCCACGACGCTGCCTCCGGCGCCGCAACCCGTGCGAACGCAGATCCTGTCGGGGCCCTTCAGCCTCGCCGCCGCCGACCGCAACGGCTTCCCCGACATCGGGGCGGGGCCGGTCACCATCTCGGGCCTGGGGACGGTCGAGATCGTCGCCGACTGGACGTTCGCCAGCAACGACGTCGACATCATCTGGTACGCCGGCAGCTGCAGCTCCACGCAGGCGATCCGCGATCAGTGCACGATCCTCGCCCGCACGACGAGCGTCTCGCAGAAGCCCGAGCGTCTCACCATCACGAACGTGGCCGCGGGCACGTACAGCGTCGGGCTCGCGAACTACGGCTCCTCGTCGGAGTCGGGGAACTACCAGGTCTTCCTGACCCGCTAGGGTGTCCAGGGGGGGCGGCCGGGAGCGCCCCCCTCTTCTATTCGCTGCCGCCGAACATGTTGCCGATGTCGCGCAGCGTCCCGCCGACGCCGGCCACGCCGCCGCTGCCCTCGCGCGAGAGGCCCATGATCCGCCCCGCGAGCCGCGAGAAGGGCAGGGTCTGCAGCACGCATTTGCCGGGGCCGGAAAGGGTGGCGAGGAACAGCCCTTCGCCGCCGAAGAGCGCGTTCTTGAACCCACCGACGAACTGGATGTCGTACTGCACGCTCTCCTCGAAGGCGACGATGCAGCCGGTGTCCACGCGCAGGGTCTGGCCGGCGACGAGGTCGAACTCGATGAAGTTTCCGCCGCCGTGGATGAAGGCGGTGCCGGTGCCGCCGATCCGCTGGAGGATGAAGCCTTCGCCGCCGAAGAGGCCGGCCCCGAAGCGCTTGGTGAACGCGATCCCGATCTCGATCCCCGCCGTCGCGCACAGGAACGAATCGCGCTGGCACAGCCACGTCGCGCCGCCCGCGAGCTCGATCTGCTTCAGCTTCCCCGGATACGGCGCTGCGAACGCGACCTGACCCTGCGCGCGGCTGCTGAAGCGGGTCATGAACAGGCTCTCGCCGCCTACCATCCGCTTGATGCCGCCCCACAGCCCGCCCTTGAGCGTGCTGTCCATCTCGACGTCGCCGGCCATGTAGAGGAGAGCGCCCGGCTCGGCCTGCACCTCCTGGCCCGGCCCGAGCGGGATGACGACGGCCTGCATCACGTCGCCGACCACGTGGAAGGCGGACGGGCGGGTATCGGTCACCGCGGCCCCGGCGACGGCGCCGCAGGACGCGCAGAAGCGCGCATCGGGGGCCATGGATCGTCCGCAGCTCCGGCAATTCATGATGGCCTCGTCCCGCCCGCGGCGCGGAACGCCGATGGTAGCATCGGAGCCGCGCGAGGCGGCGCTCAGGGGAGGACGGCACGATGCCATCGGAAGTCGCGAGGGTCTTCGAGAAGCTGCCGGCGATGTTCCAGAAGGGTTCGGTGAAGAAGCCCCGGACCTACTACTTCTCGCTCGACGAGGACGAGAAGTGGACGGTCTCCGTCACCCCGGACGCGTGCACGGTGACCAGGGGGAAGCCCGCCGCGGACGCGGACTGTTTCTTCAAGGCCAGCAAGCAGATGTTCCTCGACGTCTGGAACGGCAAGTACACCCCGTCCGCCAAGGACTTCCTGATGGGGTCGATCAAGAGCAACAACCCGCTGCTGCTGAAGGAATTCGTCGGCGCCTTCCAGCTGAAGAAGTAGCTCGCCGGCGTCCGTGCCGCGGCGGCGGTGATACGGTGCGTCC
>JANMPI010000219.1:0-2010 GCA_031369785.1 Acidobacteriota bacterium
GCCGCGCCGTCCCGCACCGGGCGGGAAGGCGGGCCCGCGTGCCTCCGTACTCTTCTTCGGCGCGGATGGCCTCGACGGCGATGTGGTCGGCGTCGAAGGTCACGCCGTCCGGCGGGCCTGGCGCCGAGACGATCGCGCGCAGATCGCTGACGACGGCCGCCGAGGAGCCGTCGCCGCGGCGAAGCAGATCCAGGTCGCGCGTTGCGCGATACGGTTGATCCGACCAGACGCGCAGGAGCATCGCGCCCTTCAGCACGAAGCGGTCCCGGAGCGGCGAGGCCCCGAGGTGATACAGGAATCGCTCGAAGCAATACGCCGTCAGCAGAGTCTGGTAGTCGTCGCCCGCCTCCTTCGCCCGGTTGAGCAGGCGTGCCATCACCGACGCTCCGAGATCGGCCTTGCTCTTCATGAGATGGCATCCAGGTACGGCTGCATCACCCGCGTGACCCGGCAGATCCGTGCGAAGCGAGCGAGCTCGGTAGCGCCTCCGCGGCGCCGGCGGCTGAAGTCGCGCAGCGCCTCGACCGCGACGTCGACACCCAGCTTGTTGCGGAACTTGAAGCAGTCGGCGACGGTCTTGGCCGCCGAGTAAACGCGGATCTCCACACCTTCCACGCGGTGCGCCTCGATGCCTTCGGTGAGCGCCGCGCCCGAGAAGCGGGCCACCCGGAGGCGCGGATAGTCGAGGCGCGGTCGTCGCGCTTTCTCGGGGAGCGCGATCCACACCTCGGCAGGGTTCTGTGTGGTCAGATCGTGGAAGCGCAGGGCGGTCAGCAGGCAGAAGACGCTTGCGGGGACCCTCTTGCCGACCTGCGCCAGCGTATGAGCAGCCGTCAGCGGATGCTCGCGCGCCACGTAGAGGCCACGGGACTGACGCTCGAGGTGTCCCTGGCGTACGAGCCGGTAGAGATGATGGCGGGGTACTCCGCGTTGCTCCAGGTCAGCCGGACGAACGACTCCCAGCCGGCGAACGAGGCCGAGCACTGTGTCCGGTTTGTCCGGGCGGGGTCGCGCCACGCCGTAACTTTACAAAACGTAGGGGCTTGCGCGCAACCCCCGACGTGTTGTAGTGAACGTACTCCTGGGTTCCCGCCCGACGGAATGTCGGCACTTGTGCCGTGTGTGCCGACATATTGTGCAGAGTACGGGGACCCGGCCACCTCGGCGAGCAGCCTCGCGCCCGAAGAGTGCCTCGACACCCGCCGAAAGCGGCACGCTCTCCGTGCCCCCACAGCTCCGGCTCGGGCTCCGGGTGGCCGTCCTTGTCCCGGCGCGGACTGCTGCTACTGCCATCGCGACGATACCGTCAGCTCAAGCAGCGCGTGGCGCGGCTGACTTGATGGATCCCGGCAGTACCGACCTGGTCCTGACGTGCCCCCCGAAAAGAGTAGCGCTTAGAATCTCAGTCCTCCGGCTCCACTGGAGGATGAATGAAGAAGAGCCGATTCAGCGAAGCACAGATCATCGGGATCCTGAAGGAAGCGGAAGCCGGAGCCAAGGTCTCGGAGCTGGCGCGTAAGCACGGAGTTACAGAGCACACCATCTACCGCTGGAAGGCGAAGTACGGCGGGCTCACGGTGAGCGAGGCGCAGCGGCTGAAGCAGCTCGAGGACGAGAATCGACGACTGAAGCACTTGGTCGCCGACCTCACCTTGGACAACCAAGCGCTGAAGGCGGTGAACGCAAAAAAATGGTGACCTGCTCGGCGCGGCGTGAGGCGGCGCGCTGGGTGGGGACAGAGTTCCGTCTCAGCCAACGACGGTCGTGCCGTCTCATCGGGATCTCGGCCTCGAGCTTGCGCTATCGCCCACGGCGGCTCCAGCCGACCGGCCTCCCGGAGCGAATGCTCGCCCTGGCGCGCGAGCGACCGCGGTACGGCTACCGTCGCCTCTGCGTCATCCTGCGCCGCGAGGGCTTTGCCGTGAACCACAAGCGCATTCATCGGCTCTATCGCCGCGAAGGATTGATGGTGCGGCACCGGCTTCGCAAGCGCCTGACGCGAGTCGCGCG
>JANMPI010000233.1:0-18297 GCA_031369785.1 Acidobacteriota bacterium
GTCCGCATCTACGAGCGCGGCGACGTGGGCGGGACGCCGTACTTCACCATGGAACTGGTGAGGGGCCGGACCCTGCAAGCCCTCATCCGAGAGCGCGGCGCACTGGAGCCGAAGCAGGCCGCAAAGGTTGTCTCGCAGGTGGCGGAAGCCCTCGACTACGCCCACCTGAAGGGCGTGATCCACAGGGACCTCAAGCACTCGAACATCATGATCCTCGATGATTGCGCCGTGAAGGTGAAGGACTACGGTATCGCCCGGGCCCGGCGCTTCGACGGGCTGACGCTCACGGGCATGTTCCTTGGCACGCCGGAATACGCGGCGCCCGAGACGGCACAGGGCCAGCCCACCGACGCCCGAAGTGATCTCTACTCGCTGGGCGTCGTCTTCTATGAGATGGTGACGGGCGCCAAGCCCTTCGTGGGCGACACGCCCTTCATTACAATGCAGAAGCACTGCACGGAGTCGCCGGTGCCGCCCTCGACCGCCGCGCCTGGAACCCCCCGGCCACTCGAGGCCATCATCCTGCGGCTCCTCGCGAAGGATCCCGCGGGACGCTACCCGGGCGCGGAAGAGCTGCTGATCGAGCTGCGGGACTACCTGAATCGGCGGGAGTGATCAGCGGCGCGAATGGGAATGGCGGGCGCCGACAGGAGCGGGGTTGCACCCCGCACCCCCCGGATGCGACCATCCGCTTCCCCCGATGGCGGGGGAAAATGCCCTCCCGGATACTGGTCGTCGACGACGATGCGCGGGTCGCCCGGACGTTGGTGGACGTGCTGTCCCACCAGGGCCACGAGCTTGCCCGCGCGGAGACGGGTGAAGAGGCGCTGGAGACGCTCGCCGCCCGCCCCTTCGATCTCGTCCTCCTCGACGTCCGCCTGCCGGGGATGACCGGCTTCGAGACCTGCGCCCGAATTCGCGAACGCTATGGGCCCGCGCTGCCCGTCCTCATGCTCACCGGCGACTCTGACGACGCCCTCGTGCGCGAGGGCTACGAGGCCGGCGCCGACGACTTCCTCCTGAAGCCGGTGGAGATCCCGCACCTCGTGCTGAAGGTGAAGGCCTGCTTGCGCTTCAAGTCGCTGCACGACGAGATGAAGGGCCATCGCGAAGTCGCCCAGGCCCGCGCCCGCGATCTCGCGCGGCTCCACGAGATCGGCCGCGACTGGTCGCTGATCGCGGAGCCGGGCGAGTTCCACCGCATGGTGACTGGGCGGCTGGCCGCGCTCATCGGCGCGCCGATCTGCCTGCTGGGAATCTACGACCCCGCGACCCGGACCCTGACCGCGGCCCTGCCCGTGCACGGGCTGCCCGACGACGTCGCGCGGCGCATCCGGTACGTCGTCCGCCCCGAGTACCGGACGTGGTGGAACCTCGCCGGCGGCCGTCCGTACCTCAGCAACCGCGCCCGCACCGACCCGCGGCTCATCAAGGAGATGGTCGAGCTCATGGAGGCGGAGTCCGTCCTGCTCGTGCCCATGATTTCCGAGGGCGAGGTCATCGGCCTCTTCGCCGCCCTCAACAAGCCGGGCGGCTTCACCGACGCCGACGTCCAGCTCCTGAGCATCTTTGCCGGCCCCGCGGCGTCGTTCCTCCGCAGCCGCCAGATCTTCGACCAGCAGCGCCGCCACGCCGGGCGCCTCGAGCGCGTGGCTGCGCTCATCGGGGCGATGGCGGGGGAGGGGAGCCGCTCCGCGCTGCTCTCCCTCGTCGCGTCGCGCCTCCACGCCGACCTCGGGTACGACCACGCCGCGTTCTACGTCCTCGACGGCGACGAGCTCAGCATGGAGGCGCAGGCGGGGGAGCCCCCGCCGGACGCGGGGACATCGGATGCCGAGCTCCTCCGCTGGGCCGTGCGCGCCGGCACGCCGCTCAAGGCGCCGCCGTCCGAGGGAGGCTTCAGGGTGGCGATCCCCGTCCACGCCGGCAGCGACGCGCTGGGCGTGCTCGCGGTGCATCGCCGCGCCGGCGGCCCCTTCGCGGACGAGGAGCTGAACCTGCTGTCCGCCCTGGCCGGCCAGCTGGCCCTGGCGCTCCAGAAATCCGCCGGCCTCGCGCGCACGGAGACGCTCGCCGCCCAGCTCATCACCCTTTACGACCTCGGCCTCGAGACCACGGCGCTGCGCGACCTGAAGACGCTCTTCGCGAAGGGGACGGAGGAGGCGGGCCGCCTGATCCGCGCCGACCACACGTCGGTGATGAGGCTCGGGTCCGACGCCCATCTCCGCGTGTTCGCGGCCTGGAGCCGCGACCCGTCGTCGGAGACCTACGCCGAGCCCGTGTTCGCGCTGGGGCAGGGGATCGCGGGGCAGGTCGCGCGCGATCGTCGGGCGGCGATGGTCAACGAGACGACCGGACATCCCGACTTCGTGCCCCGCAAGAACCCCGTCTCGCGCCTCCTGTGCGTGCCGCTCATCTACTACGAGCACGATCGACGGGAGCCGAGGGTGTTCGGCGTCCTGAACGCGACCCGGCGCCCCGGCACGCCGCGCTTCACCCAGGACGACCTCGAGTACCTGACGCGCTTCGCGGGCCAGCTCTCGATCGCCGTCGCCAACTCGATGGCCTTCACCGCGGAGCGCGAGCGCAGCGAGCAGCTCGCCCTCGTCAACACGCTGCTCCGGGAGATCAGCGGCACGCTGTCCCGCGAGCGCGTGCTGGAGACCGCGGTGCGGCGCATCCAGGACGCCTTCCACTACCCGGTGGTCTCGATCAGCGTGCCCGATCACGAGTCCGCGACCCACCGGGTGACCGCCATCGCCGCTTCCACGCCCTGGGACCCCGGCACCCGGACGTTTCCCTTGAATTCCGGGGTGACCGGCCGCGTCTTCCGTGACAAGCAGACGGTCCACGTCCCCGACGTGTCCAGGGACCCCGACTACATCGCCTTTTTTCCGTCGACCGGAAGCGAGGTCGCCATCCCGATCCTCTCCGGCGGGGAGGTGGTCGCGGTGCTGAACGTCGAGAAAGCGGAGACGGGAGGCTTCGACAACGGCCAGGTGATGACGCTGCAGACCCTCGCCGAGGGCATCGGCGTCGTGCTGCGCAACGCCGAGCTCTACCAGGCGCTCGAGGCGACCAACGTGAAGCTCGTCGAGCTCGACCGCATGAAGAGCGAGCTCGTGAACATCGTGGCCCACGATTTCCGGGCTCCCCTCGCCGGCGTCCTCGGCCACGCCGAGCTCCTCGAGTGGCGGCCCGACGCGCCGCGCGAGGAGCGCATCGAGGAGGCGCGCTCGATCATCCACGCCGCCACCCACATGGCGAACCTCGTGGACAAGACCCTGAAGACCACGCGGCTCGAGTCCGGCCAGCTGCCCTTCGACTTCAGCGTCTTCGACGTGGCCGGCCTCGCGCGCGAGGTGGCCCGCCGCCAGCCCGAGGTCGCCGGCCACACCCTGGTGCTCGATGCCGCCGACGACGATCCGCTGCCGGTGTGGGGGGACCGCGACCGCATCGCGGAGGTGCTCGACAACCTCATCTCGAACGCCGTCAAGTACTCCCCCGACGGCGGCCCGGTGACGATCGAGATCCGCCGCGACGGGGGAGCGGCCATCCTCCGCGTGATCGACCGCGGGATCGGCATCGAGCCCGCCGACTTCGACCGCCTGTTCCGCGCGTTCTCCCGCGTGCGCACGCCGCGCAACGCGGCCATCCAGGGCTCCGGCCTCGGGCTCTACATCTGCGACCGCATCGTTCGCGCCCACGGCGGCGCGATGGTCGTCGAGAGCCTCCCCGGCGAGGGATCGGTCTTCTCGGTCGAGCTGCCGCTGTTCGGCGCCGAGGCGCAGACCCGGCCGCCCCTCGTCCTCGTCGCGGCCGCCGACGAGGGGACCCGGCGCGAGCTGCGGCGGGCGGCGGAGGAGCACGGGTACGCGACCCATGACGTGACCGACGGCGTGGACGCGGTGGAGGCCGCGCTGCGGCTGATGCCGGCGGCGGTGGTGCTGGATCGCGTCATGCCGCGCCTGGGGGCGGGGGAGGTCGCGGAGCGCCTCAAGGGCAGCCCGGCCACCTCCGGCCTGCCCCTCTTCGTGCTGGCGGAAATGGGGGAGCTCGGCGACAAGAGCGCTCTCTTCGCGGGATTCCTGCCCCGGCCGCTCGACCGCGGCCTCCTTTCCGCCGCTTTTGGCGCGCTCCGGGCGCGCCCAACACCGGCTTGACAGGGCGGCGCACCGGCCCATAATCGAAGCGTATGTTGTCTCCGGGGCCGATGGCCCCACGCGAGGCCGCTTTCCGCAGCGCGGGCCTCGTACCACCGGCAGGCGGGCCCATCCGTACCGAATGATCTATCTCCTCGTCTCCGACGACTCCCTCTTCCACCGCATGGTCTCCGAAACCTTCCTGCAGGACGAGGAAGTCTTCAGCTGGGCGGGCCGCAAGAAGAACGGCGAGGCCTGGTCCGGCCCCGGGGCGGCCTTCTACGGCGACACCTCGGAGGCGGAGACGTTCCGTACCGTGGCCCCCGGCAAGGCCGTGGTCGCCCTCGTCTGCCTGAAGGACGCCGCGCGCACCGCGCACGCGGTGGACGCACTGTCCCGGTCGCGCCCGGAGGTGAAGGTCCTCGTGACCACCACCGACGGAGAGCTCGACCATCTCGTCCGCGAGAACCTGCGCAAGGTCTCGTGGGCGGACATGGTGGGCGACCGGCTGGAGACGGAGATCGCGCGCCTCCGCACCCTCGAGCGGGTGCAGGCGCTCCGCGACATGCTCGACCCCAAGGACGACATCGCACTCCTGCTCCAGCCCGATCCCGACCCCGACGGCATCGCGAGCGCGCTGGCGCTCCGCCAGGTGCTCCGCCGCAACCGCTCGACGGCGCCCATCGTCACCTTCGGCGCCGTGGCCCGGCCCGAGAACGTGGCCATGCTCGAGCTGCTGGAGATCGACCTCGAGGTCATCGAGCCGGCCGACCTCGCGCGCTACGGCGCGGTCGCGCTTCTCGACGTGCAGCCGAACGTCTTCCGCGAGCCGCTGACCGCGGTCGACGTCGTGATCGATCACCACCCCGCGCGCGCGGGGTACCAGGCGCGCTTCCGCGACATCCGCGCGTCGTACGGCGCCACCTCGACGATCCTCACCGAGTACTGCCTGGCCGCCGAGGTCGCGATCCCGCAGCGGCTGGCCACGGCGCTCCTCTACGGCATCAAGAGCGACACGCTGTTCCTCGACCGCGAGACGTCGCGCGCCGACGTCGCGGCTTTCTCGCACCTCTACCCGCTCGTGAACACGAACCTGCTGCGGCGGATCGAGAAGCCGGAGCTCCCGAAGAGCGCTTTCGCCGCGTTCGGGCGCGCGCTGCAGGAGATCGATCTCTCTCACGGCCTCGCCTACGTTCACCTCGGCGTCGTGGAGCGCGAGGACGTGATCCCGCAGATGGCCGAGCTCGGCCTCCAGCTCCAGGGCGCGGAGTGGTCGGCGGTCAGCGGTCTCGTCGGCGACGCGCTCGTCGTTTCCGTGCGCAACGCCGGCTACCAGAAGGCGGCGGGGACGGTCGTGAAGGCGCTCCTCGGCGACATCGGGTCCGCCGGCGGCCACCAGGCGATGGCCAAGGCGGTCGTCCCGTTGAAGGAGTTCCGCCGCAAGTACGGGTCGACGAGCGCAAGCAGGATAAAATCGGTGCTCGCCCGGGGCTTTCGAGGAGAGATCGAATGCGCGCCCGTGACTTCCAACAGACGCTCCGGGTAACCAGGCGCGCGGCCACCGCGCTCACCCTCGCTGCGCTCGCCGGTTGCGGCGGGGGATCGACCGCCCCCACCGGCGCACCCTCGCCGTCTCCGTCCGACCGCGCGGCCAGCCTCAACATGGTGCTGCTGGCCCACGTGGACCTGGCTGCCCTTTCGCTGACCACCGTCGCCCAGGACGACGGTCACCCCGCGGCGGGGCCGCAGGCCAGCTCGGCGGCGGGCAACTACGGCTACACCTCTCCGGACGGGCGGCGCTTCGCGCTCACCGGCGTCTCCGACGGCCTCTCCATCGTCGAGGTCACCGACCCCCGCAACCCGCGGCGCATCGCCCATATCCCCGGCGCGGCCAGCCAGTGGCGCGAGGTCCGCACGTACGGCCACTACCTCTACGTCACCACCGAAGCGCGGGTGGGGATGGACATCATCGACATGGCGAATCCGTCCCAGCCGCGCAAGGTGGGAGCCTACACCGACACCTTCTCGTCCGCGCACAGCCTCTTCATCGATACCGACCGCGGCCTCCTGTACGCCCACGGCACGCGGAGCACGAGCGGCACGTCGACGGGGATGCAGGTGCTGGCCCTCGAGCCCGATCCCGAGCACCCGCGTCCGGTCGGGTCCTTCGGCGACTTCTACGTCCACGATTCCTACGGGCGCGGCGACGTCCTGTACGCGGCGGCGATCAACGGCGGGTTCCTCGCCGTCCTCGACGTCGCCAACCCGGCGCGCATCCACGAGATCACGCGTTGGGCCACCGGCGGGCACTTCACGCACAACGCCTGGCTGACCGGCGACGGCCGGTACCTGTTCACGACCGACGAGGTCAACGGACGACCCCTCGAAGGCTGGGACGTCCGTGACGTGTTTCAGCCGCGGAAGGTGACGGAGTTCATCGCCGCGCCGGGGACCATTCCCCACAACGTCCTCATCGACGGAAACCGCATGGTGGTGTCGCACTACACGGAGGGCGTTCAGCTCCTCGACGTCACGAACCCGGAGCAGCCGCGCCGGCTGGGCTTCTACGACACGTATCCGGGCGCGCCGGGCGGCTTCAACGGCGCGTGGGGCGCGTACATCTTCCCCGGGACGAACCTCATCGTCGTGAGCGACATCAACGGCGGCTTGTTCGTCATCCAGTACACGGGGCCCTAGCCGCTGGCCGCCAGCCTGCTCGCGGCGCTCGGAATCACGCGCGGCGCGGTGGTGTCCGTGGTGGGAGCCGGCGGCAAGACGACCCTCGTGTATCGGCTGGCCGCGGAGGCGCGGATGGTCGGCCTCACCGTCCTCGTCACCACCACGACCCACATGGGGACGCTGGCGGAGGCGACCACCGGCCCCGTCCTCGTGGAAGCGGACGCCGCGATCGAGGAGGACCTCACCCGCGCGCTCGCCACCGTGGGCCGCGCGACCGTCCTCGGGCGGCGCTTGCGACCGGACAAGCTGGAAGGCCTGTCCCCCGAGCGCGTCGACGCCCTTGCCGCCCGCGCGGAGGTCACGCTGGTCGAGGCCGACGGCGCCCGCGGCCGATCCTTGAAGGTGCCGGCGGCGCACGAGCCGGTGATCCCGAGGTCGACCACCATCGTCGTCGTGGTCGCCGGCCTCGACGCCCTCGGCCGTCCGCTGGACGCCACGAGCGTGCACCGCCTCGACCTCGTGACCGCGGCGACCGGAGCGCCGGAGGGCATGACGATCACGCCCGCGCTCGTCGCGGCGGCGCTCGTCCATCCGTCGAGCTATCCGTCGCGCGTCGCCCGCGGGATGCGCGGGGGGGTTTTCCTGAACAAGGCAGACGACGAAGCCGTGATGGGAGAAGCGCGGGCGATCGCCGCTCTCCTGCGCCCGGCGTATTCCTTCGTCGTGGCCGGATCCGCGCGGTCCGGCGTGGCGGCGGCGCTATGACGGCGCGGCCGCGGCCCGCCGTGATCGCGTCGATCATCCTCGCCGGCGGCGCGTCCTCGCGGATGGGGAGGCCGAAGATGCTGCTCCCGGTCGGCGATCGCACGATGCTGGCGGCGGCGGTCGCCCCGCACCTCGAGGCGGTCAACGGGCCCGTGGTGGTGGTCCTCGGCAAGGATTCGCGGCGGCTCCGCGCGGAGGCCGGCCTGCCTCTCGACCCCCGCCTGCACGTCGTGGTCAACCGCCGCTGGCGGGAGGGGATGTCCTCGTCGCTGCGCCGCGGCCTGGAGGTCTGCCGGGGCGCCGACGCCGTGCTCGTGGCCCTCGGGGACCAGCCCGGCGTCACCGCCGACCGCGTCGCCCGGATCGTCGCCGCCTGGGAGCCCGGCGTGCCCCTGGTCGTTCCCGTGGTTTCGGCGTCGCGGACGGGACATCCGGTCCTGTTCGCGCAATGCTTGTGGGAGGAGCTCCGCGGCTTGAGAGGCGATGTCGGCGCGCGCGAAGTCGTTCGCCGCCACTGGTATCGCGCCGTCCGGGTTCAGGTCGAGCCGCTCGTCGACGTCGATGCCGAAGACGACTACCGCGACTACCTGGAGGGCCGGACGCCCGCCGACTCCGGCCTCGAGCGGCCGGAGGATTGAGGAGAGTGCATGGAGGACGAGAGGCGCACGCGCAGCCGCCTGCCCCTGAAGGCGATCATGACCCTGGCGCTGGGCCTGAGCGCGGTCTGGCTGTTCGAGCTGTACATGCATGCGACATGGTCGAAGATCGTGAGCTTCGTGCTCGGGTACCTCGTCGGAACCCTGATCAACGAGTGGGTGCACCAGCGCTCGAGCCGCGGCGATCTCCCGGTGGTGACGCGGATGTAGTTGCCGTGCGCTATCCTGCCTGAGATGAAGGAAGTGCTGGAGGCCGCCCTGGCCGCGGAGCGAAACGGGGAGCCCGCGGCCCTGGTCACCGTCGTCGCCACCCAGGGATCGACCCCGCAGAAGGCGGGCGCCAAGATGGTCGTGTATCCCGACGGGCGGATCGTGGGGACGATCGGCGGAGGGTGCGTCGAGGCCGAGATGTCCTGGCGCGCGCGGCATTCCATCGACGCGCGGCGCCCGCAGCTCGTGTCCTACGACCTCACCCCCGACAATGCGGGCGAAGACGGCCTCATCTGCGGCGGGCGTATGGAGGTGTTCATCGAGCCCATCGAGAGCGCGCCGACGCTGTGCCTGTTCGGCGCCGGCCACGTCGCGCAGCCGCTGGCGCGGATGGCCAAGGCGGCGGGGTTCCGGGTCGAGGTCGCCGACGACCGCGTGAAGTTCGCGAACCCGGCGCGGTTTCCCGAGGCCGACCGCATCCTCGTGGACGACTTCGCCGCCGCCGCGGCCCAGATGACCCTGGGCCGCGAGACCTACGCCGTCGTGGTCACGCGCGGTCACCGGGGCGACGCGGAAGCGCTGCAAGCCGTGCTCGGGAAGGGGCTGCGCTTCGTAGGGCTGCTGGCCAGCCGCCCGAAGCTCGTCCACCTCGTGACGACTCTCGAGGAGCGCGGGGTGCCGCCGTCCGAGCTCGCCACGATCCACGCGCCGCTCGGGCTCGACATCGGGGCCACGACGCCGGAGGAGATCGCGGTCAGCATCCTCGCGGAGATGATCGCGGTGCGCCGCGGCGTGGATCCACAGACGATCGCTCCCATGAAGATGGAGCTGCCCGGCCGCCTCCGCGCCGGCCGGTAGCGCGACGGCGGTGGTCCTGCCGGCGCGGGTGATCGTCCGCGGCGGCGGCGAGCTGGCTTCCGCGGCGGCCCGGCTGCTCTTCCTGTCCGGCGCCCACGTCCTGGTGCTCGAGAGGGCGCAGCCGCTGGCGGTGCGACGGCGGGTGTCGTTCGCGGACGCCGTCTTCAGCGGCGAGCGCGTCGTCGAAGGCGTCCTCGGACGGCGGATCGCCGCCGACGCCATTCCCTCCGCGCCGGGCGACTTCGTCGCCGTGATCGTCGACCCCGAAGGAGGCGTCCTCGCCACCTGGCCCGCGGACGTCATCGTCGATGCGCGGATGACCAAGCAGGCGCCCGGACCGCGCGCCGCCGTTGGCGCGTTCCTGGTGGGGCTCGGCCCCGGCATAATTGCCGGAGCCGACGTCGACGCGGTGATCGAGACCCAGCGCGGGCCGGATCTGGGACGCGTCGTGTGGTCGGGGAGTGCTACGGCCGACACGTCGCGGCCGAGCCCCGTCCTCGGGTTCACCGAGGAGCGCGTCCTGCGCGCGCCGCGAGCGGGAACGTACCACGAGACGCTCGCGATCGGCGCGATCGTGATCCCCGGCGACGTGGTGGGGGATGTCGACGGCGAGCCGGTCGCGACGCCGATCGCCGGTCTCCTGCGGGGCGCGATCCGGGACGGCGTCGTCGTTGCCGCGGGAGTCAAGGTGGGCGACGTCGACCCGCGCGGCCCCCGCGTCGATGCCGCCCGCATCTCGGACAAGGCGCGCGCGGTGGCGGCGGGAGTCCTCGAGGCCGTCCTCCTGCGCTCCCCGAAAACCGTTGCCCCGGCCCGCGGAGTCCGCTATCCTCTGGTCACGCGGGATGATTGAGCCGGCCGCCGTCCCACGGCGCATCACGTTGGGCGTCGTGCTCGCCGCCTGTGCCGCGGCCAGCGTCGCCGTGCCGTCGCCGGCCGCCCAGCACGCCCCCGCTCCTCCCATTCCCCTCGCGACCGAGCACCAGTCCCCCTCCGGCGCGTTCACCTTTCGCACCCCCGCGGGCTGGGTGGTCGAGAACACCAAAAAAGAGCCGGAGACGATCAACGCCAGCGGGGGCGGCGTGCGCGTCCGCTTCGTCCATCTCGCGGGCGACTACGGCTACGACAGCCTCCACGGCGCGTGCATGCTCGAGCGGCTGGCCCCGCCGGAGGCGACGTCGCCGGTCGTGAAGTACGAGTACGACTTCATCGGCGGAGACGTGGGCGGGAATCGCCGCGCGCTCGACTCGGCCTTCACCATCCGCTACGACAACGCGATCGACGGCCACAAGGAATGGCGGCAGCGCAACGTCACCGTGGTCGGCGGGGGGCACTCGCTTTGCGCGGTCAGCTACGCGCCGGCGCCGGTCTGGAAGAAGTCGAGGGACACGCGGGCGCTGCTCGATTCGATCCTCGCCAGCGTGATCGTCAAATGAGCAACGCCCTGGCCGCGGTGGTGCCGCGGGCGCCGCGGCGGCAGGTGTGGTCGGTCGGCGGCGGCAAGGGCGGGATCGGGAAGTCGGTCCTGACCGCCGCTCTCGGCTGGCAGCTCGCGCGGCTGGGCAAGCGCGTGGTGTTGGTCGACGCGGACCTCGGCGGCGCGAACCTGCACACCTGCCTCGGGGTGCCCGCGCCGCAGCGATCGCTCGCCGACTTCGTCATGCGGCGCGTCGAGCGCATCGAGGACGTGGCGGTGGAGACGAACTTCCCGCGCCTGCGGCTCATCAGCGGCGCCGCCGACCTCTTCAGCGCCGCGAACATCAAGCACCAGCAGAAGGTGCGGCTGCTGAGCCGCCTGCGCGCCATCGACGCCGACATCATCCTCATGGACCTCGGGGCGGGGACGTCGTTCAACATCATCGATTTCTTCCTCGTCTCCGACGTCAGCCTGCTGGTGGTGGTGCCGGAGCCGACGTCGGTCGAGAACGGTTATCGCTTCATCAAAAGTGCGCTCTTCCGCCGCCTGCGCGCGGCGTGCGACGACGTGGCGGCCCGCGAGATCCTGGACTTCGCGATGGATCCCTCGAACCTGCGCGGGATCCGCACGCCGGTCGAGCTCTTGAGCGCGGTGGAGAACGAGTGCCCGGCCGCGCTGCCCGCGCTGCAGGCCGCCCTCGCCGCCTTCAAGCCGCGCTTTCTCGTGAACCAGGTGCGCGGGCCGGCCGACGCCGCCATCGGGCCGCAGCTCGTGACCGCGTGCGCGCGCCACCTGGGCGTCCGCGCCACCAACGCCGGCTTCGTCTACCACGACGATGCGGTGTGGCAGGCGGTGCGGCAGCGCCGTCTGTTCGTCGCCGAAGACCCGGAGGGGAAGGCGGCGCAGAACGTGCGGCAGATCGCCCGCGGGCTGCTGCAGGGCGAGCCGATGAGCTTCGATTGGTAGGCGAGCTCACCCACTACGAGGCGCTCGACGTGGAGCGGGGGGCGAGCCCGGAGGCGATCGAGAAGGCGTATCAGCATGGCCTCGCCCTCTATGACGAGGCCGGGGTCGCGACCTATTCGCTCCTCGACGGCGAGCAGCGGCGGGCCGCGCGGGAGCGGATCCAGGAAGCGTACCGGGTGCTGTCCGACCCGGCATTGCGCGCCGCCTACGACGCGGAGCTGGCCGCGCGCCGCGCGGCGGCGGGGCAGGTCGACGCCGCCGGCCGTCCCCGGCCGGTCACCCTCCCCGATCCGGTGACGGGCGCGGACCTGAAGCGCTTCCGGGAGTCGCGGGGCGTCACGCTGGCACGGATCGCCGCCGACTCCAAGGTCGGCAAGCGGACGTTCGAGGACATCGAGGCGGATCGCTTCGAGCGCCTGCCCGCGGTCGTGTACGTGCGCGGGTTCCTGCAGGAGTACGCGCGGGCGGTGGGGCTCGACCCCCGCAAGACCGCCGATTCGTTCGTCGCCCGCCTGCCCCGGCGGTAGCGCCGCCAAGCTTTGGCTTGATGAAAAGGCGCACGAGCGGATCAGGAGGGCGGCGGGAGCGCGCAGCGCGACCGGCGCCCGGTGGGGGGCCTGGGGGGGAGCGAGGCCCTGTCGTCGGTGGTCGCCGACGTTCCACCCCAGCTTGAATAAGCCGGTCACGGGCGATTGTGCTATCATCAGCACATATGAGCAAGCGTGCAGATGTTCTCGCCTTCGTGGATGAGGCCCGGGTGCGGCGGGTGCGGCGGGCGCTCGTCTCTCCCGAGGGCGCGCTCGTGCTCGCCGAGACCTTCTCGCTCCTCGGCGACCCCACGCGCACCCGGATCCTGCACGCGCTGTCCGTCGACGAGCTGTGCGTTTCCGACCTCGCCGGCGTGCTTGCCATCTCGCCCTCGGCAGTGAGCCACCAGCTGCGGCTGCTGCGCGACCGGCGCCTCGTGGCGGTGCGCCGCGACGGCAAGCGGACCTACTACCGCCTCCAGGACGAGCACATCCGCACCCTCGTCGACATGGGCATGTCGCACGCGGCGGAAGAGGGACGCGCGCGGGCGGCGCTGCGGATGCCCCGGGCGGCGCGAAGGGGACGGAATTGAGCACGGCCGCTGCGGCCTGCCCGGGCTGCGAGAACGAGCAGACGCACACCTTCGCCGTGGAGGGGATGTGCTGCGCAGCCGAGGTCGCGATGGTCGAGGAGCGGCTGGCCCGCGTTCCGGGCGTGTGCTCGGTGCGGGCTTCCGCGGTCACCGGCAAGGCGACCGTCGTCCACACCGTCGACCGCCACGAGGTCGAGCACGCGCTGGCCGACATCGGCTTCCGCGCGCGTGCGGAGACGGCGGCCCCCTCGGCCGCTCCGCGGCCCGTGACGACGATCGCCGCGCTTGGCTTCACGGCCGCGGGGGCGCTCACCGGGTTCGTGGCGCCGATGGCGGCGATCCCTCTCTACCTGGCCGCGATCCTGGTCGGCGGATTCCCCGTCGCCCGCACCGGCTGGCAGCGCCTGCGGCAAGGCAACGTGGACATGAATACGCTCATGACCGTGGCCGTCGGGGGCGCGATGGTCATCGGGGAATGGGGCGAGGGCGCGTCGACGGTGGTGCTCTTCTCGCTCGCCCAACTCCTCGAGGCCCGCAGCCTGGAGCGCGCGCGGCGGGCCATCCGCGGGCTCATGTCCCTCGCCCCGGAGACGGCGCTGGTGCGCCGCGGGACGGCGGAGGAGCGCGTCGCCGCGTATGCGGTGGCCCCCGGCGAGCACATCCTCGTGAAGCCGGGCGAGCGGCTGCCCCTCGACGGCGTCATCGTCGCCGGGACGAGCGAGCTCGATCAGTCGCCGCTCACCGGCGAGTCGCGGCGCGTCTTGCGCGAGGCCGGCGACGCCGTGTTCGCGGGGTCGATCAACGGATCCGGCGCGCTCGAGGTGCGCGTGACGCGCGTCTCCAGCGACACCACGCTGGCGCGCGTGCTCCGTCGCGTCGAGGAAGCACAGTCGTCACGGGCGCCGAGCCAGGGCTTCGTGGAAGCCTTCGCGCGCATCTACACGCCGGCGGTGGTGGCGGCGGCCTTCCTGGTCGCGGTGATTCCGCCCCTGGCGGGAGAGGGAACGATGGCCGAGTGGGGCTATCGCGCGCTCGTCCTGCTGGTGATCGCTTGCCCCTGCGCGCTCGTCATCTCGACGCCGGTCTCCATCGTCTCCGCCCTCACCGCCGCGTCCCGTGCGGGCGTGCTCATCAAGGGCGGAGCGCACCTCGAGGAGATCGGCCGCGTGCGCCAGGTCGTCTTCGACAAGACGGGCACGCTGACGCGCGGCGAGCCCCACGTCACCGAGGTGATCGCGGTGGCAGACGGGGCGGCGGGCGAGGTCGTAGCGCTCGCCTCCGCGGTGGAGGCGCGCGGCGCTCACCCGGTGGGGGAGGCGATCGTCGCCCACGCCCGGGCGTCCGGCGTCGTCGTGCGGCCGGCCACGGGCGTGAACGTGATCCCCGGCCGCGGGGTGCGCGGGCGCGTCGACGACGCGATGGTGATGGTGGGGAGCCATCGCTGGTTCGACGAGCAGGGCCTCTGCGATCACCGCCTCGACGCCGACCTCACGCGCCTCGAGGGCGAGGGGAAGACGGTGGTGCTGGTCGCGGTCGACGCGCCCGCTCCGCGCATGGTCGGCGCCATCGCGGTGGGCGACGTCCTCCGGCCCGAAGCGGCGGCGGCGGTCGCGGCGCTGCGGGCCATGGGCGTCGAATCCTCGATGCTCACCGGAGACAACGAAAGGACGGCGCGCGCGATAGCGGCCCAGGCCGGGATCACCAACTGGAGCGCGGACCTGCTGCCCGAAGACAAGGTCGACCGCTTGCGCGAGCGGCGGCGTGCCGGGGGCCGCGTCGCGATGGTGGGCGACGGCGTCAACGATGCGCCCGCGCTCGCCGCCGCGGACGTGGGAATTGCGCTGGCCGGCCGCGGCACCGATGCGGCGCTGGAGACGGCCGACATCGCGCTCATGTCCGACGACCTCGGCGTGCTCGCGCCCCTCATCGCGCTCGGCCGGGCCACGCGGCGCACCATCGCGCAGAACATCGGCCTGTCGCTGGCGGTGAAGGCGGCGGTCCTGGGCGTGGCCCTCACGGGGCACGGATCGCTGTGGGCAGCGGTCGCGGCCGACATGGGCGCGTCGCTCCTCGTCATCGGCAACGGAATGCGCCTGCTGCGCGCGGAGCCGCGAGCCTAGTAGCCCGAGGTTGGCGCGGACGGCGTGGTGGCGCCCTTGCTCTCCTGCACGATCTTGACCCCGACGCTGGCCCCGATCCGATCCGCGCCCGCCTCGATCATCTGCTGGGCGGACCGCAGGTCGCGCACCCCGCCCGCCGCTTTCACCCCCATGTCGCGGCCCACCACACGGCGCATGAGGGTGACGTCTTCCGGCGTGGCCCCCCCCGTGCTGAACCCGGTGGAGGTCTTCACGAAATCCGCGCCCGCGGCCTGCGAGAGGACGCAGCCCTTCACCTTCTCGTCGTCGGTGAGGAGCGCGGTCTCGAGGATGACCTTGACCAGCGCACCCCCGGCGTGGCTGATCGCGACCACGCCCGCGATGTCGCGCTCGACGAGCCGGTAATCGCCGGACTTGAGCGCCCCCACGTTTATGACCATGTCCACTTCGCACGCACCTTCGGCGACGACGCGTCCGGCCTCGAAGGCCTTGACCTCGGGCAGCGTCGCCCCGAGCGGGAAGCCGACGACGGTGCAGACCCGCGTCTCCGATCCGCGCAGGCGGTCGGCGCAGAGGCGCACCCAGGCGGGGTTGACGCACACCGTGGCGAAGCCGTGCTCACGGGCCTCCGCGCAGAGAGTCTCGATCTGCTCGCGCGTCGCCTCGGCCTTCAGCAGCGTGTGATCGATGGCGCGGGCGATGTCCCGCGGGTAGAGGTTTCCGCCCGCCTGCATCCCGAATCGCTCCGCACCGTGGGCGATCAGTCTTCCGAGGCGATCCGGGCAGCATCCGCCGCCCGCGGAGTGGCAGGCGCAAGGCGTTTCCTCGGGACCGATCTGGGAGAGGATCGCGCGCACGAGACGCTCGACGAGGATGGGATCGGTCATTTGAGATACGACTCCTCGATGGCCTTGATCTTCTCGACCCGCCGCGCGTGGCGCTCTTCCGTGCAGCGCGCGGTCAGGAACGTCTCCACGATCGCGGCCAGTCCGGCCTCGTCGACGAACTTCGCGCCCAGCGCCAGCACGTTGGCGTCGTTGTGCTCGCGGGCGTTGCGCGCGGCGGCTTCGTTGACGCACACCGCGGCGCGAACGCCGGGAACCTTGTTGGCCGCCATCGCCGATCCGATCCCCGCGCCGTCCACGAGGATGCCGAGGCCCGCCTCGCCGGACTTGACCGCGCGGGCGACCGCGAGTGCGGTGTCCGGATAGTCGACGGGATCGGGCGAGAACGCGCCCTTGTCCGTGAAGCGGTAGCCGAGGCGGGTGAGGACCGCCTTGATCTGCTCCTTCATCGCAAAGCCGCCGTGGTCCGCGCCGAGGGCCACGACCACCGCGCCGGTCGCCGCCGCCTTTTGCACGATACGGACGCCGCGCGTCGCCGCCAGCTCGCGCGCCCACGGAGTCACGATGGCGCCGAGGCCGGTCGAGAGCTCACCGCCGGCGGGAATCGACTGGATGTCCTGGGCCGTCACCACGTCTTTCATGGGCGGGGGGCGGCGCGGAAGACGTCGGTGCTCAGGTAGCGCAGGCCGGAGTCCACGATGATCGTGGCCACCGTCGCCCCGGGGCCGAGCGTCCGCGCGACGCGGAGCGCGGCCACCACGTTGGCGCCCGTCGACGCGCCGGCAAAGATCGCTTCCTCGCGCGCCAGCCTCCGCGCCATTGCCTTGGCCTCGTCGGTGGACACGGTGAGGATCTCGTCTACCTCGGCCCGCTTCCAGAGGGGCGGGATGAAGCCGATGCCGATGCCTTCGATCTTGTGCGATCCCGACGGTCCGCCGGACAGCACCGCGGACTCCGCGGGCTCCACCGCCACCACGCGGACCGGCCGCCCGTGGCCGCGCAGCGCGGCCGCGGTCCCGTGGATCGAGTGCGTCGTGCTCACCGAGTGCACGAAGGCGTCGACCTTGCCATCCGCCTGCTGCCAGATCTCTTCGCCCAGCGAGTGGTAGCCGGCCTCGCCGTCGGTGTTGTTCAGCTGATCCGACCACCAGTGGCCGGGTTTCTGGCTGATCTCGCTCGCGGTGGCGATCATCTTCTTGATGAGCTGCTCGTTGATCTTGCCGCCCTCGCTCGCGACGTCGGTGATCTCCGCCCCGTAGGCGAGCATCGTGTGGCGTTTCTCGTCGCTGAAGGCGTCCGAGAACACGAAGTGCGCCTTGTAGCCGAGGGCGGCGCAGACCAGCGCGAGCGAGATGCCCGTCGTGCCCGCGGTGTATTCGACCACGGTGCCGCCGGGAGCGAGGCGCCCGTCCGCGGCCGCGCGCTCGACGATGGCCCGAGCCACCCGGTCCTTCATGCTGCCCGTCGGGTTGGCGGACTCGAGCTTCGCGACCACGCGCGCGCTGCCGGCCGGCACCACGCGCCGGAGCTCGACCATCGGCGTGTTCCCGATACCGGCCAGGACCGTCTTCGCCTCTGCCATTGGGTCAGAATCGTACTCCGACTCGCGGGTTTGTCTCGCGCCGCGGTTTCGTGTGTGATCGGGCCGATGCCAAGAGGAGGCGGTGCCGCCGGGATCGTCATGGGCGCGGTAGTGGCCATCGCCTGCCGGCCGGGCACGCCCGCTCCTTCGCCGTCACCCGCGCCCGCGCGGTCCGTCCTCCTGATCACCGTCGACACGCTGCGCGCCGACCGGCTGGGCTGCTACGGCGACACCCTCGCGCGCACGCCGCGCATCGACGCGCTCGCCGCCGCGGGCGCCCTCTTCGAGCGCGCGTTCACGCCGGCGCCGATCACCCTCCCCGCGCACGCCTCGCTCTTCACGGGGTTGATCCCGCCGGCGCACGGCGTCCGCGGGAACGGCGCTTTCGAGCTCGGCGCCAACATCGCGACCCTGTCCGAGGCCCTCGGCGAAGAGGGACGCTCGACCGCGGCCTTCGTCGGCGGCTTTCCGCTCGCGCGGCGGTTCGGCCTCGGGCGCGGGTTCGGCCATTACGACGATCGCCTGGACAAGGCGCCCGGCGTCCACTACGAATTCGCGGAGCGCCGCGCCGACGCGGTGGCGGATGCGTCGATCGCGTGGCTGGCCGCGCAGCCGGGCGATGTCTTCCTGTGGGCGCATTTCTTCGATCCCCACGCACCCTACGATCCGCCACCCGCGTTTCGCGGCGGGGACGCGTACCGCGGCGAGATCGCGGCCGTCGACGTCGCGGTGGGGCGTGTTCTCGATGCGTGGGACGCCCGCGCGGGGCCGTCGATCGTCGCGCTGGCCGCCGACCACGGCGAAGCCTTTGGCGAGCACGGCGAGGAGAGCCACAGCCTGTTCGTGTACGACGTCACGCTCCGCGTTCCGCTCATCCTGAAGGGCGCGGGCGTGAGCGCGGGACGGCGGAGCGGCGCGGTCTCGACGGTCGACCTCGGCGCGACCCTGCTGTCCCTCG
>JANMPI010000252.1:0-3989 GCA_031369785.1 Acidobacteriota bacterium
GGTGGACGGCGACGTGGAGGGGCTTCTCGTGTACGTCAACTACGGGGTGCCGAAGGACTACGAGACCCTTGAGCGCTACGGCATCGACGTGAAGGGCAAGATCGTGATCACCCGCTACGGCGGCTCCTGGCGCGGGATCAAGCCCAAGGTGGCGGCCGAGCACGGCGCCGTGGGCTGCATCATCTACTCCGACCCCCGCGGCGACGGCTACTTCCAGGGCGACGTCTACCCGAAGGGCGCGTACCGCAACGAGACCGGGGCCCAGCGCGGCTCGGTGGCGGACATGCCGGTCCACCCCGGCGACCCCCTCACTCCCGGCGTGGGCGCGACCAGGGACGCGCGGCGGCTGTCCCGCGCCGAGGCGGTGACGATCACGAAGATCCCGGTGCTGCCGATTTCGTACGCCGACGCGCGTCCCCTGCTCGAAGCGCTCGGCGGTCCGGTCGCCCCCGAGGCGTGGCGCGGCGCGCTCCCCATCACCTATCACCTCGGGGCGGGGCCGGCGCGCGTGCATCTGAAGCTCGCCTTCGACTGGAAGCAGGTCCCGGCGTACGACGTGATCGCGATGCTGCGCGGGCGCGAGCGCCCCGACGAGTGGGTGATCCGCGGCAACCACCACGACGCGTGGGTGAACGGGGCGGAGGATCCGGTGAGCGGGCTCGTCGCACTGCTCGCGGAGGCCCAGGCCGTCGGGCGATTGCACACCGCGGGCTTCACCCCGCGCCGCACCGTCGTGTACGCGGCGTGGGACGGCGAGGAGCCGGGCCTCCTCGGCTCGACGGAATGGGCGGAGACGCATGCCGCCGAGCTGCAGCAGAAGGCGGTCGTGTACATCAACTCGGACACCAACGGCCGCGGGTTCCTGTCCGCCGGCGGATCGCACAGCCTCGAGGCGCTGGTCAACGAGGTCGCCCGCGACGTCACCGACCCGCAGCGGAAGGTGAGCGTGGCCGAGCGCGCGCGCGCCCGGCGGATCCTCCAGGGCACGAAGGAAGAGCGGGCCGAGCTGCGCTCCCGGGCGGACCTGCGCAACGACGCGCTCGGCTCCGGCTCCGACTACACGCCCTTCCTGCAGCACCTCGGCATCGCGTCGCTCAGCCTCGGCTTCGGAGGCGAGGACGGCGGCGGCTCGTATCACTCCATCTTCGACTCCTTCGACCACTACACGCGCTTCGGCGATCCGACGTTCGCCTACGGCGTGGCCATGGCGCAGGTCGGCGCGCGCACCGTGCTGCGCCTCGCGGAGGCGGACGTCCTCCCGTTCACGTTCGGCCCCCTGGCGGACACCGTCGCCGTCTACGTCGGGGAGATCGAGAAGCTGGCCGACGAGATGCGGGCCGGGACCGAGGAGGAGAACCGGCAGATCAAGGACCGCACGATGGAGATCGGCGGCGACCCGAAGGAGCCGCTCATGGTCCCCGCGGCGAGGCCCGCCGTCCCCTTCTTCAGCTTCGCGCCGCTGCGCAACGCGCTCCGGCGGGTGGAGGAAAGCGCGCGCGAGTACGACAAGGCGCGGACGTCGGCGGCGAGCCTGGCGCCCAACCCCGCGCTCGACCAGGCCCTTCTCGGGATGGAGCGCGCGTTCACACGCAACGAGGGGTTGCCGCGGCGGCCCTGGTTCCGCCATCACCTGTACGCGCCCGGCTTCTACACGGGGTACGGCGTCAAGACATTGCCCGGCATCCGCGAGGCACTGGAGCAGCGGCAGTGGGAGGACGTTCCGCGGCAGGTGGACATCGCCGCCGCCGCCCTCGAGCGGTACGCGACCGAGCTGGATCGCGCGCGGGCGCTGCTGCCCTAGCGCGGCCGCTTTTCGGTCTCGAGCGCGATGGAGACGAACGCTCCAAGCGTCCGCCCGTGCTCGTCGGGCGCGCCGCGGCGCGAGCGCAGGCGCAGCACGTGGACGAACGTGTCGTAGTACGGGAAACCCGGCCTCGTCTCGAAGGTGGCCTCACCCACTTGCCCAGCGGTCAGCTGGAAGCGCTGCTGATCGAGGCCGATGCCGACGCTCACGTCGTCTCCCGCCGGACCGCCGACGACGCGGACCGTGACGCGCTTCACGGGCTCGAGGGCGCGCAGGATCACCTCGCCCGGCTGCTCGCCGCGCAGCCAGAAGCCCTGCACGCCGTCGCGCGATTCGCGGCCATACGTGCCGTTGTCGCTGAAGTACAGGTAGTACGCCTTGGGATCGGCGGGCCAGTGCAGGTGCGGGTCGCCCTCCGTGTCGCCATACGCCTGCTTCTTCCGCCAGAGCTCGGTGAAGACCGCGAGGTCGTTCAGCATCGTGAGCTCGGGGGGCAGGCTCTGGAAGGGCTGGACCGTGGCGTGATCGCCGGGATGGAGCGCGTGGTGGATCGGCGCCGCCCACATCGGCCACAGCAGCGCCGCGGAGACCGCGATCCCGGTGACCGCGACCGCGATCTCGCGGCCCGGGGGAAGGAAGACGATGGCGAGCGGCAGCAGGCTCAGGAAGTAGCGGTTTCCGAGAGTCCCCCCGCCCCCGTACCAGTTGTCCGGGATCATCCATATATAGAAGAGGAAGGACGCCGCGAGCGCTCCGACGGCCAGCCCGCCCGGGCGCCCGCGCGGGCCCAGGAGCAGGAAGACGGCGAGGGCGAGCACCGCCGGGAAGCAGTAGGCGACGGCGCCCCCGAAGCGTCCGACCCAGAAGTAGTAGAGGTTCCGGCGCAGCGACGCCGCCACTTCACCGGCCGGCCGCGCCGGCCCCGTGCGCCGCGTGACCAGCGCCTCGTCCGATCCCTCCACGAGCGGGCCGAGGTGATCGGTCGTCATCCAGATGCCGCTGTTGCCGAAGGTGACCGCGCGCTCGCCGTCCATCTCGAACGGGAAGCGGCCGTAGAACGTCTTGCGCTCACCGACCTGGTAGTTGACCTCGCCGGTGATGGCGGCGTTGACGCCGAACAAGGCGACCACCGTCGCGGCCATCACGAGCCCGCGCCGCACACTCTCGCCGAGGGCCTTCCCCCACGGACGGAGCGCCAGCAGCGGCTCGAGGCCGAGCGGGATCGCGAGCAGGAGGTTGTAGGGCTTGGTGTAGGTCGCGATGCCGAGCAGGATGGCCGCCAGCACGGGACGATCGCTGCGCCACGCCGACAGGCCGCCCATCACGATCGCCAGCGTCACCAGCTCCGGGGTGGGCCAGACGAGGTACACGGGCGCGATCGTGGCGAGGAGCAGCGCCACCGCGGCGAGGAGGGCGGGGCCGGGGCTCGCGCTGCGGCGGCGCTCCCGATAGGCGAGGCCGAGGGCCATGGCGAGGGCCACCGCATTCATGACCAGCAGACCGCGGCTCCCCATCACCCGCACGAAGGGCGCCGCGATCAGGGGATGCACGAAGGCCTTGGCAAAGTAGATCCGCGGGTCGCTCGCGGGCACGCGATGAAGGCCCGCGCCGTCGAATGTGAATCCGCCGCTGGCGCGCTTCAGGAAGAGCCCTTGCGGCCCCGAGGGATACTCGCGGCGCACGCGGAACACGTCGCGCGCCTCGTATTCGAGGTCGCCGTCCTCGGCCAGGCTCCAGGCCATCGAGTGATAGGTGGCGGCATCGCCCCAGAACTCCGGGACGCGCGCGGACGCGGCGGCGCCGATCATGGCGACCGCGATCACGGCCAGAACAGCCGCCGCGATGCGATCGGTCAGAGCCACCCCGCGTCGCGGTACCAGGCCGCCGTGCGCGCAACACCTTCGTCCACGTCCACGCGCGGCGCGTAGCCGAGGACCTCCCGGGCCTTGGCGATGGAAAAGGCGCGGCTCTTCGTCCAGAAGTCGACGCGGCGGCGGTGCAGCGGGGGCTCGATGCCGAACGGCACGCAGACCGCCTCGCACAGGTCGCCCAGCCACTGCAGCGGCGCGGCCGGGATGCGCAGGGGCAGGACGCGGCCTCCGGTGTGCCGCGCGATGACAGAGGCGAGCTCCGTCTGGGACAAATAGCGCGGCCCGCCGATGATGAACGCCTCGCCCGCCGCCTG